>CAVFCI010000122.1:0-2009 GCA_963620985.1 Hallerella sp. | reverse complement strand
AAAATACCACCGGGGATTTCTCCCTGGTGGCTGCGAGAATATATATCTGCGAGTGTTTGTTATTTGCTTAGCTGCTTCAGGCTTGGGATAATCAGTGCCACTGAGATTACAAATGCGATCCAGTCGGCAAAGGGTGTTGCCCACGCAATGCCGGAGATGCCCATTGTTTTGTTGAGCAGGAGCATAAAGACGATATCCAGACTGCCTTTACGCAGCAGCGACAGAAACAGCGGCTGTATCTTTTTCCCGATTGCCTGAAAGACGGTAATGCACATAAAATTGACTGCTGTCGTTGGACAGGCAAGGCAGATAATCTTCAAAAACTTCTGCCCGTAGCCGACCGTTTCGGCATCGGAAATAAAGCTGCCCGAAATGGGAGCGGCGAAGAAGTATAGCAGCACCATTCCGCAAACTGCCACAATCAGACTGTAAGCAAACGCCGTCCTGATGGACGACTTCATCCGCTTGTGATTGCCGGATGAGTAGTTGTAGCCGATCAGTGGGAGCGTTCCCTGCGTCATACCCTGCGCAATGGCGTAGGCAAGCAGGTCAATCTTCTTGGCAATGCCCATGCCCGCAATGGCTGTGGTCGAATAACCGGCAACGATATGATTGAGTGCCGTATTGGAGATGGTTGACATCATCGTCATCACGAATCCGGGTAGTCCCACCGTCATCACTTCAAGCGGGATTTTCTGTTTTACCGAATAATTTTTCAGATCCAGCGTAATTACAGACTTCTTGCGGATATGCAGCAGGAAACCGATGAAATACAGCATAGCGATCAGGTTGGAAAGCATGGTCGCAATCGCTGCACCGGCGATATTCAGCCGGAACACGAAGATAAACAGCGGATCGAGTGCGATGTTCAGAATGCCGCCGAGCGCCACACCGAAACCAGCCTGTCTGGAATATCCCTCCGAGCGGATCAGATGCGCAAATTCCGCATTCATCACGGTAGGAACAGCACCGACGCCGATCGTCCAGAAAACATAATCCTTGAGATAAGCCCATGTTTCCGTTTTTGCACCGAGAATCGGAAACAGAACCGGCTCCAAGAGCAAAATGCCGATGCCGTAGAGAAACGAAACGGCAATTCCCGTCCAGATGCAGAAGGCAGCTGTACAGCGGGCTTTTTCTTTGTTGTCCGAACCGAGGCAACGGGAGATCAGGCTCGACCCGCCAAGCCCGAACAGATTTGCAAACGCCGTTAGAAACATAAAGCACGGCATTGCAATGGTTGCGGCGGCAACCTGCATCGGGTCGTTCAGCTGACCGATAAAGAAGGTATCCGCCATGTTGTAAACGACAGTGATGAGCTGGCTGATGACCGTCGGTACGGCGAGTGTCAGCACGGCTTTTCTGACTGGGGTCTCGGCAAATAGCAAGGATTTATCGTCAGCCAAGGAGCTCGCTCTCCTCTTTATGAAGTCCGTCTATTAAGCAGGCTACAGCAGCCCTATAGCTTTCATCGACCGAAACGGGATAGTGCGAAAAATATCCCGCCAGCTCTTCAGACACAAAGCCGTGCATCATCGCCCGCAATACACGCTGGCGGTGCATTCTGCACTCCTCCGATAGATCATAATCGCAGAGCACACGCATAAACGGCTCGGCGGTCATGGCGGCCGCTTCTTTCAAAACCTCGTCATTTCCGGATGGCATCTGCATGATCAGCTTATACAGCTCGGTATGTTCAAGAGCAAAGCGGCGGTAGCCTTCCGCAAGCGCAGATACGGCATCGTCGCCGTGCTTTTCGCCGATTGTTTCCAGCAGGCAGTCACGCTGCTGCCTTAATGCAGACAAGCCGACCTCGGTGAACAGCATCTCCATGCTCTCGATGTGCGTATAAAGCGACGCTGTTTTGACCTCCAGCTTATCCGCCAGCTTACGCATGGAAAACCCGTCGAAGCCGGTTTCCTCAATCAGCTCTTTGGCTGCATCAACAATGATTTCTTTGTTCAGTCCCTTGTGGAACATATCTTCATCTCCAATCCTAACGGCATTAG
>CAVFCI010000121.1:0-2108 GCA_963620985.1 Hallerella sp. | reverse complement strand
AAAAAAGGCTCTGTGTCAATAGTTGGGGTAGAGCGAAACGAAAAAATAGCAGTAGAGGCGTGGGCGGCGTGGTGCCCACGCCTTTGCTGCATAATAAAATAGCCGCATGAGATTTTAGAGTTTTTGTAAGAAAAAAGAGAAAAAGTAAAAAACAGGCAGTATCGTTCCTTGAGGCGGCAGCATGCTGCTCCTAATCTGAAAGCATCTTGAATAGAAAGAGAGCGAAAAAGATGTTTTCAAAAAATCTATCCCTGTCTATCCTTCAGCTGTGCAGCAGCCGTGTTCTCAGCTACGAGAAAGCCGCAGAGCTCTGCGGCCTCAGCCCGAGATACTTCGGCAGCGTTGCCAGAGGACAGACCAACGCATCGATCATTACCCTTGAGAAGCTGTGTGTCGGCCTTGAGCTCACACCGAACGAGCTGCTGAGGGTCCCGCCGCTGTCGGAACCCAGGCTACCCATGTCTGTTGTAGAGAGCCGCTTTATCTGTGGACTTGGCTGCTATCCCGTATGCCCGTACTGCAAACTGACGCTTGACCGGGAATACCAGCACTTTTGTGACCGCTGCGGTCAGGAGCTGGATTGGAAGGATTATTCAAACGCGATCATTATCTTTCCCGGCCGGTCATGAAGCGCAGTGGAGGATCCTGTTCCTAAATGTGGGGAAGCTTCTGACGCCGAAGCAGACACGCTTGAGTACTTTGGTCTTGTTGTTGCAGCCCTCGGTGAAGCCGTTGGAATACGGGACATCGAAGCTGTTGAGGATATACTCGGCCCAGTTGCGCACAGCGGTGATGCAGGCTTCAAATTCGGTGATGCGGCTATTTTCCGCATGGAACAGCCATAAGGCTAATCTCTCTTTTGCTGTTGCCGAATCCGGTGAGTGCATAAACTCCAGGAAGTCGTTCTTCAGATCATAAGCTATTTCAAGACGTGCAGATAGGCCGAGGATGATCCGCAGCTGCTCCCGTTCCTCATCCTTCAGCTTTTCCTTGCTCTTGCACAGCAATCTCTTTGAATGCTTGCAGAACTTTCTCCATGCGGACGAGAGAGCTTGCTGCTCTGTCTTTCGCACGTTCTCAAGCGCCCATATGGCCTGACGGACTACATGGTACCGGTCAATCACTATTTTTGCGTTCGGGAAGCATATTTCAGCGGTCTCTTTGAAGTAACGGTTCATGTCGATCACTACATACTTCACGTCTTTTCTGTTCTCAAATGCAAGGAAATACCTGATCAGATCGCCCTTTTTGCGGTTGGGAAGTATGTCCGCTATCTTCCTGTTTTTCGCGTCGGTCAGGATAGTCTGGTACTTTTCTCCGCCCGCGTTGCCCTTAAACTCGTCTATGGACAATACCTCCGGAAGCTCCTTGCAGGAGTAATTCACGAGCTTGAAATACCTCAGCGCGGTCTGAGCTGAGATATTGTTCTTGCTGCCGATCTCTTTTGCCGAGCGCAGGTCTTTGAAGTCGCAGATCACCTTTGCGGCGAGGCGGTTCGTCACTCTGTGGAACCGGGGTAGAAAGCTGTTTTTCTCATAGAACCGCTTCCCGCAGGCACCGCAGACGTACCTACGTTTTCTCAGGTACAGATATGTATGCGCTCCGTGCATGTCCAGATCCTTGACTCGCTGGATTCGGTAGTCGTGAATGCGCTCTGTCTCGCCCTGGCAGCGCGGGCAGATGTGCTTCCTCCGGGGCAGTTCGAGCTCTATGCAGCAGCCGGTTTCATTTTCATAAACATTTTTTACGATTACATCTTCCAATCCGAGCAGTTTTGAGGTATTATCTTTCATAGAGCATACAGCGTCCTTTCTTGTGGTGTCTAGCAGCTTCATTTTAAAGGATTTTTCTGTTATGCTCTACTCTTATTTTTTCAACATGCTAAAAGTTGGAGTACCCGGGTTTACCCAGGTACCCCAACTTTTAGTTTACAACCTGCTTTTATTCGTCGAGCTTCAGCACCGCGAGGAAAGCCTCGGTCGGTATCTGCACCGTGCCGAGCTGGCGCATCTTCTTCTTGCCCTCTTTCTGCTTTTCGAGCAGCTTCTTCTTGCGCGTGATGTCGCCGCCGTAGCACTTGGCAAGCACGTCCTTGCGCATGGCCTTGA
>CAVFCI010000120.1:0-2214 GCA_963620985.1 Hallerella sp. | reverse complement strand
TCGGTTGGAAAACCCCTCGCGAGGTTTTTGTTGCACTTGCTTGACTTTCTGCCGTGTCAGCCGTGAGGCTGACGGATGAGGTGTTTATCAAATCATTTGCCGTCAGGCAAACACAAATTCATATAAAGCGTAACAGGTTGGTCAGCAGAAAAACGCGGTATGGCTTTTTCCATACCGCGTTTTTCTGCGGCCTCCCGCCGCGAGGAATTGACTTACTCGCTGCCGATGGTATATAATCGTAGCAACACTTGCCGCAGGGCGGCAGATCGGAGTAGAAAGCTATGAGCAAGCACAAGATCAACATATTCATCGCGCTCGTGCTGGTGCTGATAATAATAGCCGCGCTGTCCGCGTGGCTCACCGGCAGGGACATCAAGGACAGCCTGCCCGCTGAGAGCGCCCAGCCCACCCCCGCGCTCACGCCGAGCGTCATCTCAACGCCGACTCCCGTTCCCACGGAGAGCGCAAGCCCCTCGGCCTCGCCGAGCGAGTCCCCGAGCGTTTCGCCGAGCGCGACTCCCGCGCCGAGCACGTCTCCCGCGCCGTCGGCCTCGCCGCAGCCGTCACAGCAGGTCATAAACCGCACGATAAATCAGTCCGGCAGCTTCGAGAGCAGCACCGGCACGAAAATGATAATGTACGCCAACTGGACGGCAACCTCGCAAAACAGCGAGACCGTCACCATAAAGCTTGACGTTATCCTCAGCACCTACACCTTCTCGGTCGGTGCGCACAGCGGCGTTATCACCGTCGCGGGCGTGGACTACGCCTTCACGAACCCCGCCATTGACTACAAGAGCGAGACGACCCGCAACAACGCCCTGCTCACGAGCCGCAGCATCGAGGTGACCGTGCCCGCAGGTCAGGCGACCTCCATCCCCGTGTCCGTGTCGTGGACCTTCAACGGCAGGTACGGCGGCGTTGCGATAGATCAGGTCACCGCCGGCGGCACGATCAGCATTCAGGGATGAAGGTGATCGCATGAAGTCCACTCTCCGCAGAACATGGGCAGAGATCGACCTTGACGCAATACGGCACAACTACGAAGCGCTGTGCGCACGCACCGGCGCAGGCGTTAAGTTCCTCGGCGTTGTCAAGGCCGATGCCTACGGCCACGGCGCTGTTCACGTCGGGCGCACGCTTCAGGTGCTGGGCGCGGATTATCTCGCGGTGTCGAGCCTCGACGAGGCAATGGAGCTTCGCGCAAACGGCATCGTCATGCCCATACTCATCCTCGGCCACACGCCCACCGAGCAGGTGCCGAACCTCATCGCAAACAACATCACCCAGACCGTGACCTGCCTTGCCAAGGCGCACGAGTACAACGCCGCTGCCGCCGCGTTCGGCGGAGTGCTGCGCGTGCACATGAAGGTCGATACGGGCATGTCGCGCCTCGGCGTGCTCTGCGCCGGACGGCATTTTGAAACGGGCGTTGACGGCATCGTTGACAGCTGCAATATGCCGAACCTCGAGGTCGAGGGCATCTTTACGCATTTTGCCGTCTCCGACGAGCTCGACGGGGACGATGTTGAATACACGAAGCGGCAGTTTGAGCTGTTCAAGGCAACGATCGCCGCCGTCGAGCAGCGCATTGGCCGCCGCATAGCGCTGCACCACTGCGCCAACACCGGCGCGGTCGCGCGGTATCCCGAGACGTACATGGATATGGTGCGCCCGGGCCTGCTGCTGTACGGCTACGGCGAGTTTGCCAAAGAGCTCGGCCTGCGTCCGGCAATGGCGCTCAAGGCCATGATAAACACGATAAAAATTTACGACGAGGGCACGGATATCAGCTATGGCCGCATGTTCCGCACGAGCGCGAAGACCCGCATCGGCGTTATACCCTACGGCTACGCCGACGGCTTCTTCCGCTGCCTGTCCAACCGATGCAGCATCATGACCGGCTCCGGCCCCGCGCCCCTGCGCGGCAGGATATGCATGGACATGAGTATGATAGACCTCAGCGAGCTGCCGGATGTCGGCGTGGGCGACGAGGTCGAGATCTTCGGTGAGCATAACCCCGTTGAGACGCTCGCGCAGCTCGCCGGAACAGTGCCCTACGAGCTCGTCTGCGCCGTCAGTAAGCGCGTCCCCCGCGTGTACCTCAAAAACGGCGTCGAGATCGACCGCGAGCTCCTCCTGAGATTTTGATTTTTTACAGGCGCATTTAGTCTGCACCTATACGCATATTGCGGTGTCCCGACCGGAAACACT
>CAVFCI010000119.1:0-2216 GCA_963620985.1 Hallerella sp. | reverse complement strand
CATGCCTTCCCCTTACTACGAGGGGAAGGTGTCGGCGACAGCCGACGGATGAGGTGTTTATCAAATCGCGGCGTTAGCCGCAACATTATTGAGGTGCGGCTTTGCCGCACAAATCTAATTTCATTCGCTCGGAGAGCGAACACCTTCGGCTGTCAGCTCTCAGCTCTCCACTCTCAACTGGCGTGTCAGCGCCGCGGTTTCCTCAGCACCCTCGACACCGTGCCACCGCAATCACCGTATAGGTACAGCCTCAAAGCGCCTCCAAAAAAACAAAAGACCGCAGCAGAAGCTGCGGCCTTTTGTTTTGGAGAAATAGAGAGGATATATGTCGGGAGGAAGAGAGAGAGTCCTCCCGATAAAGGAGAAGAAACATAGCATAGTTATTTTCGCGGGATGCTGGACACTCCGAACTCGTTGACGCCGTTAGTACCGGCATCCGGCTCGGACTCGTCGAAGGTGATGTTCAGCGTCTCGTACTTACCGGCGCGGTAAATGACGAGCTGTGCGCTTTCGCCGGCCTTGTAGCTTTTTATTGCGGCGCTGAGGTCGGAGTAGCCTCCGATGGTCTCGTCGCCGACCTCGGTGATGATATCACCGGCGGCCAGCCCCGATTTCTCGGCGCATTTGCCGGACTCGACATTGTACACATACGCGCCCTCGGGCATGTCGTAGTACTGCGCGTACACCGGCGTGTAGCGATTGTCGATATCCACACCCATATACGCCTTACCGCTGACGTAGCCCTTGGTGATGAGCTCGTTTGCGATATCCGCCGCGTCGTTTATCGGGATCGCAAAGCCCAGACCCTCCACGCCGGAGGAGCCGACCTTTGCGGTCGCAATGCCGATGACCTCGCCGCTTTCGTTGTAAACAGGTCCGCCGGAGTTGCCGGAGTTGATGGCGGCATCGAACTGGAACATGTTTATCGCGGCGCTGTTGCGGTCGGTCGTGATGCTGCGGTCAAGCGCGCTCACGCGGCCCGAGGTCATTGAAAAATCAAGCTCGCCCAGCGGATTGCCGATGGCAAACACGCAGTCGCCCACGGCGATATCGTCGCTGTTGCCGATGGCGGCGGGGGTCAGGTCCGATGCCTCGATCTTCAGGACCGCAACATCGTTATCCTGATCGAAGCCGATTATTTTGGCCTCGTAGCTCGATTTGTCCTTAAACAGGACATTGATCTTTTTATCGTTTTTCTGCGCCGACTCGATGACGTGGTAGTTCGTCATTATATAGCCGTCGGCGGTTATTACAAAGCCCGTGCCTGCGACGGCGCTCGCGCTCTGCTGACCGAAAATGTTGGAGCTGCTGCTCTCAAGCGAGATGCCGACCGTCTGGCTGCATCCGAGCTGATAGATATCGTTTGCCGAGGACGGCGTTGTGCTGACGGTCTTGCCGGTCGTGCTGACGATGGTCTTGGCGGGTGCCTCCGTCGCGCTTACGGCAGCGTCGCTGTCCCTGAGTGCGTTCCACGATACATAGCCGCCGGCCAGTCCGCCGACCAGCGCGCACATAAGACATATGCAGGCCAGCCTCAGCGTGCCGCCGTGCTGCGGAGCGCTCTCCGTCTTTTCGCGGGGCTTCTTTTCCTCGGGGGCGTAGTAATTGGGCACCTCGGTCGCCTCGTCCTGCGGGACGAACTCCGCGTCCTCGTACAGGCGCTGCTCGGGGCGCACATAATGATACTCGCCGTCTGCACCGGTGTCGTCGGACAAAGCATCTTTTCTCTTGTCTCTGTTATTGTCCATGACGGCCTCCGATCAAGCTCGTTTCGATCCTGTGCTCTTATAATACACGTTCTTTGTGACAAAGGCATGAACAAAAACAAAAAATTCTATAAACATATTTATAGCTGAGAGTCGATAGCTGATAGCTGACAGTGTGCAGCTTTTTTACTGGCGCATTGACGCACCTACCTATACGCTTATTGCGGTTGCACGACCGGAAGCAACGGAGGAAACAAGTACGTTTCACGTTCCGCAGGTGCGGAGTAAGCTTTGTCAGCATCTCAAAAGCTGCTGCGCACCATGCCTTCCCCTTGCGGAGCTTGAGGGGAAGGTGTCAGCCGTAAGGCTGACCAGACTGTCAAAAAACCTCTGCTGCTGCGTAAAGATAACCGCGCAGCGGGGGAGCTCGAGGGGTAGCGCAGCGTCGGCGCGGAAGTGAATGACATGCCGGTGGCATGTCAGAGCCGCGCCGTGACCGAGCCGCAGCGA
>CAVFCI010000118.1:0-2219 GCA_963620985.1 Hallerella sp. | reverse complement strand
GATCGGTGGGACCCCGTATCGATCAGCACACATGCAGATTGCCCAAACACAAACATATGTCCTAAATTTCATTAAGACTTCAAACATCAGTTTGGAGTTAACAAGCAAACAAACATCATAAGCAAAGCAAACCTAACAAGCAAAGCGACCTAACACAACTCCAAGTGAGTTCAAAAAGGGAAATACAACTAGATCAACGGGAAGTGGTGGGATCACCTGTGATGACATCCGGATTAGTTTGAGCATCCTCTGTGGTCAAGGCGAACACTCGGGTCTGAGATCGAGTCTGGGCCCGCTGTGTACTCGGCCCCGCCGAGTCAGTATGCCGAGGTGGTCGGCCAGCTGGAGTCTGGGTGGCAGTAGGAGCTCGCTGCTGGGAGCCCCTGGGAGCTGAAGCCTGTCCGGGAGTGTGATATGCTGCTGTCCCTGCGCCCCCTCGTCTCGGACACTCAGGTCGGATATGCCCGATCTCACCACATGCATAGCACCTCGGAGTCCGACACTGCCCAAAATGTGCACGTCCACAGCGAGTACACTGCCGAGGTGGCTGTCTCGCTCTGGAGGTGTCCTGATGAGCTGTGACTCGAGCAGGTGGAGCTGAAGGTGGAGGTGGAGGTGCCCTATCACGTGCGGGTGCAGAGGACTCCCCGGACTGCTTGTCTTTCCTTGCCTTCTTCTTATGCTTTCTGCCCCCTGAAGTGCCCTTCCTCTTCTCTGACTGTGATCTAGTCCGTCGTCCTCCAAGTGACTCCTCAACCCACAATGCATTCTCAAACACTGTCTTGAAGTCTGGATCTCGATGAAATGTCATCCTGTCCCGTATCTCCTGATCCAGTCCATGATAGAAACGGGTGCTCAGATATCTGTCTGATGGAATCAGCTCCGGAACCAGTGCAGCAATCTCAGTGAACTCTCGCTCATATGCCTCCACAGTACGACCCCTCTGTCTCAACTCCAGGAACTGCTCACGCTTCCTATCGTGCTGATAGGGAGTGTAGAAATGAGCATCAAAAGCTGTCAGGAAAACACTCCAAGTCGGAGGTGCAATGCTCTGCCTCCTCAGTCTAGTCCACCAAGTCTTAGCGGGCTTTTCCAACAAAAGTGTGGCAACCTCGAGTTTGTCCTCATCAGACAAACCCATCCTCCCCAATAGATCAGAAATATCCTCAATCCACTCCCTCGCCCTCTGCGGGTCCCCCTCGCCCGTAAAAGACTCACATCCCAACGATCTGGCCTCCCTGACAAGTCTGGAGAGTGCAGTCATGCGTCTCCTGTCAACGGGAACACCTGCTGACTGCTCAGAGTCAGAATCTGGGAGAAGTGGCAACAGGGCTGCAGCAGGGGTAGCAGCTGGCTGGGGAGCTGGATCAGGTCTAGGTGCTCTGGGAGGGTCTGCTGCGACTGGTGGTGGCCCCTGAGGTACATCCATCTGAACAGCAGGCTGAGCAGGAGGTGCCTGTGGTGGCGGCTGAGCCTGAGCCTGAGCCTGAGCCATCTGAGCCTGCATAAGTGGAACAAAGGTGCCGAACATAGCCGCAATGCTCTGAAGAGACTCCACTAATCCTGCGGGTATGCCAGCCTGTCCACTCGGTCCGACGGAAGCTGCCTGTGCTGCGGGTGGAGGTGGTGGCGGTGCTGCTGCTGGTGCGACGCTAGAAGCCTCAGCTGGTCCCTCTGGAGCATCACGAGGTGGTGACTCCAAGGCTGGAACCTCAGGAACACCGTCAGCTGCGGCGGATGCTCCTCGTGCTCGGCCTCTATCGCCAACTCTACCGCGACCACGACCCCGCGGACGACCTCGCGGAGGCATATCTGCCAATCCACAAATAAGTCGGTCAGATATCGTGCACTCGACTCTTATATCGCAAAAATTTAAATTCCCTATATCCCTGGGATGTCTAAAACCAACCATCCTGTCATAATATGATACTTCAATCATAATTGACATTTCCAATGTAACATCATACACTTATCATTATTGAAGTAAATCATAACCCCAACATGACATTTTACTTCCAGATTATATCACGCAAAGATACAATCACTATCCATAGATATATCACAATCATGTTATCCTCATCTAAGATAATTCATATTCCTTGTATCAATCATATATTCCAACAAAGCAAAATTAAGATCCACTTAGAAACACCAAAATTACCTCAAGGACACATCAATCATGTAATCCAAGATATACCAACTATGTGTTCTCAAATTCA
>CAVFCI010000117.1:0-2321 GCA_963620985.1 Hallerella sp. | reverse complement strand
GCGGGTCTTGCCCCCTCGAGCTCCCCCGCTGCGCGGTTATCTTTACGCAGCAGCATAGGTTTTTTGACAGTCTCATGTCGGAAGAAATTTAAAAAATTTCTTCCGACATGATCCGTTTTATTTTAATTTGTTATTTTTTCAGGGCTTCGTAGGCGGATATGAGCTGCTCGCGCTCCGCGCCGTCGGTTCCGTAAAGGCAGTAGTTTACCTTCCCGTTTGTCCAGACTATCTTATAATAGTCTGCACCGTCTGACTGCACCTTGCTGAGCACAGCGCTTGTTTTTGCGTCCACCGTTTCAATAAGGCTCTCCTCACCGGCGAGCCCAGAAAAATCTCCGTCCTGCGCCGAGGCGCGGGCAATGTAGCTTTTCCCGTCAAGCTCGAACTGCATATGCGCTATCTTGCCGTCTATGACCGCGTAGGCGACATTCTGCGCGGTTTCTGGAGCGTCAAGGGTTATCGAAAGCTCCCTGAACGCCTCCGCGCTTTCGACCTCGGCAAAGGGGTTGCCGCCCATGACTATCTCCTCGTTCGGGTCGATATCACCGCCCGGCGACAGGAAGTGCACAAGGCCGGCTATCACAATGCAGAGGCAGGCCGCTGCCGGCAGGGCGTAGCGGCTGAGGCGCAGCGGCTGCTTTGCGCTTTTCTTCGGCTGCCGTGCCGCCTTGTCCATGATATTCCGATACATCCGCTCCCTTGCGCCGGCCTCCGGCTCGACGGAGCTTATCGCGTCTTTAATTTTATTATCACTCACGGCTCAAAACCTCCTATCTGCCGCCGCAGCAGCTCCCGCGCCTCTTTGAGATGATTGCGCACGGTTGACGGCGGCTTTTTAAGCAGCTGTGCTATCTCGTCGGTCTTGCAGTCCATATAATAATACAGGTATATGACATCCTTGTATTTTTCGGGCAGCTTCATGACTATATCGAGCGTTTCATCGTAAAGCACAGCACCTTCATCGGCTATCTCCGGCGCTTCGTCTATCGGCGTTAGCTTTCTGCGCCACCAGTGCCGGAGGCGATCCTTGCAGAGATTCATGGCCGTAACGGTCAGCCACTTTTTCTCGTGCGTTTCATCATTGAAGGTATAGCCGCCGCTGAGCACCTTGACGAACACATCCTCGGTGCAGTCCTCTGCCTCGGCAGCGTTTTTCATATATGTAAAGCACAGGCGGTACACGAGCTTATAGTTGCGCTCGTAAAACGCCTCAAACCACGGGTTTTCCGGCATATCGCTTCTCCTCTCTCCGTATATATAACGCTCGGGCGCTCTGTTTTGTCGGAAGGATCAGCGATTTTTTATATCATGGAGAAATCTGCGCTTATATTTCATGTCCGCATAGCGTGTGATGCGGTCTATGTATATCGGGTCATACGCACCGCCGACCGCGCCGACGATGGGTATGCCCTGCAAAAACTTCATGTAAAGCAGCTCGCCGGACAATCCCTCGGCAGCGATCCTCACCTCGGTCTTCATCGTCTCCTCGTCGGGCTGCGCGCCGTGCTCGATGAAATAGTTGACCCTCTCGTCGGCGGCTCTGAGCTCGTCGCCGTAGCGGAGCGCAGCGCCTATGATGAGCAGGATAAAATACTTCTCCGGCATTTCGTCGTAATCGTAGCCGTAGCCGAGCGATATCTCATACAGGCTTTTGAGCAGCATGGCCGTGAACACAGGTATATCGGGGATCCCGACGCCTATGAGCCCCATGCCTATGCCCGAAACGCCGGAGAGCACGGTGTTTTTCGTTTTCTGCGCCGAGCTGCCGCCCGCTGCGTCGCGCAGCGTGCGTTTTGTCGGGTTATTTTTCGCTATTATGCGGCGCACACGGCTGCTGCGCTCTATATCGCGGCGGTTGTAGGTCTTTTCGATAACGCCCGTGCCCTTTGCGAAAATGAGCTCAAAGGCCTTGGCAAAGCCAGTATCGAGGGTGTCCTTGAGCTTTTCTGGCATCTTGGTCTGAAAGAATGCGTTCAGGCGGCTGTCGCCGCGCTTTTCGCGCTCGGCAATATATTTTTTCTCGGCAGCAAGCTGCCTGCTCCATTCGCGCTCAAAATCGTTCATTATCTCAGCTCCTTTTTTACGATTATACCGTATGACAGGCAAAAAGAAAAGACCGGAAACCGGCCTTTTCGCAGCTTGTCAAAAAAGTCCCTCGAGGGACTTTTTTGACTGCACTTTTCCGCCGAGCATTTTGAAAATTTTCAAAATGCTTTTACCGAAATCCTTGAAGTTTCAAGGATTTCGACGGCGGATTATCTAACTTGAGGCGGGCCTTTTCTCGCTGCGGCTCGGTCACGGCGCGGCTCTGACATGCCACC
>CAVFCI010000116.1:0-2355 GCA_963620985.1 Hallerella sp. | reverse complement strand
AGCGGTGGCGGATGCCAGGTCGACCGCGATGCCGGCCTCGCCGAGCTTGCCGATGACGCGGTCGAGCCAGCCGAAATCCCACCGGTCCTCGGCGGGCTGGATACGCGCCCAGGAGAAAATCCCCACGGCCACCGTGTTGACCCCCGCCCGCCTCATCAGACGGACGTCGTCGTCCCACACCGATTCCGGCCACTGGTCCGGATTGTAGTCGCCGCCGTACCAGACACGCTCCGGCCGCCCGTCCAGGGGCCGGGGCCAACGATGCTCCCCGCGTCGCGCCATCTTCCCCGTCCTTCCCACGCTCATTCCTTGACCGCGCCCGCGGAAAGACCGGACTGCCAGTACTTCTGCAGGCACAGGAACGCGATCACCAACGGCACGATCGTGACCAGCGAACCCGTGATCACGAGGTTCTGGATCGCCTGCCCGCCCGCGGTGCTCGCCTGGTCCTTCCACTGGTTCAGACCGATCGTGAGCGGATACCAGTCCGAGTCCTTGAGCATGATCAGGGGCAGGAAGTAGTTGTTCCACGTCGCCACGATCGCGAACAGCGCCGTGGTCACGATGCCCGGCGCGAGCAGCGGCAGCGACACCTGGAAGAACGTGCGGAACTCGCCCGCCCCGTCCACGCGCGCGGCCTCGAGCAGCTCGGTCGGCACGGCCTGGTCCGAGAAGATCCACATCAGGTACAGGCCGAACGTCGACACCAGGCTCGGGATGATCATCGCCCACGGCGTGTTCGTCAGGTTCAGCTTCGCGAACAGCAGGAACTGCGGCACCGCCAGCGCGATGCCCGGCACGCTGATCGCGCCGATGATCACCACGAACACCGCCCGGCGGCCCGGGAAACGGAACTTCGCGAGCCCGTAGCCGCCCATGATCGCCAGCAGCGTCGCGCCGCCCGCGCCCACGACCACGTACAGGATCGTGTTCAGGAACCAACGGCCGAAGATACCGCCGTCGTACGTGAACACCGTCACGAGGTTGTCCCACAGCGCGAACGTGGAACCGAACCCCAGACCGAACGTGGACGTGAAGTCCGACTGCGTCTTGGTCGCGTTGACCAGCAGGTAGACGAACGGGAACAGGCAGTACGCCGCGAACAGCGCGCACACCAGCGTCAGCGGCACGCTGCGCCTCGGGTTCGCCACGTTCGCGAACCCGCTCCTCGCCGCGCGCCTGCGCTCCGCGGCCTCGTCCCTGGCCACGCGCCTCAGACGCTCGCGCTCCGCCCTCCTCGCGGCCCTCTCGCGCTCCCTGACGCCGCCATCGCCCTCATGCAGTACGACACCCATCTCATGCTCCTTCCCAAAACGGAAAACCCGAAAAAACAAACCCTGAAAAATTGGAAGACCGGAAGACCGAAAACCCCGGAAGACCGGAAGACCGAAAACCTTGGAAGACCGGACCCCGGAACCGGCCGGCCCGCGCACGGGACGCGCGGGACCCGACGCCGGAGGGGACGCCCCCGGACCGGACGGACCGGACGGCGCGTCAGCGCATCTGGTCCTTCATGCTGCGCAGCTGCACCACGTACGCGATCGCCATCGTGATCACGGCCATCGTGATCGCCAGCGCCGCCGCGTAGTTGCTCTGCCCGCCCGCGAACGACAGGTTGTACGCGTACATGTTCGGCGTGTAGTACGAGTTGATCACGTTGCCCGGCACCATGTTCTGCATGATGCTCGGCTCGTTGAACAGCTGGAACGAGCCGATGATCGAGAAGATCACCGTGATCGCCAGGCTGCCGCGCAGCTCGGGCAGCTTGATCGAACGCACGATCTGCCACTCGCTCGCCCCGTCGATCGACGCGGCCTCGTACAGCGAATGCGGGATCGTGGACAGCGAGCTGTAGAAGATCAGCATGTTGTAGCCCGTGAACTCCCACGTCACGATGTTCCCGATGCTCGCGAGCAGCACCGACGGGGACAACACGTCCAGATCCATGCCGAAGAACGAGTTGAACGAACCCACCAGACCGTACTTCGCGCCGTACATGAACCCCCAGATCAGGGTCGAGACCACCGCGGGCACCGCGTACGGCAGGAACGTGGAGATACGGAAGAACTTCGTGCCGTGCAGCTTCATCGAGTCCAACGCCAACGCCATCGCCGCGGCCAGGAACAGCATGACCGGCACCTGCACCACCGTGAACAGCGCGACCCTGCCGACCGAGCTCCAGAACTGCTGGTCATGGAACAGACGCGCGTAATTGTCGAGACCCACGAACCGCGTGCCGCCGATCATCCGCTTCTGGAAGAAACTGATGTACACCGCGTACACGATCGGGATCACGAACACGAACACGAACACCAACGCGAACGGCCACATGAACTTCCAACCACGCCAATCCGC
>CAVFCI010000115.1:0-2482 GCA_963620985.1 Hallerella sp. | reverse complement strand
ACCTCGATTGCATCATCACCCAAATGCAGCTCATGCAGAGCTGTGTTTGGGTGATTTTTTGTTTCCGTCCGTCCCATCAGATAGTCGCAGGAAACACCGTAATAGTCAGCCAGCACCAAAATGCTGTACGGGCTGATGTCCTTACCGTTATCCGATTCATATTTGCCGAGTGCGGATTTTGAGATGCCCACCTCGGCGGCAAGCTGCTCCAGCGTCAGCTTTTGTGCTGTTCGTAAATCCTTCAAACGTTCCCCGATTGTCAGCTTAACTTGCATACACCAGCCTCCTTTTCACATTTTTCTGTATTATATCATGCTTTTTCGTTTTTGTCTAAAAGCGTGGAAAAATCCTACTTTCATCCCTCTTTTCCTACCTCTCGGATATACGGGAAAGCGCCTGTTTTCTTACTAAAATTTAGACGTAAACCACACAGCACCTTAAAAATTTCATGACCGTCCGATGAGGATATGCTTTCCGGAGAAGTACCGCATTCCGCGTGCCAAGGAAACCAAAACGCCGGAGTGAGATTCTCGGGCAGGAACGGCATCGGGCAGAACGGCGGAGTTCAATTATTTTACAGGAGAAAACAGGTATGGATTTATTTGCACAAATCAAAATGGCAGTTTCCGTGAAAGAGGCTGCCGAATACTACGGACTGGAAGTAAACCGTGGCAACATGGTCTGCTGTCCATTCCACAATGACCGCACACCCAGCATGAAGCTGAACGAGGATTACTTCTACTGCTTCGGTTGTGGGGCAACTGGTGACGTGATCGACCTTGTAGCAAGGCTGTTCAACCTGAGCAGCTATGACGCGGCGAAGAAGCTGGCGTATGACTTCGGGATTGACCCGGACAAGCCCCCTGCCGCAGCAGCGCTGCGGAAGCCGCAATACCCGCTGGCAAAGGCGTTCCAGAAAGAGGCGCTGTATTGCCAGCGGGTATTGTGCGATTATCTGCACCTTTTGGAGCGTTGGAAGGTGCAGTACGCGCCCAAAACGCCGGAGGATACCATTGATGACCGCTTCGTGGAAGCCTGCCAGATGCTCGATTATATTGAGTATCTGACAGATATTTTAACCTTTGCGGAATTGGAGATCCGCGTGAAAACCGTGGATATGCTTCAAAAGGACGGCATGATCGACCGGCTGGAAGAACGCCTAAAACGGCTGGCAAAGGAGGTGGAAGCCCGTGGCGAAACGGAAATCGGCTAATTTGGACGTACCAATCTGGTTTGACGGCACAAATATCAATGAGGCGCTGTTCTGCGATGAATTTCTGAGCAGCCGGAAAATCATCTTTGCCAACGGTGCCTTTTTCACACCGGACGGCAGAGTGACCGATGATCTGCCGCTTCGGGGTGAAATCTATGAGGAACTGAAATGCTGCGCCGTGAACAATATCCCCCGCAAGATCACCAACATTCTGGAAGTGATGAAGCTGGCGGCTCATGTAGAGGACTTTGCACCGGAGGCAGATAGAATTCATCTGGCAAACGGTACTTTGAAGGTGGACGGTAGCTTCACCGAGGGCAGACCGAACATTGTGCGGAGCAGACTGCCGATGGCATACCGCCCTGACGCACCGGTTCCCGTTCGGTGGCTTTCCTTTCTGGATGGACTTCTTTACGCGGAGGACATTCCCACTTTGCAGGAGTTTATCGGTTATTGCCTGATCCCCAGCAACAAGGGGCAGCGCATGATGGTGATTAAGGGAAACGGCGGCGAAGGAAAATCGCAAATCGGCGCTGTGCTGGGTGCGCTTCTCGGCGGTAACATGAAGGACGGCAGCATCGGCAAAATCTCTGAAAACCGTTTTGCCCGCGCGGATCTGGAACACATTCTGCTGTGTGTGGATGACGATATGCGGATGGAAGCGCTGCGGCAGACCAATTACGTCAAGTCCATCGTGACCGCCCAAGGCAAGATGGATTTGGAGCGCAAGGGCAAGCAGAGCTATCAGGGTTGGATGTTTGCCCGCCTGCTGGCGTTCTCCAATGGCGATCTGCAAGCACTCTATGACCGAAGCGACGGATTTTACCGTCGCCAGCTTGTACTGACCACCAAGGAAAAGCCTACGGGACGGGTAGATGATCCTGACCTTGCCGAAAAAATGAAAGCAGAAGTCGAGAGTATCTTCCTGTGGGCATTTGAGGGCTTACAGCGGCTTGTTGCCAACAACTTCAAGTTCACGGAGAGCCAGCGTACACGGGATAATCGGGAGGCAGTCAAGCGGGATAACAACAACGTCTTTGATTTTCTGGAATCGGAGGGCTATATCCGACTGAAAGCAGACTGCACCATCAGCTCCAAGGAATTGTACGAGATTTACCGGATGTGGTGCGAGGAAAACAATCTGACGCCGTTAAAGCGCCGCAGCTTCAGCGATAGTGTGATCGCCAGTCAGAGCAGATACAATCTGGAATACTGCAACAAGATCACCAATGCTGCCGGACGGCGCGTATGGGGCTTTTTCGGTATTGA
>CAVFCI010000114.1:0-2534 GCA_963620985.1 Hallerella sp. | reverse complement strand
TGCCGCAGACTTGGGCAAGGAAAGGGTCGATGGAGCAGAGCGTCCATCGACCCTTAATCAAGTCTGGTCTTGTGGCTTGACCGCCGCGTCAATTCCGCAATCTGCGAACGAGGGCTACGCCCCCGTGGTCGCCGATTGCTCCATTGACCCGCCTACCGCATCGACACCAGCGGCATAGCCGCGCTTGTTCTCAAAGCTCAAACCCTTGGCGTACTCGCTAATCTGACGCGTGTACTTGCGGTAAACGATGGGCTTCCACTCTGGATGATGGTTGCGCGTCCAACGCACAACGGCGGGGTAGCTGTCCAAGCCGTAGGTGTCCATGGTGTCGAAAATCTCATCGAGCATCGCGTCCTCATCAGTTGCGCTCATCACAAGCGCCGCATAGTCGATTGCGCCGATGCTCTGCACATCCGAGATCTCATAGCGGTGCTTGTCTGCCTGATCGAGATGGCACAGATAGCGAGCCGCCTGTCGGAAGTCCTTCACTTTGAACGAATCAGGCTCGCCCGGCTTCGGCCAATGCTCCTGCACAACAACGCCCCAGCGCTTCATCGTCTCCGCCGCGGTTTCGCGTGTAGTCGGGTTCTTGAAACTGATAAGCACGTGATAGTGCGGCTTCTTCGGCTCGCCGTTCGGCAGCACGTCTTTGTCATGCAGCGGGCTGATTAGAGTTTCGACCAAATCGTCCGCAATCATGCTGCGCCAGTTCTCTGGCGCCGACTCTGGATAGAGCACGCCCCACCACGCACGGGCACGCTTGCCCTTGCGCTTGGCATCAGCTTTCTTCTGCGTTTCCTTGCTGTTCGTTGCCATGAAAAAACCTCCCTGATTGGGGAGGTGGCTTCTGGGAGATATGCCAGCTTGTTATAATGCTGGTGTATCGCCGAGCTCCACCTCGGTTGATATGCGTGCTGCGAGTGTTGGCGCACTCAAAGCACTGACCCAAATTATAACAGGGTCGTCGGCAAGAAAGGGGAGCCTTCAGGCTCCCCTTTCTGTTAGCGCGCCCGCCACCGCGACCTGCTGTTTGTCGGTGGCGCAGCGTGGTCGCGATTCCATGCATCAGCCGCCAACCGCGCTTCTCGCGCCAGCTCGTCGAAGGTCGGTGCCTGAGGTCGCATCGCCCGCCCTATCCGCTCTATCGCTCTCTCAATGCCTTCAAGCGCCGCCCTGCATCGTCTCGCGAGTCCATCGCAGCGAGCGCAGATGCTATCGACGATTGTGCCCTTGTCACGCCGTCCCGCAGCGTCGAAGCGCCGAACATCGGCAGCGATGGACTCCAGCTCGTCAACGTCTCGCGCAACGTCTGCCGTCTCGCGCCGAAGGCACTCCAATCGCTCTTGCTCATCTTCGATCTCAAAACGAAGCTCCGCCTTTCGCGCTTCGGCATCGTTTAGTAAAGCGGCGGCTTCTTCTTCGGCGTCATACAGTAAAGCGGCGGCTTCTTCCCTAGCCGCCACGACGATGCGCAGCGCTTCGTCCTCGGCTGGCCACACGACCGCCCTATCGACCGCACCGCGCACCTTGTCGATGTCCACCGACTTGTCGGTGTACACGCGCTGCGCACGCGTCTCATAGCCAAGCTCGACCTCTGGACGGTAGCCCATACGCCTTTCCAGGTAGTCCCCAAGCTCCCTGTGCATGCTCTGGTAGAACGACCTCGGGCACATCTTCTTGTAGTTGAACCTGCCGTCCAGAATCGGCGTGAACGGCACGTGCATGTGGTCGCGGGCGGGCGTGCCGTTCTTAAGCACCTCGTCCCTGTGAACGTAGCCGCCCATCATGTTATCGATGCCGAACTTGTTCGACAGGTACGTGTACGTGAGACGGAAGAACCTATCCTCATCGTCCTCGCCGACGTTGTCGGGAAGCGTCACCACCACGTCGGCCATAACCACCGCGTCCTTGCGCGTCGCGCGCTTCCCTGCGGCCTTCTGAGCCTCGTTCACGCGCTCTATGCGCCGCTCCACCGTGCCCCAGTTCGGCTCGCCCTCACGGGGCACCACGCGCCCCACAACGAGCTTCCCGTACTCGTTCTTGTAGTGGGCAACGATTATGTCGTTCTTCACGCGCTCCGGATCGATGTTGTCGCGCTTCAGACTGGACTCGTCGCGCCTGTAGTGGGCGAGCATGTGCCCGACCGAGGTTGCCTTGTACTTCGCTATGTGTGCCATGTCGGAACCGCCTTGCGTCAGATTTTAGCCGACTAAAGTCTAGCACGTTAGACCTTAGCTGCGCTAAGGACGTGCCCTGCGGGGCTTCTCCGCAATCCTCCCAGCGGTCGAGATTGCTGCGCGTCAGGGTGCGGCGGCACACCCTTCCTTGCCTTCCGCTCGCGCTAAGCGCGGCGGTTGGGGCAAGCCCCAAACCCCTTCAACCTAAACGGTTCTTGGTTCTTGGAACTTGGAACTCCGTATGTATGTCGTAGTCTGTGCCAAGGCACAGCACATACGGAGTTACGCATCCCCAAGTCTCACTTTGCCGCAGACTTGGGCAAGGAAAGGGTCGATGGAGCAGAGCGTCCATCGACC
>CAVFCI010000113.1:0-2559 GCA_963620985.1 Hallerella sp. | reverse complement strand
GGTCTGCCCCTCTGCGCTGGTGCCTGCACTGAGCCCACCTGCTCTGACTGTGCTGCTGCCCTCTTAGGGCAGTCCCTCTTGATGTGCCCTGGCTCATGACAATAAAAACAAGTTGTTGGTTCCCAGCATTTTCCCTCATGCTTCTTTCCACAATTCCCGCATGTCCTTCCTGACTTTGCCTTGGTACTGCCTGAGGGTGTCCCCCCTCTGCTGGGCTGCTGTACAGATGCACTCACCACAGATCCTGTAGGATGTCCTCCAGATGCATTTGTACCCTTGCCCTTCTTGTGCCCTTGGCTTTGAGAGTACTCAGACTTCCTCTTGCCCTTTTGATGATTGTCCTTGATTCTGTGCTTCTCCCCCAGAAGTCTTTCAGCCTTCAAGGCTAACTGTACCAAATCCTTGTACTTCACCACCGTGGTGCTAACCAGCTTTTCCTTGAGTTCCATTTTCAGTCCTTCCTCAAATTTGGCACACATATCCTCCTCAGACTTGGCAACATCTGGGGCAAAGGCTGCCAATGCCCTCAACTCAGTTTCATACTCCACCACAGACCTGTTACCTTGCCTCAGTTTGAAGAACTCTTGTCTTTTCTGGCTGCGGTACAGCTTGGTGTAGTATTGGGAATTAAACTCCCTCACAAAATCCTCCCAAGTCACATTATCATCATAGCCAGCTCTCACACTATCCCACCAAATCTGGGCATCTCCTTTGAGCAACCTGCTGGCTATGACAATCTTTTCTTGGTCCTTTAGCCCCATATCTCTAACTGCATCAGACACAGTTTTGAGCCATTCCTGGGCTACAGAAGCATCAATGGTGCCATCAAATTTCTCACACCCCAGCTGCATAGCTGTCCTGAGGTGTTTCAGCAAATCTTTCTGCAGTGCTTCTGCTGGTCCTGCTGCTGGCACTGCTACTGGGGGTGGAGCAGTCATCCCCTGGGTGGCTAGAAGTGGTCCTGCAGCTGGAGCCACTGGTGGTCCTGCAACTGGAGCCACTGGTGGTGCAGCTGCCATCTGTGACCTCATCATCTCCATAATGGCCACCATCTGCTCCTGAGAGAACATCACAGGTGCAACTGGAGGAGCTGGTGCTGAGGGACCTGCCTGTCCCTGTGCCTGTGGTAAGGCCCGTGAGGCTGAAGAAGTGGCCTGCCTCCCGGGACTACCCTGCCCCTCGTCGTGTTGCATTTTGATTTCTCTGCATTGATTGACATAATGCATTACTGGACATGAACTTATACAAAACCTAGAGTTTTCTAGACTTGTCCTTATGATCCTTTGAGTTCTGGACATGTTCCTGATGGTTTTCGAAAACATTTTTCACATCACATCAAGCAGGAGTCACACACTCCACATAGCAATATAACATTCAAGGGCTACCCGCCCTACAAGCAATTAAAACATTCAAGGGCCACCCGCCCTACAAGCAATTAAAGCATCAAGGAGTCACCCGCTCCTAAAACAATCACAATATCGTGGAGCTACCCGCTCCTAAAGAGATTTAAAACATCGTGGAGCTACCCGCTCCTAAATCGATTAAAACCTCGAGGAGCTACCCGCTCCTAAGCAAATTAAAATCTCAAGGAGTTACCCACTCCTACAACGAATTCGCAATTAAGTTGAAAGACCCAAGCCCCTGACATTTCACAATTAGTATCAGGTGTATGTCCAAACCACATTTGCTAAGGATCAACTTACAACTTAAAGCAAAACTCGTTAATACATCATTTCACACACCCAAATTCTTAAAACCTTGGGCTCTGATGTATTTTAAAACAAAACCTTAGCCCAACAAACCTGGGGCTCTGATACCAACTAAACTGTCACGCCCCGGACCTACCCGGCCGGGCTCACGTGTCAGTTCGCCGCAGACCCCCGGTCTACCCATTAGCCTTGGGTAGCCCGTGGGCTTGCAAGGCTCCGCAATCCCGACCCACTCCATTAACCCGAAGGGATCCAGGATTGCTCCGTTTTACATCATCATACATTGAATCATTTCAGAGTTGCATTAGATAAACAAGATAACCATAAAACCCACAATCAAATGCAACAGTCATCAATGTATCTTTATTAAGGGGCATCACAGTCGTGCTCCCAATATAAACATCGTAACAACACACGATTAAGCCACCCGCCAAAAGGCGCATACCAGTGACAACGGAGGGAAAACAAAGCTCGGATTCCCCAGCATGGGAATCATACACAGAGTATAATTATTCATCACAATAACATCACAGTAAACATAACCTCAAGTGTATACAATCAAAAACCAAAAACAGTGTCCAGAACTACTAAACTACAAAGGATCTCCCAAAGCTGAAGTCTATCTGGCAGAGATAGACTACCTCCTAAAAATGCCGCACTCCACAGATTGCTAGCCAAGCCCTCTAGCAACCCTCCTGCGGTGCACCTGAAATGTAAATAAAGCGATCCCCTTTGGGGATTGAGCACATTGGTGCCCAGCGAGCTGGATAGAAAGCAATGTAATACACAAGAGCAATAATAGATTCATATGAAAATAACTTTTCATAGAAACAGCGTAAGCATTTTAAAA
>CAVFCI010000111.1:0-2850 GCA_963620985.1 Hallerella sp. | reverse complement strand
CCCCCGATGTCAGCCGTTGTCCCTTGCGACCCAATTTCGTGCAATCGCTGTATCACAGCGGCGGCATCTGTTCCAGCCGCAGGGAGCGGGTCATCAAAGACCTTGAGTGCCTGTAATGCGTCTTCATCGGGAAAGGGCGGCTTTTGCCCAATAGTGCTGATGTATTCAAGTGCGTGCTGTGAGGTTTGTTTCAGCAGCTCGCGATAATTTTCCATAACAAAGCTCCTTTCTCATATCTCATAAATGGTAATTTTATCGTTCCAGGATACGATTATAGTTTTCTCTATCAGTTGCACCCTCTGTGCTGATCAGCAAAATGCGGGAATTGCGATCCAAATGCAGTAAGTCTCGTTGCTTTGCATAAGCGGGATTCTGCATCAACTCCGCGAATACACCCATAGTGACTGCCCCTGATTCGCCGGAGATCACAATGGGATCGCCATCCGCCGGACGCCCTAAAAGTCTCATTCCGGACGCGGCATATTCATCGCCGCAAGATATAAAAGCGGCGGCATAATGCCGCAAGATATCCCAGCTGATAGGGTTAGGCTCTCCGCAGCACAATCCGGCCATCATGCTGTTCATACTCCCTGTGACCGAATGGAGCTTTCCGTCATTAGCTGATGCTGTGCGGAAATGGCAATCAGCCTGATCGGGCTCTACGACAACAATTATGGGACAATCATTTTTCCGGCGCGCCGCAAAGTATGCCGTAACTGCCCCTGCCATACTTCCTACACCCGCCTGTAAGAACAGATGCGTCGGTCCGGAACAGCCTTGATTTGTCAGTTGATCCTCAATTTCTCCGGCTAAAGTGGTATAGCCCTCCATGATGTAGGTCGGGATCGTTTCATATCCTGCCCATGCAGTATCTTGAATCAGGATCCATCCGTTTTTCTCGGCATCCCGTGCAGCGCAGCGCACAGCGTCATCATAATTACACGGAAGAACAGACACGCTTGCGCCTAATTCCTGAATCCTATCAAAGCGATCATGAGCAGTTCCCTCCGGCATATAAATTACCGCACGATGTCCCAACTGCTTTGCAGCCCAGGCCACACCGCGCCCGTGATTTCCGTCAGTGGCGGTAATAAATGTTTTTTGCCCCAACACAGTCTGAATCTCCGGTGAGCAAAGTAGCTCAAATGTGTTTTGATCCATGGGAATACCCGCCCGATCACACAGATAGCGGGCAATCGCATAGCTGCCGCCAAGTCCCTTGAACGCATCTAATCCAAAGCGCTGCGATTCATCCTTTACCCAGATATTCGCGACGCCGAGCAATACAGCCCTGTTTGGCAAAGAACTGAGCGGCGTGGGGTGATAACCACACATTCCCTTGTGAAATGAAAGTGCCGGTGTCCTTGCCCATCTCGAAATAGCCGAAACAGATCTTGGCGCCGTATTTTTCTGTGGATTCAATACAAAATTCAACAGCCTCACTCCTTACTTGCGTTTCTTCTGCCTTTAGTATATACTATGGATCAAAATAAGTAAAATAAATATTTCTTGATGTAACATGCAGAAAGGTTATGAAAATGAACAGATATATCGCGCTTCAAAAAGTGGTGGAGCTGGGGAGCTTCACAAAAGCTGCGGAAGTATTGGGCTATACCCAACCTGCCATGAGCCAGATGATCACATCTCTTGAGCGGGAGTTGTCCATTAAATTGTTGTATCGTTCTCGTCAGGGCGTACATCTGACCATTGAGGGGGAGCGGCTGTTCCCCTCTATTCAAAATACGGTTTCGCAGTATCAGGCCATGCAGGAGATCGCAAAGGAAATTCGCGGGCTGGATACAGGGACGATACGGATCGGAACACTTTCCAGCGTGTCATGCCATTGGCTGCCGCAGTTGATACAGGCATTTCAAGCGAAATATCCTAATGTTGAGTTTATATTGCACCAAGGCGACAACAACAGCATACCGGAATGGGTCAGAAGCGGCGAAGCTGATTTTGGCTTTGTCAACATGGATGTGCTGCCAAATCCCACAAATGCCCGCTTTATCAAAGAGGGCGAGTATCGCGCCGTACTGCCGCAGAGCCATCCGTTAGCCAGCGCGCCGTATGTCACCTTGGAGGAGCTTGCAAGGGAGAAGTTTTTGGTGATCGAGGAGGGCAGTCTCAGCAAGCCGCTGGAGGCCTTCAAGCAGGCGGGATTAGAGCCTGCGGTTCGTCTGCGGGTCCACGATGACTATTCCATTCTTTCTATGGTTGAAACAGGTCTTGGCGTCAGCATCCTGCCGGAGTTGGTTTTGAAAAAGACAGCCTATCGGGTAGCGATTCGCCCGATCCGTCCGGCAATTACCCGAAAAATGGGATTGATTGCAAAGGATAAAAATACGCTACCGTTGGCAAGTAAGTATTTCATTGATTTCTTGTTCGCACACATTGAGGAATTAGCTTAAATATTCTGTGAGGCAGGATTTCATGAGGAATAAAGCGCACCAAGCCTGCGGTTCTAATTCTGTCAAGTGCTGCCGTGTCAGAGCCATAAAGTCATGAGCGATAGATTTTCTGCTATCTTACCCCACTTTTGACCCAGAATAGGATTGAAGTGCGCATGTCTACACAGAAACTCGAGCAGCAGGGCTACCTGCATCAATGCCAGGTATTGGGCAGGTTTTGCAGAGCCTGTTCGATGCTGCAATTCAATAAAAGGAAGCAGTTCTAACACGCGCGTATCGTGTGATAGGACTGCTTCCTTTTGCATTTTCTGAGCAGGCATTACAAGCTACATTTTGCAGTTTGTATATGCACCTGCGATGGGAATGAGGGATTTCAAAGGGAATATCCCTTTGACGCTGGGTTTCCAATAGGGGCGTGAGCATCCCTGTTGGCACACGA
>CAVFCI010000110.1:0-2872 GCA_963620985.1 Hallerella sp. | reverse complement strand
AATGCTTTTACCGAAATCCTTGAAATTTCAAGGATTTCGACGGCGGTTTATCTAACTCGAGGCGGGTCTTACCCCCTCGAGCTCCCCCGCTGCGCGGATATCTTCACGCAGCAGCATAGGTTTTTTGACAGTCTGAAACACGCCCCGCGGCAAAGTCGCGGAGCGTGTTGATTAATATTGTTATTTATTTAAACAGGTATTCGCTGGCCTCAACGGCGGGCAGCAGCGCCGCTGTATCGACGAGCTCGGTGATATTTTCCGCCGAGACTGTCTCACATTCGGCAAGAGGGCTTACTCCGCCGTTGAACGCGCCGCTCATGACACTGGGCTTATCGACCGGAAGTATCCTCCGGCCATCCTCGCAGATGAAGTACAGCCGGTAGTCCACATCCTGACCGCTCGTCGCGTGAAGGGCAAGCTGGCCGAGCAGCGGATACATCTGCTCGAACATCTCGGCCTGCGAGACCTCCAGAAGCTTTACCTCGCCTGCCGTCTCCGGCTGCCGGCCTATCCATTTCTTTATTATCCTCATTATCGCACCATCCCTTGCCTTTTATCTGAGAGTAGCACCGTTTATGCGCTTCTGTCAAGCGCTCATACGGGCAGGGCTGCACGAACGGCAGAAACTGTGCAGCGGCTCGACCCGCGCCGGAGTCAAAAAAGCGCCCCCGTCAGTATCAAAACGGGGGCGGAGAGCCTTTACGATTCCTTGCTCTGTGCGGCGGTGTAGTCCGCGTAGGACTGGAACTCAAAGCCGTCGTCGGTGATGAACTGGCTGAAGTCTATGCTGTCATAAAGCTTGGTGTATTTTATCGTTGCGCTGCTTGCCCAATCGGCGACATCCGCGTCAAACTCGACGGGTGCTGCGAGGTAGGTGAGGGGAACCACCGACTGCTGATAGCCGTTGGAGTAGGAAACAAGGTCGGTGCCCTTTGTCGGCAGGCGCATGATGATGTGGTAGCCGAACTGCGACTCGACAACGTCGGAGACCTGATATTCCTCAAGCGAGCGGCTCGTGTCGTCATACTCATCGACCATGCTGCCGGTCGTGAAGCAGTAGCCCTCGGGGAACTGCTCAAGCCCGGGATCCTCGCTGTATTCGTTCATGAGCTCCTTAAAGCGCGTCCAGCGCTCGGTATCGTCGGTGATTGCCTTGAGCTCTGCGCACAGCTCCTCTGCCTTGGCCTTTTTCTCGGCCTTCTGCTCGTCGGAGATATCCTGCGAGCTGG
The DNA here is from genome assembly GCA_963620985.1 of Hallerella sp. Classification (GTDB taxonomy): domain Bacteria; phylum Bacillota; class Clostridia; order Oscillospirales; family Oscillospiraceae; genus F23-B02. The sequence goes on along the minus strand of CAVFCI010000110.1, from coordinate 1,643 downwards.
TCGTGCCGTCCTCGGCGGTGACGGTCTCGGTCGTCAGGAACAGAATGTGCGCGGAGGTGATGTAGTCGTTTTCCTCGGCATAGGCCTGAACCTTCTCATCGCTGAGCTTGCTGCCCTGCTCGCCGTAGAGCTCGGTGAAAAGATTGGTGTACAGATAATTGAGGCGGCAGCGCTCCTTGTAGCTGTCCTCAGTGTAGCCGTAGGTGGCAAAGAAGGCCTGAAGCTGGGTATCGGAATCGTCGTCGGAGGTGACGTACTGCTCCTTTATGCTCTCGATCTGCTCGTCGATGGCCGACTGCTGATCCTCGGTGAGCGTTAGGCCGAGCTCGGCTGCCTTGGCCTCGACGACGCGGTATCTTGCAGCCTGCTGGCCTGCGCGCTTGAGGCACCATTCGATGTTCGTCATCGAGTCGTCAAACATGAACTTGCCGTCCCAATCGACGCTCGTTCCGGAGTAGCTCTGATAAAGATCCTCCAGCTCGCTGACGGCCTGATTCAGTCCGGCCATGTATTCGTCAAAGCCGACCGCCGTACCGTTTACGGTCATCACGGTGTCCTCGCTGCTGTCGCCAGAGCAGCCCGCCGCACAGCAGCAGAGCATCACAAGGGCAAGCGCCAGTGCAATAAATTTTTTCATAACAAATCTCCTAATGTAAAAATACCGTTTCATTATAATATAAACGCATTAAATAATCTATGCTTTTTTGTAAACTAAGTTATATCGCATATCTCGCACTTTATCTCGCCCTCGGGCGATATCTCAAGCCTTGCCCAGGTTCTGGACGGCAGCTTGCCCGCCGTGCCGGGATTTAAGACGAAAATGCCGCCAATCTGCTCGAACAGCGCCCTGTGCGTGTGTCCGAACATGGCTATCTGAGCACCGCAGCACTCGGCGGCGTACAGCAGAACGTCGAGCTTGCCGCCGCGCACGGCGTAGCGGTGGCCGTGGGTCAGAAAGGCCGTGTACGGTCCGAGGCGTATGAGCTTATAGGCTTCCTCACCGTCATAATATCCGTCGCAGTTGCCCGGAACGCAGCATACGGGGATCGTGGGAAATTTTTTTCGCAGAGCCTCGGCATCGCGCATACCGTCGCCGAGGTGGATGATCTGGTCGGGCATATATTCCGCAACGGCGTTTTCCATGCCGCGGGCAAAGCCGTGAGTGTCTGAGAATACGGCGATCTTCATGATCTGCCTCCTGTAAAAATAAATTTGTAAAGACTGAGCCGCCGCATGAATATAATGTGAGCGGGTGATAGTGATGAAGGACATTGAAAAGCTCGGCGAAGAGCTCAAAAAAAGTGGCAGGAGCGACACGCTCATGAAGCTGGCGCAGTCGCCAGACGGCAGGGCGGTCAGCCGCCTTGTCGATGCCGATGCCGTAGGCCGCGCCGCGAAAAGCGGGGATATGGCAGCCCTGCAGGACATACTGCGCGGTGTGCTCTCGACCGATGAGGGCAGGCGGCTTGCCGAGGGCCTGCGCAAAGCAATGCAGTGAGACTGTAAAAAACTATGCTGCTGCGTAAGCTGACGGGAGCTGAACCCTGCCGCCTGTCAGCTTAAAGAAAACCGCGCAGCGGGGGAGCTTGAGGGGTAGCGAAGCGTCGGCGCGGGAGTGAATGACATGCCGGTGGCATGTCAGA
>CAVFCI010000109.1:0-3038 GCA_963620985.1 Hallerella sp. | reverse complement strand
CAGCTCTCTTTCCGCGCGCTTTGAACGCGCTGTCTTTTTCGGCTCGTTGACGGGAGGACAGAGCTTTGCCAGCACGGAGGGCTTCTTCTCCTGCCGTGACGCCTGCGCCTGCTCCCGGTGCGCCGCCTGCGCCAGCTCCATAAGGGAGATGGGCTTGCCGGACTTCGCCTGTTCCTCCAGCTCCGCCACGGTCTGCTTCGGCCCGTTGTTGATCACGCCGTCGATCATGCCGTAGTCGTCCTCCATGGCCATTTCCGCATTTTTCAGATAGTTCTCCGGCTTGAGAAAGCCCGGCAGCTCCTTGAAGCCCTGCGGCTCAACGTAATGACAGGATACCACGCCGTTCTGCTTCAGCGCCACGATGTCGCTGACGGACAGGCTGTGGCCGCGAAAATCCTCCGGGCGGCGGATGTTGAAGGTTTCATACAGCGCGTCCAACCTGTCCTGCGTATCGCCCCTGCGGTCGAGACTGCCCGCATAGACAGCGGCGTAATTCTCCTTTTCAATGGAAAGCCCCTTCCGCTCCAGATACGCGGAGCTCATGAAGCGAAGCAGCGCCGTGTCGCCGCTGTTCCGGAGCTGGTAGATGGCAAAGCTGTCGGCAGGGTTGTCGAGAAACGCCTTTTCATAGTCCCGCGGCGCAAAGCGTTCTTTGACCGCCTCCCATTCGGCAGCTTCCACGCCGAAAATGCCGTCAAAGCTGCGGATATCCTCCGCATCGAAGGCCATGGCTTCGGTGTTGTCCGTATGGAGCATATACACGCTTACATCCCGCTCCATGAGCTCCAGCGCACGCTCTTTTGTCAGCGGCAGCATATTGGAATCGGTGTAGCCGTAGGCGTTCATGCTCTCCACGGAGATGGCAGGGTCGGGGACGCAGCCGTTGTCCGGCGCTGCGACCGGCTCCGGCTCCTGCACGGCGATCTCCTGCACAGGCTGGGCGGCAAGGCTCTCCGTCTCCTTATCAAGCCCGCGCTCCTTGCATATTTCTGCGTAATGGCGGTCGATATCCGTAATGAGGGAGGACGAGGTTCTGTTTATGGTCTCCAGCGATGCGCGAAGCTCGGTCAGCTCTCTGTCCTTTGCCCAGGTCGCCAGATAACCGAAGCTGTTTGCGCCGGTCTCAATGCCATAAAAGGCGCAGACGGCGAAGGAGATGCTCTCGGCCTGGATCTCCTCGGTGGCACGGGAGAGCTTCGCCTTTTCCGGGTACTGCGCGTGCAGAAACTCCTTCACGGTCTGCTCGCCGCCCGTGAAGTTCAGCCCGTCCTCGCCCAGATACAAAAAGCCCTGCTCCGGCAGCTCAATGGGCGCTGCGGCAATAACGGTTGCCGCATGGTTCACCACAACGTGCTCCTGAATGGTCACGGGCAACCCCGGATCGTAATCTGAGCCGCGCAGGTCATATACATACAAGCCCTCCGGCAGCTTATCCCGGTCGATGCGCCCGTTGGAGAACAGCGCAGGCTTGCCGAACAGCTCGACCTCCTGATATTTTTCTCCGATTTCGTCCTTATTGTGGAGCTTGGAGTGTGCGATCTCATGGACGGCGGCGCAGACCGTCTGCACCTCGCTCATGCCTTCTCTGAGTACGATGCGCTGTTTGTCCACGGAGAAGTATCCGTCCATATTCTCCGCCAGCTTCTCAAAGGCGATAGGGACGGGCGCGCTGCGGCGCAGAGCTTCCATGAACACCTCGTAATTCCGCACGTCCCCCGTAAGGTTCGCCGCCAGCTCCGGCAGGGGCTTGCCTGCTGTCTGGCTCACATCAAAAACAGTAACCGGCTTGTACATCGGAATCCTGATTTCTTTCTCTTCCATGATGGCTTTACCGTCAGCATCCAGCATGGGGAGCTTGGTGTCCGGGTCGAGCTTTGCTTCTTCAATTTTCTTCTTGAAGGGCGTGGGGGCGATGATCTTAATGCCCTTTTCGCCCTTTTTGACGCTTCTTCCGAACTGGTCGCGCCATTTGTTGAAGCCCGCCACATGGGTGGCGTCGGGGCGCTGCATATAGATGAGCATGGTGTTGTTGACGCTGTACTTGTGAAAGCGGCTCATGGTGGCAAGGTACTGCCTGTATCTGTCGCTCTCAAACAGCTCCTTTATGCCCGTCTCGATGCTGTCGGTGATGTCCTTGAGCCGTTCCTTGTTGGTCTGTTTTTCAGCCATTGGGTGCATACCTCCTTCAAGTCATGGTAAAAACAGCGGCTCCCGCAGGGGAATAAACCGCCCGTGCGGGAGCCTGTGAGGGTCACTTGGTGAAATCCAGCTTGTAGGAGGAACGCGCGCCGTCGTCCTCCAGCACGATGAATGCGTCGTAGGTCTTGCCGGTTTTCTCGGAATAGATACCGCTGGCGTAGGCGCGCCCCTGTGTCAGGAGCGAGGAGGCCATCTTCTTCGTCAGGTTGATCTTCTTGGCGGCGAGGAAGCGGTTGTCCCGCCACAGCCCGAACTTGCAGCTTCGTCTCTCGCAGAAATAGCCGTTTTTGCTCTCCGTGACATCCGCGCCGCAGCGGGGGCATTTTCCCACAATCGGCCTTCCGGAGGGGAACAGCACCTCTGCGCCGTCCACAGGCGCAGCGTCCCGAACCAGCGCTGCGACCATATCGCGGATGCCGGCGAGGAATTCGTCCGCGCCCAGCTCGCCGCATTCGATCTCCTTGAGGCGGTGCTCCCATTCGGCGGTGAGCAGCGGGGACTGGAGCTGTTCGGGCAACACGGTAATGAGGGAAACGCCCGCTTCGGTGGGAACGAGGCGTACAGATTTTTTCGCCTTTCTGCGCTCCGCAAAGCCTGCGGCCACCAGCTTTTCAATGACCGCCGCCCTTGTTGCGGGGGTTCCCAGCCCGCGCCGCTCCGCATCCTCCGGCATATCCTCTTTGCCCGCCGTCTCCATGGCAGAGAGCAGCGTATCCTCAGTGAAGTGTTTGGGCGGGGTCGTTCTGCCCTCTTTGACCGCGCAGGAGGAAACGGGAAGCAACTGTGAAGTGGTAAGCTAAAAATGGACACAGAGGGGGTACATTTTGGACAGAGGACAT
>CAVFCI010000108.1:0-3195 GCA_963620985.1 Hallerella sp. | reverse complement strand
CGTCAGCCTTACGGCTGACACCTTCCCCTCGTAGTAAGGGGAAGGCATGGTGCGCCGATTTCGGTGCTGATAAAGCTTGCCCAGCACTTGCGGGACGCGAAACATACTTGTTTTCTCCAGCGTTTCGATACCGTGCCATCGCAATCAACGTATAGGTGCAGACTGAATGCGCCAGTGAAAAAACGCACACTTTGAGCTATCAGCTTTCGGCTATCAGCTCTCTGCTTGCCGCGGTTTCCGCGGCACCCTCGACACCGTGCCACCGCAATAAGCGTACCCGTAGGTGCGTCAAAGCGCCTGTAAAAAAACATTGACGGTATAGTGCAGGGAGGGGGCGAGATCGGCGAAGTTTTCGGATGCGCCGCGCAGACGGAGTGGGTGCATGGCTTCAAGGCGGCTGCCGAGGTGCAGAAAATCACAGCCGCAGTCTGCTTGCAGCGTGAGCACCGCCTCGACCCAGCCGCGCACCGTGGCCTCAAGCTCCCGCATGAGCGCTTCCGTTCCGGCCTCGGTGCCGCGAGCCTCGACGATGGACGCGCCGAGCTCGATATCGAAGGTGAGCCCCTCAAGAGCGCCGCCGCTGCCGAACTCGGGGCTCATTTTGCAGGAGGCGCTGTCGAGCCGGAGCGCAGCACCTTGGACGGTGACCGGCAGCGAGCCTGCCTCGTTTAGGAGTATGCTCACGCCGCAGGCAAGCTCTGCGGGTATGTGCCCGACAGCGCGATCCTTATTTATAATAGTATAGCCGTCGGGCGCTATGGCCGCCGTGCCGCCGTCCGAGGCTATGGTCTTGACCGTGCATATGAGCGCCGCGCCATCGGTGTCGAGCGCTGAGATCATCTCGGCGGCGGTGAAGATGTGCGCCTGCCCGTTCCGGCGCAGATTCTCCGCTATCGCGTGCAGGAGCTTTGCCGCGTCGTGCTCACCGTCTCCCGTGCCGAGCACGAGTCCGGCGGCACTGCCGGAGGAGACGGCAAACACGGGTATGCACAGGCGCAGATCCGCATCGCGTTCGATGCAGTCGAAAAAGCGCGTAAGACCGCTGCTGAGAGCCTCCTCGCCGAGGACGATGCAGGCGGTGTGCCCGAAAAAGAGCTGAAGCCCGCCGCTGTGATTTTTCAGCTCCTCCTGCGCCTCGGTCAGAGTGCCGGCCTGCGCACTCAGGCGCACGGGCTTTTCGCCGCTGCCCGAGCTGCCCGCAGCGGCCACGGAAAGGCGCACTTTGCCGGAGCAGAGGTCGAAGCCGAGGGTCTGGACGACCAGAAGCTCGGCGATATCGCGGTAGTTTGAGTAGATGCTGCCGCCCGAGCAGCCGGAGGCCGTGAGCAGGAGGCTCAGCGCGAGCACTGCGGATATTATCCTCCTCATGCCTGCCGCCTCCTGTCGGGAGTGTTCAGCTCCGGCTCGCGCAGCTTCTCCTCCGGCAGCGGCCTGCGCAGGAAGGTGCGCAGCAGATTGTGCCGCCGCCCGCCCGACCACGGCGCGGTGTAGCTGCGTCCGAAGGAGTCGATCGTACACAGATACCACACGACAAGGCACAGCGACACCGCCACGCCGTACAGCCCCGCCGCTATCGCCGCGAGCACCAGCGCAAAGCGGCACAGCCGCAGCGCCGCGCCCAGATCCTGACTCGGCTGCGCGTAGCCCGCGATACCGGCGGTCGCAACGACGATGACCGCGATGGGCGATATGACCTTCGCCTCGACCGCCGACTGTCCGACGATGAGCGCACCGATGATGCTCACCGTGTCGCCGATGGGATCGGGCAGGCGCAGTCCGGCCTCCTGCAGGAGCTCGAAGGCGACGAGCATACCGAGCAGCTCCAGCGCCGTTGAAAACGGCACGTCCTGCTTCGAGGCGATGACCGAGAGCAGCAGCTGCGTGGGGATCATCTCCTGATGGTACATGGCGATGGCCGTGTAAAAGCCCGGCAGCGCCAGCGCCAGCAGCACCGCCGCCCAGCGTATTATGCTCAGCGCCGAGGAGACGATATAGTTCTGACTGTCCTCCTGCGGCACGCGCAGAAACTCGGGAAACGACACCGGCACGAGAAAGGCTATCGGTATGCCGTCAACTATGAGCCCGACGCGCCCGTTTAAAAGCTGCCGCGCAAAGCGGTCGGGGCGCTCGGTGTGCAGCAGCTGCGGGAAAACGGAGCGCGGCCTGTCGGCGGCGTACTCCTCGATAACGCCGGTCGAGAGCGCACCGTCTACATCTATATTATCAATGCGGCGCTCCAGCTCCGCCACGACCGCGGGGTCTGCCACGCCGTCGAGATAGAGTATCGCCGCCTGCGTCAGGCTCCTGCGCCCGATGAGCGTCTGGCGTATCTTCAGCGCGGGGCTTGCTATGCGCCGCCGCACGAGGGCGGTGTCGGTGCGCAGGGTCTCGGTGAAGCTGTCCTTGCCGCCCTTCAGGGATTTTTCCATCGCCGGCTCGCTGATCGAGCGCTGAAGCTGTGCGCTGCGCAGCTCAAAGCACACGGCGCAGCCCTCGTCCCCGAACAGCACAGCGCAGCAGCCGCGGCATATATCGCCGACTATATCGTCAAGCTCCGTGCGCTTTTGTGCCTGCGAGCTGTACACCGCGCCCTCGAGCAGCCTCTGCGGCGAGACCGAGGCTCCCGCACGCAGAAGCTCCGTGAGCGGGCGCAGCACGTCCTGCGAAATGTCGCCGCCGGAGGCAAGCCCGTCGAGCCAGCAGACAAAAAGCGTCCTCTCGCAGCAGAGCCCGGGGCGTATATCACGCGACTGAAAGTCAGAGCAGCCGTCAAATATGCTGCGCAGCGTCTGCGCGCTCACCGTGCCGGTGTAGGCGCTCCCGCGACGCGCATGGGTCTCGCCGCGGCTCTTATCGCGGCGGAGGAAATTCAAAAAATCAGCCATATTGTTATTATGCGCGCTCTTGGGCACAATATTTAGGGGCAGCGGAAAAAGCGCAAAAAAACTTGTGAAATTAGTCGAAAAAAGTGTTGACAAACCGTGTACGCGGTGGTATTCTAAGCAAGCGCCTCGGGAGAGAGCGCCGCATCGATGCGAGAGCGAGATAAAAACTTCAAAAAAGTTTGAAAAAAGCTCTTGACAAATGCGAGCCAACGTGCTATAGTAAATAAGCTGTCCGCTGAAAGCGGCGGCGCGAATTGTACCTTGAAAATTAGATAATGTAAGAACAGCTTATGCTAAATAAGCACCGGAA
>CAVFCI010000107.1:0-3200 GCA_963620985.1 Hallerella sp. | reverse complement strand
CTCATGAATTTTAACCGGAACACAAACCGGCAGTCCCGTAGTTCGGGATAGTAACATTACAATTGAATAGGGATGAGAAGGAAGTTTATTTCGAGAATAAGTTGACAAGAGCATCAGGTGGATGCCTTGGCGTCGGAAGGCGATGAAAGACGTGGTAAGCTGCGATAAGCCTCGGGGAGGAGCTCAACATCCTATGATCCGTGGATCTCTGAATGGGGAAACCCAGTGGAAGTCATGTTCCACTGCATCTGACTGAATACATAGGTCAGATGAGCTAACGCGGGGAAGTGAAACATCTCAGTACCCGCAGGAAAAGAAATCAAACGAGACTCCCTTAGTAGCGGCGAGCGAAAGGGGAAGAGCCCAAACCAGGCGGATTAGTTCGCCTGGGGTTGTAGGGTCAGCATGGCTGATTCATTATTAGTCAGGAGAAGAGAGCTGGAAAGCTCCGCCACAGAGGGTGACAGCCCCGTATCTGAAAACGAAAGTGACAGCGCTGATACCTGAGTACCGCGAGGCACGTGGAACCTCGTGGGAATCCGGGAGGACCATCTTCCAAGGCTAAGTACTAACCGACGACCGATAGCGCACTAGTACCGTGAGGGAAAGGTGAAAAGAACCTCTGCCAGAGGAGTGAAATAGAATCTGAAACCTGGTGCTTACAAGCTGCGGGAGCCGAATTCGTTCGGTGACCGTGTGCCTTTTGCATAATGAGTCAGCGAGTTAATCTGTACAGCAAGGTTAAGCGTAAGTGGAGCCGTAGCGAAAGCGAGTCTGAACAGGGCGTCTTAGTTGTGCGGATTAGACCCGAAACCGGGTGATCTATCCATGAGCAGGTTGAAGCAGGGGTAAAGCCTTGTGGAGGACCGAACCAGTACCGGCTGAAAACGGTTTGGATGACTTGTGGATAGGGGTGAAAGGCCAATCAAACCCGGTGATAGCTGGTTCTCCCCGAAATATATTGAGGTATAGCCTTACGGATTGTCTTGTGGAGGTAAAGCACTGACAGAGCTAGGGGACTCACCGGTCTACCAACCTCTATCAAACTCAGAATACCATTAAGATGTACCGTAGGAGTCAGACGGCGGGTGCTAAGGTTCGTCGTCAAAAGGGTAACAGCCCAGACCGACAGCTAAGGCCTCCAAATGCATGCTCAGTGGTTAAGGTGGTGACGTTGTAGAGACACCCAGGACGTTGGCTTAGAAGCAGCCATCGTTTAAAGAAAGCGTAATAGCTCACTGGTCTAATGACGTTGCGCCGAAAATGTAACGGGGCTAAGCATGCTGCCGAAGCTTCGGATTTGTCGTATGACATCTGGTAGGGGAGCGTTCTTCGCGGGATGAATGGATATCGAGAGGTATCCTGGACTTCGGAGAAGTGATTATGCTGACATGAGTAACGATAAAACAGGTGAGAAACCTGTTCGCCGTAAACCCAAGGTTTCCTGGGTAAAGGTAATCTTCCCAGGGTTAGTCGGTTCCTAAGGCCAGGCTGAAAGGCGTAGCTGATGGGAAACAAGTTAATAGTCTTGTACTTGTGTGAATGTGCGATGAAGGGACGCAAGACGGTAGGCAGGCCGGATAGTGGATTTCCGGTACAAGCAGGTAGACGTGCCCCGCAGGCAAATCCGTGGGGCTTAGTCGAGATGCGATGTGGTGACTGAAAAGTCGTTAAGCTGCTGAGCCGCTGTTGCCAAGAAAAGCTTCTAAGTTTAGTTCACGCAAACCGTACCGGAAACCAACTCAGGTGGGTGGGATGAGTAATCCAAGGCGCTCGAGAGAACTCTGGCCAAGGAACTCGGCAAAATAACCCCGTACCTTCGGAATAAGGGGTACTTGCTGGTGTGAAAAAAGCACTTTTGTAGCACCGGCGAGTCGCAGAGAAATGGTGGTGGCGACTGTTTACTAAAAACATAGGTCTGTGCGAAGTCCTAAAGACGACGTATACGGACTGACGCCTGCCCGGTGCCGGAAGGTTAAAAGGAGAGGTCAGCGCAAGCGAAGCCTTGAATTGAAGCCCCGGTAAACGGCGGCCGTAACTATAACGGTCCTAAGGTAGCGAAATTCCTTGTCGGGTAAGTTCCGACCTGCACGAATGGCGTAACGATCTCCACGCTGTCTCGGCCAGAGACTCGGTGAAATTGAAGTCGCGGTGAAAATGCCGTGTACCCGCAGAAAGACGGAAAGACCCTGTGCACCTTTACTATAGCTTGACATTGGGTTTTGAGCCTGCATGTGTAGGATAGGTGGGAGACTGTGAACTCTGTACGCCAGTATGGAGGGAGTCAATGGTGAAATACCACCCTTGTTTGTTCAGAACCCTACCCCATAGCTGTTATCCAGCATGGGAACAGTGTCTGGTGGGTAGTTTGACTGGGGCGGTCGCCTCCTAAAGAGTAACGGAGGCATGCAAAGGTTCCCTCAGGCTGATTGGAAACCAGCCGTTGAGTGCAAACGCATAAGGGAGCTTGACTGCAAGAGAGACATCTCGAGCAGGTACGAAAGTAGGCGCTAGTGATCCGGTGGTCCCGAATGGAAGGGCCATCGCTCATTGGATAAAAGGTACGCCGGGGATAACAGGCTGATCGCATCCAAGAGTTCACATCGACGATGCGGTTTGGCACCTCGATGTCGGCTCATCACATCCTGGGGCTGAAGCAGGTCCCAAGGGTACGGCTGTTCGCCGTTTAAAGTGGTACGCGAGCTGGGTTTAAAACGTCGTGAGACAGTTTGGTCCCTATCTTCTGTGGGCGTAGGAGAATTGAAAGGGTTTGTCCCTAGTACGAGAGGACCGGGATGAACGCACCACTGATGGATCTGTTGTCACGCCAGTGGCATAGCAGAGTAGTTATGTGCGGAAGGGATAACCGCTGAAAGCATCTAAGCGGGAAGCCTGCCTTAAGATAAGTTCTCCCTGACGCAAGTCTGGAAGGGCCGAGGAAGACTACCTCGTTGATAGGCTGGAGGTGGAAGCACCGTGAGGTGTGGAGCTGACCAGTACTAATAGCCCCAAAGTCTTATTTTTGAATTATATAAACTTCCTTCCTCCCTGTTTAATTATATATTCTTAACATTCGCATATTTCTTGGTGACCATGGAAAGGAGGGTACACCCGATCCCATTCCGAACTCGGAAGTTAAGCTCCTGTTCGCCGATGATACTGCATATCTTCATGTGGGAAAGCAGGTCGTTGCCAAGAAT
>CAVFCI010000106.1:0-3299 GCA_963620985.1 Hallerella sp. | reverse complement strand
ATTTTCAAGGGCTTTAACGAAGCATGGGTGAAAATCAGCCTGTCAAAACCGGCAGGGTTCAACTCCCGTCAGCTTAAGCCGGACGCGCAGGGGGTAGTTTAACAAACCGTTAATGCAAAGTCAACAAGAGGATAAGGCGAAAAATAGAAATTATGTAAATAACAATGAAATGAATACTTTATGCCGCGCTCGAAATATCATGTCTGCCTACCTTCGGATCGGAAAGTAAAAGCCTCCATTCAAACGAATGGAGGCCGATGTTTTTATTTATCCAAGCTTACATGTTCGATAAAAACGTCGAAATATCCGCTGCTTCCGGTGAAATTCACAAAATCACACTTGAGGCTGTCGCTGTGGATGATATAGGAGCTCTGGTTGCCGCTGTTGTCGCCGATGAACAGTGCATATGTCCAGCCGCCGGTAGCGATCGGCCACATACCGCGCACCCTTTTTGCTTCAAAGCCGTTGAGCTTGTTGATCGCCCAGTCGAGCTCCTCGCCGGTGAAATCATATTCCTCGCCGTTTCCGTTGCGGACAGTGATGTAGCTTATTTCCTCTGGGTCGAGCGTGAAGACCTGCTTCTCGGCATGTGCAAAGGCATCGTCCATCTTCTTTGTCTCCACCTGAGTGAGTATGACCGTGCTTGCGACCTTTGCGGCGACGAGCACCGCAACGATGATAAGAAATACCTTCAGTTTTTTGCTTTTCACGATCTGCACCTCCGTTTCAATATTATTGTAAACATATTATATCATGGAAACGGCTCCCCTTGCAACATGCTTATGGGTTTTTTTGAAAATATACGAAAAGCCCGTGCCGGAGGCACAGGCTTGATTTTTACGGTTACGATATTGGCTTGAAGCCGCTTTTCTGCTCACGCTCGAAGTCCTCGGCCTGCTTCATATACGGCAGCATATGGTCGCGCACGAGCTCCGGCCACATGAGAAAATATGTGCCGAAGGGGTTTACGACGGCGTGACGGTCGTTGTCAACGAGCATCTGGAAATAATCCATGGGCTTCAGGCACACGCAGTCGCACCGGTCGCGGAGCTTGCCGAACTCCCCGGGATCGGTGAAAATGGGGATGAACACCTGTCCGTTCACGGTCAGGGTTATGAAATTGAGCGCCGAGGCCGACGCGCCGTTTTTCTGCACGGCAAAGTACATCGGCGTTTTTGCAAGCTGCTCGAGCAGCATGGACAGCGCCTGCTTGTCCTTGCCCTGCGACTGACTGTATTTTTCGATGAGCTTCTTTATCCCCATGCGGGATATCCGGTCTATCTCCTGCCGGCTGAGTTCTGAGCTTGACATATGTTATACCTCGAATTTTTGTGATAGCACAATGATAGCACACATCTCCCGCCTTGTCCATTGGAGGGAATTATGTGAGCCGGTCAATCATGGCTTGGAGGAAGCTGCGGCGCTGACGCAGCTGAACAATGCTGCGCCGTTGGCGCGATTTGATAAACACCTCATCCGTCAGCCGATTTCGGTGCCGGCAAAGCCTGCGCCGCCCTTGCGGGACGCGAAACGTTACGGTTTGTTCCGATGCTTCGATACCGTGCAACCAGAGATAACCGTATCCGTAGGTGCGTCAATGCGCCTCTAAAAAGAAATTGAGGCTTCAGAGGAGATCACATCGAGGTCCTTGCCGCTGTACTGACCCTTATAGTTCCAGTCGATGCTGACGGGGATCGAGCTGCCGCGCTCGACGGTGGTCGTATAGGTATAGATGAGCGTATCGGTCTGGGCGTTGGGCGAATCGACGCTGAAGGCGCGGGTGATGCCGCTTGCGCTGCTGCCGCCGATGCTGATGCCTATAGCGCGCTGGCCTATCTGCACCGTGTACGAGCGCACATACACCGACAGGCTGAGCTTCACGCTGCCGTCGGACTGCTCGGCTGCCGTCCACACGGTGTGGGTGTTTATGCCGACACCGGTCGCGGAGTCGAACGAGCCCGAGCCGATGACCGTGCCGCTGGGCTGCTCCGGCGTGGGTGCGGGCGTGGGAGTCGCCGTGACCTCGGGCGTTTGAACCGCGGGAGTAGCCGTGGGCTCGGGCGTTTCCGTCGGGATGACGAACTGCGTCTGGCGCGGCGCGGCGCTGGCTGCATCGGGCGCGGCGCTGGTCTGGGGCGTATCGCCGCCGATGCCGCCGGTCAGCCACATGATGACGATGGCCAGAATGAGCAGCACGACGATGAACGCCGCAAAAATGTACGCTGTCTGTTTTTTCATTGTTATTACCTCAGATCTTTATTTTGAACTGACGGGCGGCAGGTTTCGACTCCCGTCAGCTTAAGCTGACGGGCGGCAGTGGTTCGACTCCCGTCAGCTTAACCTCGCCGCTGTGAACCGTTTTCCGCCCTCCGTCGGGAAGGCGCAGAACGAGGCCGTAGTCGGCGCTTATATTCTCTGCCACCGCTTCAAACTCGCCCTCCGGCGTGATGACGCTGAGCTGCCGGTCGAGCACGATGCAGCGGCGCTTATACTCGGCGTGGCACACGCTGGGGCCTTCGCGCCACAGCTCGTAGAGCGAGCACAGCTCCGCAATGATGGCGGCGATGAGCATGCCGCGCTCGAACTCGAAGCCCGTCTGCGTGTACAGCGAGCCGGCTGTCTCGCGCAGCTCCTCGGGGAAATCCTCAAGCCGCGTCGTGACGTTCAGGCCGATGCCGAGCACGGCGTAGTCCACGCTGCCGTCCCTGACCGAGCTTTCGCACAGTATGCCGCAGATCTTCCTGCCGCGCATGTACAGGTCGTTTACCCATTTGATGCCAGCCGGACGGCCACAGGTCTTTTCGATGGCGCGGCACACCGCAACGGCGGCGACAGCAGTGAGGCTCACCGCGCAGTCGGCGGAGCAGTCCGCGGGGCGCAGCAGCAGCGACATGTATATGCCGCAGCCCGGTGCGGACGCAAAGCTGCGCCCCATTCTGCCTCGTCCGGCGGTCTGAGCGTCGGCAATTACGACCGTGCCCTCCGCCGCGCCTTCGGAAGCGAGCTTCTTCAAATAATTATTCGTCGAATCAAGGCTCTCAAAAGCCTGTACCTTTATCTCCATTCTTTTGGTGGCGAATTAACGCCTCTCCTATACATATATCTCTGGTATCCCGACCGGCAGCTGCGGAGGAAACCGCAGCAAGCTGAGAGCTCAATGTGTGCGCTATGCGCAGCTCAACAATGTAGGCGGCTAACGCCGCGATTTCATAACACCTCATCCGTCGGCCTTACGGCTGACACATTCCCCTCGTAGTAAGGGGAAGGCATGGTGCGCAGCAGCTTTTGAGATGCTGCAA
>CAVFCI010000105.1:0-3365 GCA_963620985.1 Hallerella sp. | reverse complement strand
GACACCTTCCCCTCAAGCTCCGCAAGGGGAAGGCTTGGTGCGCCGATTTCGGTGCGGGCAAAGCTTGCCCTGCACTCGCGGGAGGCGAAACGCTGTAGTTTATACCAGTGTTTCCGGTCGGGACACCGCAATCACCGTATCCGTGGCTGCGTCAAAGCGCCAGCAAAAAACCGTATCCGCAGGAGTCTCCGTGTGCCATTGAAAGCTCGCATTGCTGCTGTCGGCGGTGCCGGTGATGACGAACGCGGCGGCAGCGGCGACGAGCAGCGCGAACACGGCGATGAGCGCCGCCTTCACCTTCTTCGAGCGCAGGAGCCCGAGCTTCGGCTCGTGTGCCGGAGCATTTTCCGCCGTCTTCTTCGGCTCGGCCTTCACCTGCTGCGCGGCGGACGCTTCCGCAGTCTGCGTCTCGGGGAGCGCTGTCCTTGCACGCGCCGTCAGACTGTCCATCCGGCTCTCGACCGCACGCTGTCGCTCGATGAGCTTCTTGCCGGTCAGTGCGTCGCGGTTAAACGGCTCCTCTGCCAGCATCTCGTCAAACAGAGCCTCGGCCTCGCCGCACATACCCTCGGCAAGCAGGTGGTACGCCTTATCCATCTTCCGCTTATGCTGCCGCTCGTCCGGTGCGCGTTCAAGCAGCTCTTCAAGGATAGTTTTGTCTTCCATCGCCGACAGCTCCCTTCGTTTATCATATATATCGGACAATTATTTTATCATTGTCCGGCGCGGCGGTCAATCACTATGACAAAGAATCTTGAAATTTTTATGCCGCTGTATTAAAATCAAGGCGGAGGAAAGACTATGAAAAAGCTTGCGATATTTGATCTTGACGGAACTCTGCTGTATACGCTGGAGGATCTGCATGCGTCAACGAATTTTGCGCTGGAAAGCGAGGGACTGCCCGTGCGCAGCCTCGACGAGGTGCGGCGCTTTGTCGGAAACGGCATCCGGAAGCTCATCGAGCGCGCCGTGCCGCCCGATACGCCGACGGAGCAGTCAGAGCGCGTGTTTGAGACCTTCAAGAGCCATTATTCGGAAAACTGCATGGTGCTGACGCGCCCGTACCCGGGCATACCCGAGACGCTGGCCGAGCTCAAGGCGCTCGGCTTTAAGCTCGGCGTTGTGTCGAACAAGGCCGACGCTCCGGCAAAGGCGCTCATCGCGCATTACTTCCCCGACACCTTCGACAGCGTTGTCGGCGAACGCGAGTCGGTGCGCAAAAAGCCCGCGCCGGACAGCGTTTTTGAAACGCTGCGCAGTCTCGGCTGTACGGCGGCGGACGCGGTGTACATAGGCGACTCGGACGTGGACGGGCAGACGGCCTCAAACTCCGGCTGCGGCTGTGTGCTCGTGTCGTGGGGCTTCCGCAGCCGCGACACGCTCGAACGCTTCGGCTGCCCGATAGCCGACGATACCGGCGAGCTTCTCAGACTGCTGACGGAGGCGGAGACATGAAGATAAACAGGGCGCTTTCCGCCGCGCTTGCGGCTGCCGGTCTGGGCTACGCCATCGGCAACATAAATCCCGCCTATGTCATGGGTCTGCGCCGCGGCTATGATATACGCAAAAAGGGCTCGGGCAACGCCGGAGCGACCAATCTTATGATCCTGGAGGGCAAGAAGGCCGGTGCCTTCGTCATGTGCTTTGATATCAGCAAGGCTGCGGTGAGCGTCGGGCTTGCGCGCAAGCTGTTCGTGCACAGCAGTCTCGCCGGTGAAGCAGCAGGAGCCGCCTGCATCCTCGGCCACATGTACCCTGCGCTGATGCGCTTTCGCGGCGGCAAAGGTCTGGCCTGTCTCGGCGGCGTTATCCTCGCGTTCGGCGTGAACGATT
This sequence comes from Hallerella sp., assembly GCA_963620985.1. Lineage (GTDB taxonomy): Bacteria > Bacillota > Clostridia > Oscillospirales > Oscillospiraceae > F23-B02. The sequence continues at coordinate 1,532 of CAVFCI010000105.1, read as the reverse complement.
TTCTCGCAACGCTGTTTCTGGAATCGCTGCTGCTCATGGCAACGCGCTATCTCTGCCTCGTGCCGATCACCGGCGCGGTGTTCTACCCAGTCTACCACGGCATCGAGCGCGGCGACTGGCGCGCTGCCGCCATCCTCGGCCTCGTTACCCTGCCCATGCTCTCCAAGCATGTCGAAAATCTTCAGCGCATAAAAGAGGGCAGGGAGCTCAAGCTCGATTTCCTCTGGGACCGTGACGGCGAGCTCGACCGCATCGGTTTTTCGGAGGCGGATTGAGGCACCTACGGACACGTTTATTGCGGCGACAGCCGCAACATTCGGCTATCAGCTATCAGCTATCGGCTCTCAGCTTGCTGCGGTTTCCGCAGCACCCTCGACACCGTGCACCTGCAATAAGCGTATAGGTACAGACTAAAAGCGCTATCAAAAAAGGATATTGGTATAATGTTAAAGGAATTACTCTGGTTATTTTTCATATACGGCTTTGCCGGCTGGTGCGTGGAGGTCATATTCCACGCGGCGAACAAGGGCGTGTTCATAAACCGCGGCTTTCTCATCGGTCCGATCTGCCCGATCTACGGCTACGGCCTTGTCGCGGTGATCGTGTTGCTCACGCCGATAAAGGACAATGTGTTTCTGGTGTACATATGCAGCGCGGCCATATGCTCGGTGTTCGAGCTGATCGTCGGCTGGGCGGCTGAGAAATTCATGCACACGCGGCTGTGGGACTACAGCGACAACGCCTTCAACATCGGCGGCTATGTCTGCCTTAAATTTTCGCTGCTGTGGGGCGTGGGCTGCATCTGTATCATGTATATCTTCCACCCGATGACGATGAAGCTCGTGTACCTCATCGAGGCGATACCGCACACGCACGGCAATGTGCTGCTGTGCATATTCTCGGCGATGTTCCTCACCGACCTCGGCATCACCGGCTTCAACGCACTCAAGCTCGATGCGCATATGCGTGCCATCGACGAGGCCGCCAAGGCGCTCGAGCGCGTCTCCTACGGCATCGGCGACGGCCTGACCGACGGCACGCTCAGGGTGCAGGAGCGCCGCGAGGATGCTCAGCAGGATGCCGCCGAGCTGCGCGAGAGGTTCAAGGAGCGCCGCGAGGACGCGCAGCAGGACGCAGCTCAGCTCCGCGCACGGCTCAAGAGCCTGCTCGAGGAGCGCAACCTCGTCCACAACCACCTGCTCAAGGCCTTCCCGCGCCTGCGCCAGATCGAGTACCGCTCCGCCTTCGAGCGCATCCAAGCCCACCGCCGTAAGTAGTTTCAAAGGCGCATTCAGTCTGCACCTATACGGGTATTGCGGTGTCCCGACCGGAAACAATGGAATAAACCGTAACGTTTCGCTCCCCGCAAGTGCGGAATAGTGTTGTTGCAGCGCTTCAAAAACTGCTGCGCACCCTGCCTTCCCCTTACTACGAGGGGAATGTGTCAGCCGTAAGGCTGACGCAGACTGTCAAAAAGCCTCTGCTGCTGCGTAAAGATAACCGCGCAGCGGGGGAGCTCGAGGGGGCAAGAC
>CAVFCI010000104.1:0-3517 GCA_963620985.1 Hallerella sp. | reverse complement strand
CGTCTCCATGTTTTTGTGAATAGTGACAAAGAAGGCGCTCATATTTTGTTAAATTTGCTGAGTTGGGCGGTATTGGCAGTTTTGCCTGCAAAAACGTGCTGTATTGAATGGCATTTGCCTGTAATTGGTGCTGTGCCTTGCAAATGTGGGGCGCGGTATTCATGTTTATGGAAAGTGTACAAATTTGGCATGTAATTTTCGGCACTTCGTATGGTTTACATAAGAACTTCGGCTTTGCTACGATATGTGCAGCGCAGATCTTGTAAAATTTATAATTATTGTATTAGGAGGCAACAATGAGAACAAGATTATTGAGCTTGACCCTCGCGCTGCTTTTGACCCTGAGCCTTTTTCCGTGCTGCGCATTTGCAGACGGAGACTGCGGCGAGGGCCTGACATGGACGCTGTCCGGCGATGAGCTTAGGATCAGCGGCAGCGGCGAAATGCCAGACTACAGCGAAGGCGGAGACTCACCATGGGCATTTAATGAAGATATCCGAAAGGTAATTATCGGCGAAGGCGTAACGGGCATAGGCAGCTACGCTTTTTATTTTTGCTCTTTTTCGGAGATATCCCTCCCCGAGACGCTCGAAAGCATAGGCGAGGGCGCGTTTTCCGGCTGCACCAGCCTTGAAGCTGTCACTGTCGCGGCGAAAAATCCGTATTTTTCAGCGGACGGCGGCGTTCTGTACGACAAGGTGCAGAAGGAGCTCATCCTCTATCTCGCAGGCAAGACAGACAGCGATTATACTGTGCCTGACGGCACAAAGGCAATCGGGCAATATGCCTTTGCACTTAATAATCATATTCAAAGCGTTTCGATCCCGGGCAGCGTGAAAAGCATCGGGGTCGGAGCGTTTTCTTGTTGCGAGGCATTGCAGGCGGCCACGCTCCCTCAGGGCATAACCGTGCTGCCGGACGAGCTGTTTTCCGGATGCAGCATGCTGACGGAGGCAGACATCCCGCAGAGCGTAACAAAAATAGGCGCAGCGGCGTTCAGCGGCTGCGCAAAGCTTGCGAGCGTCAGCATTCCCTCCTGCATTACCGAGATCGGCGAAGAAGCCTTCTTCGGCTGCTCCTCCGTATCCGGCGAGCTCGCTCTTCCAAACGGGCTTACGAGCCTCGGCACAAACGCTTTTTCCGGAACACATATAAGCACGGTGCTCTTTGACGGCACTCCGCAGGAGTGGGAAGCGCTCGGCGGCGCTGCTGCCGGTTTAGCCTCTGCGGAGGTAAAATGTCTGCGCCACACGCACAGCTTCGGCGACGGATGGAGCGGCGACAGCGCTCACCACTGGCGCGAGTGCAGCTCCTGCGGCGTAAAGCAGGACGAGGCTCTGCACAGCGAAAGCGGCGATACCTGCGCTGTCTGCGGCGCAAAGCTGCCGGAGCTCATCGACAGCGGAAATGCCAAGGATTACTCATGGAGCCTCACACGCAGCGGCGTGCTCACTTTAAGCGGCGGCAGCATCCCCGACTTCATGGCCGGAGAAGGTAAAACGCCGTGGCACGAGTACCGCGAGCGCATACTTTCCGCCGTCGTTGAAAGCGGTGTAACTCGCCTCGGCTGCAACGCCTTCGAGGGCTGCACCGCGCTGACGCAGCTCAAAATATCCGACACCGTCGAGTACCTGGACATCAAGGCCGTCTCCGGCTGCACCGCTTTCCGTGCATTCGAGGTCGCAGACGGGAACGCGGTGTTCTCGTCCCTTGACGGCGTTCTGCTGAGTGCGGACAAGACTCGGCTCATAAGCTATCCCGTTGGCAGACCGAACGGTGCGTATATCGTGCCGGAGACGGTGACTGAGATATGCAGCAGAGCCTTTTCCGGCGCAGGCTTTGAGATAGTAACAATGCCGGATACGGTGACGAAGCTCGGCGACGGCGCGTTTTCAAATTGCAAAAAGCTCATTAAGGCAGTGCTGCCCGAGGGCATAAGCGCCTTGCCCGATTCCCTCTTCTCCGGCTGCGCGGCGCTTGAAGCAATAACTATACCCGAAAGCGTACAAACACTTGGAAAGGCTGTCTTTTCAGGCTGCGCCTCGCTCAGGGAGCTTACTATACCCAAGGATGTCGTCGTCATTCCCGAGGCTGCGTTTTCAGACTGTGCGGCGCTTGAAGCGATAACCATACCGGCGGGCGTGACCTCCGTCGGAGAGCACGCCTTTGACGGCTGCACGACGCTTAAAACGGTCAATTTCCTCGGCAGCGACACGCAGTGGAGCGCCATAGACATAAAGAGCTCAAATGCCGCGCTAAACGGTGCCGAGAAGAGCTACACGCGCACAGACCATATCCACAGCTACACCTCCGCCGTCACTCCGCCGACATGCACGGAGGCGGGCTTCACCTCCCGCAGATGCGGCTGCGGCGAGGAGCTGAAGGACAGCTACACCGCACCCCTCGGTCACAGCTACTCAGGCGGCATCTGCACGCGCTGCGGCATAGTTGACCCGAACCGCGACGCAGAGCACGAGCACGACTTCAAGGCCGCCGTCACCCCGCCGAGCTGCTCCTCCGAGGGCTTCACGACCTACAAATGCGAGTGCGGCGAGTGCTACACGAAGGATTACGTCAGTGCGCTTGAGCACAAGGCCGAGCTAAAAAACGCCGTTGCGGCAGGCTGCTTAAAGGGCGGCTACAGCGGCGACGAGGTCTGCTCCGTCTGCGGCAAAACGCTCAAAACCGGCAGCGTCATATTTGCCTCCGGCCATGCAGCGGAGCTGCGGAACGAAATACCCTCGACCTGCACCGAGAGCGGCTACAGCGGCGATACGATCTGTACGCGCTGCGGAGACATTACCGAGTCCGGCAGGGTCGTTGCTGCGGCGGGGCACAGCTTCTCAGGCGGCAAGTGCACGGTCTGCGGCGTAATCGATCCCGACTATGAGCCTGTCGCAGAGGTGCCGGTATTTGACGACGTGAAGCTTGGTGCGTTTTACTATGACGCTGTACAGTGGGCGGTGAGCGCCGGTATTACAAACGGCACGGGCGCAGCGACGTTTTCGCCGGACGCAGGCTGTACGCGCTACCAGATCGTCGTGTTCCTGTGGCGAGCCTCCGGCTGTCCGAAGGCCGACGCCGCTGTCGGCTTTACGGACGTAAGGCCGTCGGATATCTTCTACGATGCCGTGCAGTGGGCGGTGAGCTCCGGCATCACCAAGGGCACGACCGCGGCGACGTTCTCGCCCTACGCCCCCTGCACCCGCGCACAGATCGTCACCTTCCTGTACCGTGCGGCGGGCTCGCCATCGGTGAGCGGCGCAAGCTCCTTCTTCGACATTGCGCCCTCCTCATTCTGCCGCGATGCCGTCGTCTGGGCGACCCAGCGCGGCATAACGAAGGGCACGACCGCGACGACCTTCTCCCCCGACACGACCTGCACCCGCGCTCAGGTCGTCACCTTCCTGTACCGCGCGCTGAATAAGGCCTGACACTATCTGCATCATCACCATCTTCCCGCAGCAGAAGCAGGCATTTACAGAAAAGTCCTCTGGCGATTATTCGCCAGAGGACG
>CAVFCI010000103.1:0-3579 GCA_963620985.1 Hallerella sp. | reverse complement strand
AAATTAAGACATTTTATATAAATTTGTGTTTGCCTGACGGCAAATGATTTGATAAGCACCTCATCCGTCAGCCTTGCGGCTGACACCTTCCCCTCGTAGTAAGGGGAAGGCATGAGACTGGCGCAATTTTTAAGACGCTGCAACAACATTGCACTGCACTCGCGGGGCGCGAAACGCTGTAGTTTATACCAGCCTTTCCGGTCGGGACACCGCAATAAGCGTATCCGTAGGAGCCTCAATGCGCCTCCAAAACAACTTCGAGACCCTGAAGGTAGCGGCGCATCATGTCAAAGATGTAGTTTCCGGACACGCGGCGGACGTAGCTGCGGGTGCGGCGGTCGCCGATGTTCAGCTCGCGCACGAAGGTGCCGTCCTTCGTTGCGAGGGCGACGAACACCGTTCCTACCTCGTGCACTCCGTCGCCGTCGGGGCCGGCAAGCCCCGTCACGCCGATGCCCATGTCAGCGCCGAGCAGTGCGCGCACGCGCTCGGCCATTTCCTGCGCGACCTCGCGGCTCACGGCGGTCTTTTCCTCGATGAGCTCGGGGGCTATGCCCAGCAGCCGCACCTTCGCCTCGTTCGTGTAGGTCGTCACGCCGCCGAGGAAGAACTCGCTCGCGCCGGGGATGTCGGTAAAGCGCTTGGCCAGCTCACCGCCGGTGCAGCTCTCTGCTGCGGCGAAGGTCATTTTCTTCTCTGCGAGAAGCTGCATGACGCTCTCCTCAACGGTGTTGACATCAATGCCGAAGATTATATCGCCGAGCACGTCCTTTACATGCTCGATGACGGGCTTCATCATCTCCTCTGCCTTCTCGACGCTCTCGGCCTTGGCCGTGACCTGCAAAAGGCAGTCGCCCTCCTTGGCGTAGGGAGCCATGGTGGGGTTTGTCATGGCGTTCATCTCGTCGCGGAATATCTGATCCATGGCGCTTTCGGACATGCCGAAAACGTGTATCGCGTGCGAGACTATCTGCTCGTCGGACAGCGAGCGCAGATAGGGCATCGCGCAGGCGCGGAACATCGCGTTGCACTCCTTGGGAGGGCCGGGCAGCATGAGGACTATCGTGCCGTCCTGCGCCGTGAACGCGCAGCCGGGCGCAGTGCCCCAGTTGTTGTGGAACACCGTGCAGCCGACGGGCAGCATCGCCTGCGCGAGGTTGTTCTCGGTCATCTCCTTGCTGTAGCCGCGATTGGTCAGGTAGTCGTACAGGCAGGCTCTCTCATCCTCGTGCATTCTGAGCTCAAGGCCGAAGGACCTTGCGAGTATCTGCTTTGTAAGATCGTCGCAGGTCGGGCCGAGGCCGCCGGTGGAGATGATGATATCAGCCCTTTTGCGGGCTATCTCGATGCAGTCGGCAAGACGCTGTGGGTTATCGCCGACGACGGTGTGGTATTTTACGTTTATGCCGAGCTCCGAGAGCATGAGGGAGATATCCCTCGCGTCGGTGTTCGTCGTGTGGCCGAGCAGTATCTCCGTGCCGACGGAGAGTATCTCGACATTATATGCCTTTTTCATTTTCACTCGCCTACCTTTATTCTTTCGATGCCTGCATACGCCTCGTCAACGAGCGCGTCGATATCCAGCGCGGCCTCGATCTGCTCAACGTCGCGCAGCTTGGGCTTGGTCTTGGGGTGCTTGGGCGTAAAGACCGTGCAGCAGTCCTCATACGGGAGTATGGAGGTCTCAAAGGTCCCTATCTTACGCGCAAGGCGGACTATCTCCTCCTTGTCCATGCCGATCAGCGGCTGGAGGACGGGCAGGTCGATGACCGCCTGCGTCGAGGCCATGGCCTCCATGGTCTGGCTTGCGACCTGACCGAGGTTCTCGCCCGTGACGATGGCCTTCGCGCCGTTTGCCTCGGCTATCCTCTGCGCTATGCGCATCATGAAGCGGCGCATGATGAGCGTGAAGTAGTCCTCATCGCACTTTGCGCGTATCTCCTCCTGAATGTGCGTAAACGGCACGACCTCGATGGTCATCCTGCCGCAGTAATCGGTCAGGAGCCGCGCAAGCTCTATGACCTTCTGCTTTGCCTGCTCGGAGGTGTAGGGGAAGGAGAAGAAGTGTACGGGGATCAGATGCACGCCGCGCTTTGCTATCATATAGCTCGACACGGGACTGTCGATGCCGCCGGACAGCAGCGTCACCGCCGTGCCGTTTGCGCCGACCGGCATTCCGCCCGCTCCGGCAGTGGGGGCGGCGTGGACATAGGCGGCGAGATCGCGCACCTCTATATGCACCGTCAGCTCCGGCTCGTGCACATCGACCACGCAGTCGGGATAAGCCTCGGAGAGCTCACCGCCGACAAACTGCGCAAGCTCGATGCTCGTCATGGGAAAGCTCTTGTCGCTGCGCTTGGCCTCGCACTTGAAGCTCTTTGCCGCGAGCATGTCCTCGCGCAGATACTCGATGGCAAGCCCGGCTATCCTTTCCGCGTCCTTTTCGCAGCCGGCGGCACGGTTGACGGAGGCAAGGCCGAATACCTTGGTCATCGCCTCAAACGCCGCGTCCATGTCGCTCGTCTCGTCAACGGGCTCGATATACACCGTTGATTGCAGGCAGTAGGCCTTGAATTTGCCGATGGCGGCGAGGCGGCGCTTTATATTGCTCATGAGCTTCTGCTCGAACGAGCGGCGGTTCAAGCCCTTCAGGACTATCTCGCCCTGCTTGAGAAGAATAATATCGTTTATCATGTGTCCTGCTCCTAATCAATTTTAACGATACATTATATCATTATTTGCCCCGAGACGCAACAAGCGCGGAAAAGGTGATCCTTTTCCGCGCACACAACATACTTATTATATGATTTTTTGTGAGATATGTCAATAGATACGCATATTTGTTCATATTTACCGTGCATTTGCACAATATGGAGCCTTGCTTTTCATACACTATTGCTCTTGAATATCACACGAAAAGATGATATCTTTAAATCACAGAAAGGGTGATACCAATGTACATCTGATTCGCTCCTCTGAGATCGGAGAAAATCCGATAGTGAGGAGAACGATGCCGAAGTCAAAATATGAAGAGAACGAGAACACTAAGTCCTGTCCCGCTTGGGGAGTTAAACTCAGCTATATCGAAGTGTGTTTTGATTTGCGTTCCGTTGACAGGCGGCATCCATCCCGCAGAAAGAGAGGTAACCAATGATGTTAGATACTAAGAATTCCCAGAAATGACCCTTGACTGCTTTCAGCAAACGGTGTAAAGAAACCGTGCAGTCAAGGGTCATTTCGCTTTTATAGACGTTTTTATATATTTTACATATAGGCGACGATTTTAGGGTAACGCCATTAAAGTACATTAACGTAGGAATTACACGTCAGTAGTATAAAATTCTTCTGAAACCAACATTGTACAGAGGTTTATGGGAGAAAATGTAGTAAAAGATTTGAAAATGTACATAGAGACAACCTGAGTTTCATGTTGTTAGGAGCAAAAAGGAAGAAGGTGGGGCACAAAAGGGCCCCGCCTTCTTTGAGACTGTCAAAAAACCTATGCTGCTGCGTAAGCTGACGGGAGCCGAACCCTACCGCCTGTCAGCGCCCCTTTTCGGCGCTTTTCGCCTTTTTCTC
>CAVFCI010000102.1:0-3736 GCA_963620985.1 Hallerella sp. | reverse complement strand
GATTATAGCCATCAAAAACGCCTGAGCTATCAGGCTTTTTGACGAGCGTAGCGAGATTTTTCGTGAAGCGAAAGCTTCACAAAAAATGTGGCGTATTTTCAGCGTGCAAAAAAGTCACAGACTTTTTTGACACGCTGAAAAGGACGGTGTCCCGTCCTTTTGCCTTACGACATAACTGTTTTTAATTATGTTTCAATCCCCGCTGCTGCCAGCGACGTCAGAAAATATAACATGCGATCAGGCATATGTCAAATTATCAGTAGCTTATTTTTTTAACTTTTTTAATTTATAAATTCGACATTGAGAACATAACGTGGTATTTTAAGATCAGAAATCGAAAAGGAGGGAGCATATGGCAATTCAGGTTGAGGTCTGGGGCGAGTATGCATGCTTTTCGCGCTGCGAAATGAAAACCGAGCGCGTCAGCTATGACTGCATGACACCGTCTGCCGCGCGCGGACTGCTTGAGAGCATATACTGGCATCCGGGCCTTCGGTGGCGGATAGACCGCATCCATGTATGCAGTCCGGTCCGCTTTACCAACATTCGCCGCAATGAGGTCAAGGACAAAATAAACGCCCGCAGCGTAAAGCCCGTGATGGAGCGGGGCGCGGGCGAGCTGTACCTTGCGGCGCCGGAGAGCATACAGCAGCGGGCGGCCATGGTCCTGCGGGATGTGCACTATGTGATAGACGCACACTTTGAAATGACGGATAAGGCCGCAGCCGGCGACAATCCGGGCAAGTTTCAGGACATAATCAAGCGGCGGCTCGAACGCGGGCAGTGCTACAGCATGCCCTATTTCGGGACGAGGGAGTTTCCGGCGCAGTTTTGCCGCTGCACGGAGCTGCCGCCCTGTCCTAAGGAGCTGGAGGGACGGCGCGATCTGGGCTGGATGCTGCTGGACATGGACTACAGCGAGCCGGAGAACATCGTGCCCCGTTTCTTCCGTGCCGAGCTTGCCGACGGCGTACTCGTCGTGCCGCCGTGGGACAGCGAGGAGGTGAGGGGATGATCCTTCAGGCTTTGACGCGGTATTATGAAGAGCTTCTCGAGCGCGGCGAGATAGCACCGCCAGGCTGGAGTCCGGCGAAGATCAGCTATGCGCTTTGCCTCGACGAGAGCGGCGCTGTCACGCAGATAATTCCCACGCTGAAGGAAACGACTGCCGGCAAGAAGACCGCCCTGCGTCCGCAGGAGCTGGTGCTGCCCGCGCCGGTCAAGCGCACGGCGGGCATTGCGTCCAATTTTCTGTGGGATAACTCAGCCTATCTGCTGGGCGCAGACCAGAAAGGCAAGCCTGAGCGCAGCCGAAATTGCTTTCGGGCGGCCTCGCAGCTGCATCATGAGATACTCGACGGCGTGGCTTCTCCGACTGCCAAGGCGATCCTTGCATTTTTTGACACATGGCAGCCAGAGCGGGCGGCGGAGCATCCGGCGCTGACAGGGCAGTATGAGGATATCACCGGCGCTGTCAATCTCGTGCTCCGTGTGAACGGCCATTATCCTCAGAATGACCCAGATATCCGTGCGGCATGGCAGCAGCACTGCGGCGACGATGACCCGAAGGCGCTGCATATGCAGTGCCTCGTGACGGGACGCGAGGATGAGATAGTCGCGACGCACCCATCCGTAAAGGGAGTGCGGGGCGCACAGTCGAGCGGCGCGGCGCTTGTCTCCTTCAATGCTCCGGCGTTCTGCTCGTATGAACGTGAGCAGAACAATAACGCGCCCGTAGGAAAGCAGGCCGCCTTTGCATATACGGCGGCGCTCAACCATCTGCTTGCAGATAAAAGCAATGTGCAGCTTATCGGCGATACGACCGTCGTATGCTGGGCAGAGGGCGCAGAGCCGGTATATCAGGACTACGCACAGGCGATTCTGTTCGGCGGCAAGGCTCCCGAGGGGCTTTCCGACAATGACCTTCGCGCCGTGCTCAAGCGTCTGGCGGAGGGGAAGCCCTGCGATGAGCTCGGCATCGACCCGAACCGGCCATTTTATATTCTGGGTCTTGCCCCTAACGCGGCGCGCCTGTCCGTGCGATTTTTCCTGCGCGACAGCTTCGGGAGCCTGATGAAAAACGTCAACGCGCACTATGAACGCCTGATGATCGCGGGCTCACGGTATGAGCTGCTACCGCTCTGGGCGCTGCTGCGCGAGACGGTGAATCTCAACTCCCGCGACAAAGAGCCGTCTCCGGTCATGGCGGGAGCTGTGGCGCGGGCTGTTTTCTCCGGCGGACTTTATCCCGTGTCGCTGCTGGAGAACGTGATGCTGCGCATCCGCACGGAGCGGAATATCACATGTGGGCGCGCAGCGATATTAAAGGCATATTACTTGAAAAATCCACATAAAGACTGCCCAAAGGAGGTTTTGACCGTGAGTCTCAACGAAGACAGCACAAATATCGCCTATACCTTAGGCCGCATATTCTCGATTTATGAGGCGGCGCAGCAGGCGGCAAATCCCGGTATCAACGCGACTATCAAGGATAAGTATTTTAACTCTGCCGCAGCGATGCCCGCCAGCATATTCCCGATACTGAACAATCTGTATCAGAAGCACCTGCGAAAGCTGGAAAGCAGCCGGCGCATCTATTTCGATAAGCAGGTCTGCGAGCTGAAAAGCGTCCTCGGCGAGAGCTATCCTGCCCGCATGACGCTGGCGCAGCAGGGCGCCTTCGACCTCGGCTACTATCACCAGACACAGAAGCGTTATACAAAAAAGGAGGAGAACGAAAAATGACCGAGCCTATCAAAAACCGCTATGAATTTGTTGTGCTGTTCGATGTGGAAAACGGCAATCCGAACGGGGATCCCGATGCCGGAAACATGCCCCGCGTTGACCCTGAAACCGGCTACGGCATAGTAACGGATGTCTGCCTCAAGCGCAAGATACGAAACTTTGTGGAAACTGCGAAGGAGGGCGAGGAGGGCTACCGCATCTACATCAAGGACGGCGTGCCGCTCAATACCAGCGACAAGGAAGCCTGCACCTATATCGGCGTTGATCCGGACAAGCTCAAGGAGGCCAAAAAGAAGGACGAGCAGCTTGACGAAAAGCTCCGCGACTTCATGTGCGCCAATTTTTACGACATCCGTACCTTCGGAGCCGTGATGACCACCTTTGTCAAGGGTGCACTCAACTGCGGACAGGTTCGCGGACCTGTGCAGCTGGGCTTTGCCCGCAGCATTGACCCGATAATGCCGCAGGAGGTCACGATAACCCGCGTTGCCATAACCACGGAGGCGGACGCGGAGAAAAAGGGCACCGAGATGGGACGCAAATATATCGTTCCCTACGGGCTGTACCGTGTCGAGGGCTATGTTTCGGCTAATCTCGCCCGCAAGACCACGGGCTTTTCCGAGGATGACCTGAGCCTGCTGTGGACGGCGATCATGAACATGTTTGAAAACGACCATTCCGCCGCACGCGGCAAAATGACCGTGCGCGAGCTGATAGTGTTCAGGCACGACACGGAGCTCGGCTGCGCTCCGGCGCATAAGCTGTTTGATCTGGTGAAGGTCACGCGCAGGGACGGAGTCACCGCGCCGCGCAGCTATGAGGACTATACAGTCACGGTAGACGAGGCCGCTCTTCCGGCCGGTGTCAGCTGCACGCGACAGGGGTGATCTACAATGAGGAGAGCTTTTTGCAGCTCTCCGCAGACTGTCAAAAAACCTATGCTGCTGCGTAAAGATGACCGCGCAGCGGGGGAGCTCGAGGGGGCAAGACC
>CAVFCI010000101.1:0-3796 GCA_963620985.1 Hallerella sp. | reverse complement strand
AGGGCTTTAACGCCGCATGGGTGAAAATCAGCCTGTCAAAACCGGCAGGGTTCAACTCCCGTCAGCTTAAAAGGAGACGCACTTTTATGAGCATTATTAAAGATATAAGCCTTGCACCCTCAGGCGAGATGAAGATAAACTGGGTCGAGCGAAATATGCCGGTGCTGCGGGGCATAGGCCGCCGCTTTTCCGAGGAAAAGCCCTTTAAGGGACTGAAGGTCGCGCTTTCGGTGCACCTTGAGGCAAAAACGGCGTATCTGTGCCGTGTTATGGAGCTCGGCGGAGCGCAAATGTACGTCACGGGCTCAAACCCTCTTTCCACGCAGGACGATGTTGCAGCAGCGCTTGCAGCAGGAGGCATGAACGTTTTTGCCCGGTACGGCTGTACGGAGCAGCAGTATAACGACTGTCTGCGCGAGGTGCTGAGGGTAGGACCGAATATAATCATCGACGACGGCGGCGATCTTGTGCATCTCATGCACGAGGAGTTTGCAGAGCTCATCCCCGAGGTCATAGGCGGCTGCGAGGAGACAACGACAGGTATAAACCGTCTGCGCAAAATGTCCTCTGCCGGAGCTCTGCGCTTCCCGATGGTCATGGTAAACGATGCTGACTGCAAGCATATGTTCGATAACCGCTACGGCACGGGTCAGAGCGTGTGGGACGGCATATGCCGCACGACGAATCTCATCGTTGCTGGGAAATATGTCGTCATATCCGGCTACGGCTGGTGCGGCAAGGGCGTATCGCTCAGGGCAAAGGGACTGGGCGCGAAGGTCATCGTAACGGAGACCGACCCCATCCGCGCACTTGAAGCCGTCATGGACGGCTACGAGGTCATGCCCATGGCCGAGGCGGCCAGGGTCGGCGATATCTTCTGCACCGTCACCGGCGGCAGAGATATCATAAGCGCCGAGCACTTCCCACTCATGAAGGACGGTGCGATACTCAGCAACGCAGGTCACTTCAATGTCGAGATCGATATGCAGGCACTCGAGAGCATGGCTGTTAAAAAATACGAGGCGCGGCATAATATACAGGGCTATGTCATGCCCGACGGCAGGACGCTTTTCACCATCGCCGAGGGCAGGCTCGTCAATCTCGCGGCAGCCGACGGTCATCCGGCGGAGATCATGGACATGAGCTTTGCAATACAGGCGCTGTCGGCCAAGTACCTTGCGGACAATCGCGGCAGGCTCTCCGCCGGAGTTGTCCCCGTTCCGCGTGAGATAGACCGAGAGGTCGCCGAGCGCAAGCTTGAAGCTATGGGCGTTGGTATCGACAGGCTCAGCCGCGAGCAGGCCGAGTATCTCGGAAAATGATTTTCTGATAGTAAATTATAGCGAAAGGAGGCTCTGAAATGGACGATATGGAGAACATGGACTTTGAGGCCAGACGTGATAAGCAGGCCGACGAGCTGATGCAGCTTCTCGATGAGCGCAGAATGAAGGAGCTTCAGCTCCGCCTTGAGGACATGAACGAGTTCGACGTGGCGGAGTTTCTGTCCGAGATAGGCGATAACCGCATGCCGATGGTGTTCAGGCTCCTGTCCAAGCAGATGGCGGCGGACGTTTTTGCAAACTTCGATTCTCCCGAGCAGGAGCAGATAATAAACTCCATCACCGACTCTGAGCTGTCGTCGATCATTGAAGAGCTGTACGTTGACGACGCGGTTGATATGATGGAGGAGCTTCCGGCAAACGTCGTAAAGCGTGTCATGCGCACGGCAACGCCCGAGACGCGGCGGCTCATAAACCAGTATCTCAACTATCCCGAAAACTCGGCAGGAAGCATAATGACCGCCGAGTTTGTGGATCTGAAAAAATACATGAACGTGCGCGAATCCATTGCGCGCATACGCAGGATAGGCGAAGATAAGGAGACTATCTACACCTGCTTTGTCACCTCCGCCGACCGCAAGCTCGAGGGCGTTCTGTCGGTCAAGGATCTTCTGCTGTCAGACGATGAGACGGTCATCGAGGATATCATGGATACGAATATCGTATTCTGCATGACGCACGACGATCAGGAGGAGGCAGCAGAGAAGATCTCCGACTACGACCTCATGGCGCTGCCGGTCGTCGATAAGGAAGGCCGCCTCGTCGGCATCGTCACAGTTGACGACGTTATCGACGTTATGGAGGCCGAGGCCACCGAGGACTTCGAGATCATGGCCGCAATGACGCCTTCCGATAAGCCGTATTCGAGGACGAGCGCTCTTGATATGTGGAAGCGCCGCGTCCCGTGGCTTATGTTCCTGATGCTCTCGGCGACGTTCACGAGCATGATAATAAACTCCTTTGAGGACGCGCTTGCGGTGCAGGCCGTGCTCATAGGCTTTATTCCCATGCTCATGGGCACGGGCGGAAACTCCGGCTCGCAGGCCTCGACAGCCGTCATACGAAGCATCTCGCTCGGCGATACCGAGCCAGAGGACGTAGGCCGCGTCGTGTGGAAGGAGTTCAGGGTCGGCGTGCTCTGCGGCTTGACGCTCGCGGCGGTAAACTTTGTGAAAATGCTTCTGGTGGACAGACTGCTGCTCGGCAACGCGGGTGTTACGCTCACCGTTGCTGCGGTCGTAAGCCTTTCGATAGTTCTGATCGTCACCTTCGCAAAGGTAGTCGGCAGCGTCCTGCCTGAGGCCGCCGAAAAGCTCGGCGTAGACCCCGCGGTCATGGCTACGCCGCTGATATCCACGATAACCGACGCGGTATCGCTTCTTATTTACTTTGAGATCGCAAAGCTCATGATAAGCTTCTGATCGGTAAGGACACATATATGCTTGTTATATTTGAAAAAATGGCGCTGCTTGTCATCATTCTGGCGCTTGGATACATATGCGTAAAAATAAAGCTCGTCGGCCCTGAATTCAACAAGGGTCTGAGCAAAATGGTCATGAACGTGTTCCTGACCGGAACGATACTTTCGTCCGTTATCAACAAGAATCTCGACATGACAAGGGGCGACATGCTGTTCGGCATTGCCATGCTGAGCATCGCGCAGCTGATCTCCCTTGCCGTCGGCTACATCAGCCCGACAGCACTGCGCATAAAAAACGGCGATAAGGGCATGTACAGGCTTGTAACGTCCTTTTCAAACCTCGGCTTCATGGGAGTTCCCATCATCTCAGCCGTTTACGGTGAGGACGCGATATTTTTTGCTTCCCTCGGCAACATACCCTTCAATATCCTGCTGTACACCGTCGGCGTGCTGTTCCTTCAGAGCGGCAGCGACAGCGGCGAAAGGATAAACATAAAAAGCATGATAAACGTGCCCGTCATTGCGACGCTTGCCGCAACGGTCATATTCTTCTTCGAGATACCGATGCCGGTCATAATCGAGGATGCAGCCGGCATGCTGTCTGATGCCTGCATACCGCTTTCGATGATGTGCATCGGCCTTTCGTTGGGCAATGTCTCTATAAAGGACGCTTTCATCCACCCGCGGCTTTACGGCCTGAATTTCATGCGCCTTGTCGCAGCGCCCGTACTCGTCTGGCTCGTGCTCAGGTTCTTCGTAAGCGATGTCGTAATGCTCGGCTCTATCGTCATTATCGCGGCCTGCCCCTCGGCAGTGGTGTGCGCCATACTCGGCATGGACTACGGACGCGACGGCATCGAGGCCTCCGAGACCATTTTCCTCGGCACGGTGCTTTCAATGTTCACCATACCGCTTCTGATACCGCTCCTCGGTCTGAATTTATGATATGAAAAACGCACCCTGACTTCGGTCAGGGTGCGACAGCTTGTCAAAAAAGTCCCGCGAGGGACTTTTTTGACTGCACTTTTCCGCCGAG
>CAVFCI010000100.1:0-3839 GCA_963620985.1 Hallerella sp. | reverse complement strand
GCCTCCGGTCGGAGTTGAACCAACGACACGCGGATTTTCAGTCCGCTGCTCTACCTACTGAGCTACAGAGGCGTATGCTGATAAAATGGTGGGAACAACTGGACTCGAACCAGTGACCCCCTGCTTGTAAGGCAGGTGCTCTAACCAGCTGAGCTATGCTCCCTCATCAGCGGCTCGTTTATTATACTAAAGCTGACCCCAATTGTCAATAACAATTTTGAAGTTTTTAATCGGTTTTTGCCTGCTTGAGCAAAACGGAGATATCGTCCGGAGTGAAGGTATACACCGTATCGCAGAACTGGCAGCTGACATCAACATCCTGCCCCTCGCTTATCATGCTGCGCAGCTCATCCTCGCCGATGCCGAGAATGGCTCCTGCGACGCGCTCGCGGCTGCATTTGCAGCGGTAGCCGATCCCGTCCTCGCCGACGATGTGGTGCTCAAGCCCTCTGAGCACCTGCTCAAGCACGGCCTCGAGCCCGTCCTCGGCAAGTATTGTCGTCAGCGCGTCCATCATCGTGATGTTCTCCTCAAGCTTGTCTATGAGCTCGTCGGCAGCGCCGGGCATGAGCTGCACTATAAAGCCGCCGGCTGATTTTATGCTCAGATCGGTATCGACCAGCACACCGAGGCCGCAGGCTGCCGGTATCTGCTCGCTTTCGAGCATGTACGCCGTCAGATCCTCGGCTATCTCGCCGGAAACGAGCTGCGTCGAGCCGATATAGGGCTCCTTCAGGCCGATATCGCGGCTGACGGTTATCATACCGTCGCGGCCTACCGCGCCGCCGACATTGAGCTTGCCGTCCTGCCGGAGCGGGAGCTCGACCTTGGGCTCGGTCACATAGCCGCGCACGAAGCCCGCACTGTCGGAAACCGCGATGACGCTGCCTATGGGACCGCCGCCGTTTATGCGTATCGTGAGGCTGCCGTCGTCCTCCTTCATCATGTTGCCAAGCATGGATGCCGCGCACAGCGTCCTGCCGAGTGCCGCCGCCGTCGTGGGCGTGCAGCCGTGGATATCCTTTGCGCGCTGCACCGTGTCCCTTGCACTGACCGCCGACATTTTTATAAAGCCGTCTCCGGCTGTTGCTCTTAGTATCCTATCCATTTCAATGCCTCAATAAATACTTGTGTTTTTTGCCGATATGAAGAGCCTGCCCCTGTCGCCCTGCGGGCAGTCGGCATAGAAGCGCACCTGCTCAAAGCCAGACTGTTCGAGCGCCGCCTTGAGCGCCTCGGGCGAGTGGGCGTACTCGACATGCTCCTCGCACTCGCGCTGCCAGAGCCTTCCGCGCCGCGAGAACAGATCCATGCCGTACAGCAGGCTGTTCTCCTCCTCGGAAAAATCCGCACGCCAGAGGCAGAGCACATCCTCCGTCTCATCGACGAAAATTTCGCTGTCGAGAGCCTTTAAGCTCTCCGGCGTTTTGATATCGAATATGAAAAGTCCGTAGGGGCGCACGAAAAGGTGCAGCCGGTCAAACACACTGCCAAGCTTGCCAGGCGGAATGTAGTTTATCCCGTCGAGCGAGCAGTAGGCTGCGTCCACCGTACCGTAAAGGTCAAGTCCGGCTGCGTCCTGACACAGGTACAGCGGCATGATCCCGACATCCGCCGCCTTGCCGGAGGCCTGCATGAGCATATCCGCCGACGCATCGACGGCGATCATCTCATAGCCGCGGCGAGCCATGAGCGCCGTGAGCGTGCCCGTGCCGCAGCACAGGTCGAGCAGTGTTTTGAACTCGCCGCCGTCGTCGGAAAACAGCGCCTCATAGAAGTCGGCAAAGCTGTCGTAGGGAATGTCGCCCGTGAGCGTATCGTACCACATCGACAGCGGCCCGTATGCAGCTGCCATCAGTCCTCGTTCTGCGCTGCCAGACGCTCAAAGGCTATCTCATAGCCGTCCTTGCCGTATTGCAGCGAGCGGTTGACGCGGCTTATCGTCGCGCTCGAAGCGCCGGTCTCAGCCAGAATGTCGTTGTATATCATGCCCTTGGAAAGGCACACGGCGACCTGATAGCGCTGCTCCATCGCCTGTATCTCGGTGACGGTGCACAGATCGTCGAAGAAGCTCATGCATTCCTCAACGGTGTTGAGCGTAAGTATCGCCTTGTACATATCCTGATTGCGGGGCTTTCTGTTAAGCTTATTCATGGGAATACCTCCTTCGGTATACTATAACCATATTACATCAACACATTACAAATGTAAAGTGCTAATGCTGTGAATTGTGCGCGGATGAGCAAAATGTTGTTGATTAATATTGATAAATGTAATACAATATAAATGAACCAGAAATAATCGGAGGTGAAAGCAATGCCATTTGAAATAACGATGACTACGTTCTGGCTGATCGCCATGGTCTTTTTTCTCGTTGTCGAGGCGGCGACGGTCGGGCTTATGTGCATCTGGTTTGCCATCGGCGCTCTGGCGGCGCTGCTGTGCGCGATGCTCAATGCTCCCGTATGGCTTCAGATAATCGCGTTTCTCATCGTTTCGGCGGTGACATTGTATTACACAAGGCCGCTTGTAAAGAAGTATGTCAACAATAAGGTCGAGCCGACGAATGCCGATATCGTTATCGGCAAGGAGTGCCGCGTGACAGAGACGATAGACAATATTGCCGGAACGGGCGCTGTGTATGTAGACGGAAAAACGTGGACGGCGCGCAGCGTGAGCGACGGAGAGACGATCCCCGAGGGGACGCTCGTTACGGCGCAGCGCATAGACGGCGTGAAGCTCATAGTTGCAGCCGCAGCCGAAGCAGTAAAATAATTTTTAAAGGAGAGAACAAATGCAGTATGTAATTTATGTGCTGATACTTCTTGCACTCGTAATAATAGTGAGAAATATCCGCATCGTCCAGCAGAGCAAGGTCATGATAATCGAGCGTCTTGGCAAGTATCAGGCAACGTGGGGAACCGGCATCCATGTCAAGATACCCTTCTTCGAGCGCGTCGCAAAGACCATCTCCCTGAAGGAGCAGGTCGCGGACTTCCCTCCCCAGCCCGTTATCACAAAGGATAACGTCACTATGCAGATAGACACCGTTATCTACTTCCAGATAACAGACCCCAAGCTCTATACCTACGGCATCGAGCATCCCATGGTCGCTATCGAGAACCTCTCGGCAACGACGCTGCGTAATATCATCGGCGATCTCGAGCTCGACCAGTGCCTTACCAGCCGCGACCTCATAAACGGCAAGATGCGCGCGATCCTTGACGAGGCCACCGACCCGTGGGGCATCAAGGTCAACCGCGTTGAGCTCAAAAACATCCTGCCGCCCAGAGAGATACAGTCGGCGATGGAAAAGCAGATGAAGGCAGAGCGTGAACGCCGCGAGGCCATTCTGCGTGCCGAGGGCGAGAAGAGAGCTGCCATCCTTGAAGCGGAGGGCGAAAAGGAATCGGCAATACTCCGCGCCGACGCAAAGAAACAGCAGCAGATCCTTGAAGCAGAGGGCGAAGCCGAGGCTATCCTGAAGGTCCAGACCGCTACGGCAGAGGGCATCAGGCTTATAAACGAATCCATGCCGAGCGACGCGGTGCTGAAGATCAAGGCTCTCGAGGCTTTCACGGCAGCCGCAAACGGCAAGGCCACGAAGATCATCATCCCCAGCGAGATACAGGGCATTGCAGGTCTTGCGGAGGGTGTCGTGCAGTCGATAAAGGATGTTCCCGCCGACGCAGAGAAGTAAGAAAAATTCTTGATCTTGATCAGAGACCCGGCTCAATATGCCGGGTCTCAGACTGTCAAAAAACCTATGCTGCTGCGGAAAAACATCCGCGCAGCGGGGGAGCGCGAGGGGGTAAGACCCCGCTCGCAATTGGATTATA
>CAVFCI010000099.1:0-3892 GCA_963620985.1 Hallerella sp. | reverse complement strand
GCACTTGCGGGAGGCGGCAGCTTTCTTGTTTTGCCGGCAGCTTCCTGTCGGGACACCGCAATTACCGTATAGGTGCAGACTAAATGCGCCAGTGAAAATCCGTGCGCTACGCGCACACCTTGAGCTATCGGCTATCAGCTATCAGCTCTCAGCTCGAAAAAAAGACACGAAGCATTTGCAATCGCAAGCAAAAGAGAATATAATACGGTAATTATGAAAATACTCAATCAGCAGATATTTGAAAACAAGGAAGCTGCCGCCCTCCCGGGTCTGATGGAGAGCGGAGGGCTTCCCGCGCTCGTTTCGGGACTTTCGGGCATACACAGGGTAAACCTCGCGGCGGCGCTGTACGAGCGGCTGGAGCTGCCGCTGCTTATCGTCTGCCCCGACGACAGCTCGGCGGAGAGCTTTGCACGCGATCTGGAGGCCATGACGGGGCAGCGCGTTGGTACGCTGTACTCCCGCGATTTTACCTTCTATCCCTCAATGGCCGCGTCCCGTGAGGCCGAGCAGAAGCGCATTTATGCCCTAAACGCCCTCAGATGCGGCGAAAGCCCGCTGACGGTCGCAACGGTATCGGCGCTCATGCAGCGGACGATACCGCCTCACACGCTCGGTAAGGCCGCTTTCACGCTAAGGCTCGACGAGCCCTGTCCGCCGGAGGAGCTGGAGGCGGCGCTGCTGCGCTGCGGCTATACAAGGTGCGAGCAGGTCGAGGGCGCGGGTCAGTTCTCGCGGCGCGGCGGCATAGTTGACTTCTTCTCGCCGTCGTACTCAGAGCCCGTGCGCATAGAGTTCTGGGGCGACGATATCGACAGCATGGGCTTTTTCGATATCCGCAGTCAGCGCAGGACCGAAAGTGTCGAATTTTGTCGAATACTCCCCGCGGCGGAGAGCCTTGCAACGCTCGCAGAGGGCGGGACGGAGGTACTCAATCAGGCGCTGAGCGCGGCGGCGGATAAGTGCGCGAGAAGAAAAAGCTCACCGCAGCTCCGGCAGCTGGAGCAGACCCTGCGCACGGATATCGAAAAGCTCACGCAGGGCGTAAAGCTTGAATACGCCGACCGCTACCTGCCGTTTCTGTACGACAAGGCAGCGGGCGCGGACTATATCCCCGAGGAGGCCGTCGTGTTCATCGACCAGCCGCCCAGATGCGCGGACAGGGCAAAGGGCTATGCAAAGCAGCTGGGCGATGACGTGTCGGAGCTCGTCAAAAGAGGTATGCTGGCGGCGCAGGCGCAGTCGTTCCGCATAGGCTGGGAGGAGCTCACGCAGAGGCTCGCCGAGCACGCGGTGTACATGGCCGATGCCTTCACCGTCGGGCGCTATCCCGTCGAGCCGAAAACGCTCGTGAGCATTCCGGCAAAGCAGCTGCCGTCGTATGCCGGCTCTGTCAAGACCGCCGCCGAGGACGTTTCGGCCTATCTCAGGCAGGGTTACCGCGTCGTGGTGCTCGCCGGAGACATGCGCAGAGCGGAGCTGCTGCAAAGCTTTTTGAAGGACAGCGGCATTATAGCCTACGTTCAGGAAACGCTTGAAGGGCTGCCGGAGGAGGGCTACTGCACCATCTCCGTCGGCGGAATGTCCGCGGGCATGGAGTACCCGGGGATAAGGCTTGCCGTCATAAGCGATATGCAGCTGCTGCGCGTGCGCGAGCATAAGCACAGGACGGCGAAAAAAGCGCCGTCGAACAGGCAGCGCATAAGCTCCTACGCCGACCTCCGGCCCGGGGATCTCGTCGTGCACGAGGTGCACGGCATAGGCCGCTTTGCCGGGATCAAAAAGATGAAGGTGGACGGCTTTGAAAAGGACTATATCATGATCCGCTACGCCGGAACGGACACGCTCTACGTTCCCGCGACGGCGCTGGACATGGTGACGAAATATCTCGGCGCTGCCGAGGATCAGAACGTAAAGCTCTCGAAGATGGGCGGCACGGAGTGGACGAGGGCGCGCACCCGCGCCAAGGCCGCGACGAAGAAGCTGGCAGGCGAGCTCATAAAGCTCTACGCCGAGCGGGCGCGCATCCCGGGTCACGCCTTTGCGCCCGACTCGCCCTGGCAGCGCGAGTTTGAGGATAACTTCGGCTACACCGAGACGGACGATCAGCTGCGCAGCATTGCCGAGATAAAGGCAGACATGGAGTCGGAAACGCCGATGGACCGTCTTTTGTGCGGCGACGTGGGCTACGGCAAGACCGAGGTCGCGCTCAGGGCGGCGATGAAGTGCATCCTCGATGACCGTCAGGCGGCGATACTCGTCCCGACGACGGTGCTCGCCCAGCAGCATTACCAGACCGCCGTGCAGCGCTTTTTCGGCTTCCCGATCACCGTGGAGGTGCTCAGCCGCTTCCGCACTCCCGCGCAGATACAGAAAACGCTGGAGGATCTGAAGACCGGCAAGTGCGACCTTGTCGTCGGCACGCACAGGCTGCTTCAGAAGGATGTTGAATTCAAAAGTCTCGGGCTGCTCATCGTCGATGAGGAGCAGCGCTTCGGCGTGGGGCACAAGGAGCACATAAAGGAAATGAGCCGCGGCGTGGACGTGCTCACGCTGTCGGCAACGCCGATACCGCGCACGCTGAACATGGCGCTGTCGGGCATACGCGACATGTCCTCGATAGACGAGCCGCCGCAGGACAGGCTGCCGGTGCAGACCTTCGTCATGGAGCACGACTGGGGCATAGTCTGCGACGCGATACGCCGCGAGATACAGCGCGGCGGGCAGGTGTATTACCTGCACAACCGCATCGACAACATCGAGCGCACCGCGATAAAGCTGCGCGAGATGCTCGATAACGAGGTCACAGTCGGCGTTGCGCACGGGCAGATGGATAAGGATATGCTCGCCTCGGTCATGGAGGACGTGACAGAGGGCAAGCTGCAGGTGCTCGTGTGCACGACGATAATCGAGACAGGCATTGATATCCCGAACGTCAACACACTCATCATCGAGGATGCCGACAAAATGGGGCTTGCCCAGCTGCACCAGATACGCGGGCGCGTCGGGCGCAGCACGCGCCGCGCCTCGGCCTACCTCACCTTCCGCCAGGACAAGGTGCTCACCGAGGTCGCCGAAAAGCGGCTGGAGGCCATACGCGAGTTTGCCGAGTTCGGCTCGGGCTTCAAGATCGCCATGCGCGACCTTGAGATACGCGGCGCGGGCAGTCTGCTCGGCGCGGAGCAGTCGGGGCATATGTGCGACGTGGGCTACGATATGTACATGAAGCTGCTCAGCGAGGCCGTGCTCGAGGAGCGCGGCGTGAAGGTCGAGCAGCGCGCGGAGTGCTCGGCAGACCTCGCGGTCGCGGCAAATATACCCGAAAGCTACATCCCCGCCGAGGGACAGCGCATGGATATCTACCGCCGCATCGCGCTCCTGCGCACCGAGGACGAGGCCGACGACCTCATCGACGAGCTCATCGACCGCTTCGGCGATCTGCCTTCGGGCGTGAGTGCGCTCATAAACGTTGCGCTCCTGCGCGGCGAGGCCGGTGCCGCCGGGATCAGCGATATTTCGCAGCGCTCCGGCAGGCTCATCTTCGCCCTGCGCGACTTCGATATGGAGCGCATCTCCGCGCTCTATGCCCGCCCCGAGTACAAGGACGCACTGAAGGTCGAGGCCGGTACGGTGCCGCGGGTCAGCCTCCGCCTGCGCTCAGGCTCCCGCATCGTCGATCAGGCCCGCAAATTCATCCGCGATTTTTTGGAGGCGCATTGACGCACCTACGGATACGGTGATTGCAGGTGTCCCGACCGGAAGTTTCCGACAAAATAAAAACACTGTCGCGTAACGCGAGTGCGAAGCAGTATTGTTGCGGCAGTGCAAATACTGCACCGCACCATGCCTTCCCCTTACTACGAGGGGAAGGTGTCGGCGATAGCCGACGGAT
>CAVFCI010000098.1:0-4062 GCA_963620985.1 Hallerella sp. | reverse complement strand
TTTCACGCACCAAAAGCGTTGAAAATCCTTATTTATCAATGGTTAGCAGACACACTGTTTCGATATGTGTATCATTGTCCAAACTCAAGCTCATATCCTCTGCAATGATAGGAAGCTTGAATTTGATGGACTTGAGCCACTGACCGTTGGGCTGCCGTTCCTCATAAATCTGGACTTCGGAAAGCAGCGATTCCATGAGCTGCCGCTTTTCCTGATCGTCCATGACAGAATAGAGCTTATCGAAGTAAATCAGCACCTTGTAGATATTGTCGCCCGTCAGCTTTTCTGCCTCAATCGCCATTTTCTTGGCTCTGGCGGCAATGAGCTGATTTTCCGTATCCTCGATCTTATCATACATCTTGTAGAGCCGGTCATCAAGGTCTGCTTTGCGTTTGATGTAGTGCTTATCGTCCGGGTCGAGGGAATCAATTTCCTCCATCAGCCGCTCTTTTACGGAATAGCTCTGCCGAAGCTGCTTTTCATGTACCGCAATCTCCTGCTCAATGGCAGATGTATCTACCTTCATACTGATCTTTTCCTGCATCATGGCGGCGAACCTCGGATTGCTTACCAGCTTTACGATAACCTCCGCAACAGCGCTGTCCAGCAGTTCTTCATTGATCTGTTTCTTGAAGTCGCATTTATGACCGTGTGTCATTGTACGATGCTTACAGCCATAATAATAAAAGTCCTTGTATTTCGATCCATCCGCCTTGTGCTTGATGCTTTTGTTTCCGTACATTCCCACGCCGCAAACCGGACATTTTACGATACCTGACAGCAGATGTATTTTGGTGTCCTTGCCCCTGTTGACGTGTTCGTATTTCTCCGCTTGTGCCAGCAGCTTGACCTGTGCTTCATGCCATAGTTCTTCGGAAACAATTCCCTCATGCAGACCATCCACCAACAGATAATCGTCCTGCTCCACAAGACGGTAATCATTTCTTGTGCCATGCACCTTCTCCGTCCGACGTCTGCCATAAGCGATTTTACCGCAGTATACCGGATTTTTCAGAATTCTGCGGATCAGCGCCGCATCGAACAAGGGATTTTTTCCGTTTTGCCGCTGGATTTTGTAAATTCCGTGAGTTGCAAGGTATTTTGCAAGGCCGTTTGCACCGCTATCCGTATGCACATACTGATCAAAAATCACACGGATTGCCTCTGCTTCTTCCTCATTGATGAAAAGCTGTCCCTTTTCCAGCTTGTAGCCATAAGGAGCAAAGCCGCCATTCCATTTCCCTTCACGGGCTTTCTGGATTCTGCCCTCCATCGTCTGTACACGGATATTTTCACGCTCAATTTCAGCCACAGCCGAAAGGACGGAAATCATCAGTTTTCCTGCATCCTTGGAGGAATCAATCCCATCCTCCACGCAAATCAGGTTGACGCCAAAATCCTGCATGACCTGTAAGGTAGACAAGACATCTGCCGCATTTCTGCCAAAGCGCGAGAGCTTAAACACAAGTACGTAGGATACACCGTCTTTACCAGACTTGATATCCTCCATCATGCGGTTAAACTCCACGCGCCCTTCAATGGACTTTCCGGATTTGCCCGCATCTTCATATTCGCCCACGATCACGTAGTCATTGAACTCGGCGTAGGCTTTCATTCTGGATTTCTGTGCATCCAGAGAGTATCCGTCAATCTGCATGGCGGTGGACACGCGAGTATAGATATAAACTTTTATCTTTTCTTTTTTCATCATGTCTTCTCCGCCTCAGTCTACTTTTTATCTGTTTTCTGTTCCAACAGCTTGATGGAATCCAGATAATCGCGCTCAACTTCACTGAGGGTACGGGCTTTGTATTTCCTGTACTCGCCGGTTGCCTTGTCAATAGCCTGCTTATGGCTGACGCTTCCATTACCAATCAGCAGTTGCTCTCCGCTCATAGTCAAAATCCGATCAAGATGCTCTGACCAGTCCTGCATGGTCATTGCCTGCTCTCGCTCTGCCTGTCGTTCCGCAAAATCCAGATAGCCGGACACAAGCTGCCCCATAGCACGAAGCTCTTTCTCGTTCAGATAGTTCTTGGCAACTACCGCCTCTTTCAGCGTGGGCTGACTGCCCGCAAAGGTAGTCAAGCCCATAAACTCTTTCTCCGCATCGGCACGTGTGTAAATGACCTCCGCCGCTGTTTGTCCATGAATGGCATAATGAATCTTATTTTGGACTTTCTTGAAAAACTGAATGGAGATTTCCGCCTTGGGGTCATAGTCAATACTGGTCGCATAGATTTCAAGCACCTGACGGTAAAACACCTTTTCGGAAGCGCGGATATCGCGGATACGCTCCAGCAGCTCCTTGAAGTATCCGCCGCCACCCAGATTTTTCAGGCGCTCATCATCCAGAGCAAAGCCTTTTCGCATATACTCCTTCAAAATTCCTGTTGCCCAGATGCGGAACTGCACGCCGCGCTGAGACTTCACACGGTAGCCGACAGAAATGATAACATCGAGATTATAGTAATCTACCTGATAGGTCTTACCGTCAGCGGCAGTTGTTGCAAAATTTGCAACAACTGCTTCTCGCTTCAATTCGCCCTCAGCGAAAATGTTCTTGATATGTCTGGAAATGGTAGATTTGTCTCTCTGAAACAGCTCCGCCATCTGGTCAATGGAAAGCCAAACCGTATCGCCGTCGAAGGTCGTTTCAATCTTTGTCAAGCCATCCTCTGTGGTATAAATCATCATTTCAGAATTGTTCTGCTCATTCTCCCAGCGTTTCATTGTCACTTCACCTCGTTTTCTGCCATTGCAGGAGCAAAAGCTCTTGCAATGGCAGTTTGGACACTTATTTCATGACAATTATATCATGCCGCTTTTACGGGTTCAATATCGTTTTCGTGAATATTCTTATTGGTATCATCTTTTTCAGACACGGCTTCCTCTATGACGAGATCGGACAGCGCATCAAGATTCAGAACCACGGCATACTTTTCAATCAAATTTGCCAGCAAAGCGGCGAAGCCGCTCCATTCATCTACCATAGGCAGTTTCCCTCTCTTTCTCCGTTCTGTGCGTATATGCCGCCAGCACTTCCTTCGGAATACGATCCAGTACGGCAACGGCATCCTCAAAATCCCGATGCAGCTTGGCGTCAGCCAGCTTTTTCAAGGTGCTTTCCTGCGTGGCTTTGTCCAGCGACTGCTCCAACTGCTCCGTTTTCTTTTTCAGCTTTTTATTTTCGGCAGTCGTGACCGTGAACGCCGTATTGTACTTTTTCAGTGTCATGTGCATCTGCTCCACAGCAGGAATATACTTGTCCAAAAAAGCGCCGATTTCTGCTGCTTTTCCCTTGGCATTGAACGCATTGATGCCTGAAAGCAATTCTTCCAGCTTGGCCTTCTGCTTGGTCAGGCGAGTCATCTCCTTGAACACCCGCGGCGGGATATGGTCGCGTCCGGTTTCGCTGGCGCTCTCGCCGCGCTCCAGATCGGGGTATTTTTTGACCATATGCTCCCAAAACCTGTCCTGCCACTGTGTCAACTTCTTCTTGTTGCCAACGATTTCTTTCGCACAGAGCCGCCCATCCTCTGTCAGCGGGACAAAAGAAAGGTGCATATGGGGCGTTTTCTCGTCCATATGCACCACAGCGGATATAATGGTTTTCGGGTCTTGATGTTTCCGGATAAAGTCCAATGCCTCCTGAAAATAGGCTTCGATGTCAGCTTTCTTCTTACTCTTGAAGAACTCCGGTGTTGCAGTCACAAGAGCTTCCACCAGCCGCACGCTGTCTGAACGGGTGCGGCAACCGGCGTCCTTGATCTGCCGTTCTGCCTCTGCACGATATTTGCGCTCCGGTTCGAGCAAATGAAAATTCAGATGGCTGCGGCTCTTGTCAATATCCGGATTACTGGCGTATTCCTCTTTTGTGCGCTCATTGTGCGCCTCAATATTAGAAATCTCCGGTCCTTTGTACTTGGCAAAGCGGAGAATCGCAAACTGCGGCTTACTCATTTATTTCTCCCTCCGTTTCTGCCAAATCAGGTCATAACCCAGCGCGTCGGCAAGCTCGACAACCTCTTTATATCGGATGCTCTCCCGCTGCAACTTGGC
>CAVFCI010000097.1:0-4386 GCA_963620985.1 Hallerella sp. | reverse complement strand
AATCAAATATCATTCGCTCGGAGAGCGAATACATTCGGCTATCAGCTTTCAGCTATCAGCTCTCCACTAATCATTTGGCTATCAGCTCTCCACTAATCATTCAGCTCTCAGCTGGCGCGTCATCGCGCCACTAAAAATCAAGGTTGACGGCGTATTTGGCGTTTTCCTCGATGAAGGCCTTGCGCGGCTCGACCTGCTCGCCCATGAGTATGGTGAATATCTCGTCGGCCTTGACCGCGTCCTCGAGGCAGATACGGCGCAGTGTGCGGGTCTCGGGGTTCATGGTGGTCTCCCACAGCTCGTGCGGGTCCATCTCGCCGAGACCCTTGAAGCGCGAGATATCGACCTTCGCGTTCGGGTTATCGCCGCGCAGCTCGGCGGAGACGCGGTCGCGCTCATCGTCGGAGAAGGCCACGCGCGAGGTCTTGCCGCGTGTGAGCTTATACAGCGGCGGCACGGCGGAATATACATAGCCCTGCTCGATGAGCGGGCGCATGAAGCGGAAGAAGAAGGTCAGCATCAGGGTGCGGATATGCGCACCGTCAACGTCGGCATCGGCCATGATGATGATCTTGTGGTATCTGAGCTTATTGACGTCGAACTCGTCGCCGATGCCAGCGCCCAGCGCGGTTATGACCGGCGCGAGCTTATCGTTGCCGTAGACCTTGTCCGCACGCGCCTTTTCGACGTTGAGCATCTTGCCCCACAGCGGCAGGATCGCCTGAAAGCGCGAGTCGCGCCCCTGCGTCGCCGAGCCGCCTGCCGAGTCGCCCTCGACGATGTACAGCTCTGTGAGCGATGCGTCGCGCTCGTTGCAGTCGCGCAGCTTATCCGGCATCTGGCCGGACTCCAGCCCCGTTTTCCTGCGCACGGACTCACGCGCCTTACGCGCAGCCTCACGCGCACGCGAGGCGGTCATGGCCTTTTCGAGTATCGCCTTGCCGACGGCGGGGTTCTCCTCCAGAAACTGCTCGAGCTTATCGCTGACAACGCTGTCCACCAGCGTGCGCATCTCGCTGTTTCCGAGCTTTGCCTTGGTCTGACCCTCGAACTGCGGCTCGGTGAGCTTGACGGAGATTATCGCGGTCATGCCCTCGCGGCAGTCCTCGCCGGAGAGCTTGTCGTCGTTTTTGAGTATGCCTACCTTCGTGCCGTAGGCGTTGAGAACGCGGGTCAGCGCCGTGCGGAAGCCGGTCTCGTGCATGCCGCCCTCGGGCGTGTGGATGTTATTTGCAAACGAGACGATGATCTCGTTGTAGCTGTCGTTATATTGCAGGGCGATCTCGGCCTCGGAGTCGGATCTCTCGCCCTTCATGTAGATGACCTCGTTGTGCAGCGGGGTCTTGTTCTGGTTTATGAACGAAACGAACTCGCGGATGCCTCCGGCGTAGCACATCTCGTCCTTCTGCTCCTTGCCCTCGCGCTGATCCTCGGTGGAGATGTACAGGCCGCCGTTTAAGAACGCCTGCTCGCGCATACGGGTGTGCAGGGTGTCGTAATCGTACACGGTGTCGTCGAACATCTCGGGGTCGGGCTTGAACCTTACGGTCGTGCCGCTGCGGTCGGTGTCGCCGATTATCTTCATCTCCTGCGTGATGTTGCCGCGGGAGAACTTCATCTCGTATATCTTGCCGTTTCTGTGAACGTGCACGATGAGCCACTCGCTCATTGCGTTTACGACCGATGCGCCGACACCGTGCAGGCCGCCGGATACCTTGTAGCCTCCGCCGCCGAACTTGCCGCCGGCGTGCAGCACCGTGAATACGACCTCAAGCGCGCTCTTGCCGGTCTGCTCCTGAATGTCCACGGGGATGCCGCGGCCGTTGTCGCGCACGCAGATAACGTCGCCGGGCTCGATGATGACCTCGATGCGGTCACAGTAGCCGGCCAGCGCCTCGTCGATAGAGTTATCGACGATCTCGTACACGAGGTGATGCAGTCCCGACGACGAGGTCGAGCCTATATACATGCCCGGGCGCTTCCTGACCGCCTCAAGACCCTCGAGCACCTGGATCTTTGATGCGTCGTATTCCTGTGTGATCTTCTCGTTAATATCCGACATTTTCTATCGCCTTTCAAATTTTTTATATCGCTTTGACGCACCTACGGATACGTTTATTGCAGGTGCACGTTATCGGGGGTGCTGCGGAAACCGCAGCAAGCAGAGAGCTGAGAGCTGAAAGCTGATAGCTCAAAGTGTGCGACTTTTTAGAGGCGCTTTGACGCAGCTACGGATACGTTTATTGCGGTATCCCGACCGGAAATATTGGCATAAACCGTAGCGTTTCGCTCTTTTTTACTGGCGCATTCAGTCTGCACCTATACGCATATTGCGTCAGCACGGTATCGGAACAATGGCATAAACCGTAACGTTTCGCGTCCCATGAGTGCGGAATAGTGTTGTTGCAGCATCTCAAAAGCTGCTGCGCACCATGCCTTCCCCTTACTACGAGGGGAAGGTGTCGGCGACAGCCGACGGATGAGGTGTTCATCAAATCGCGGCGCAAGCCGCAGCCTTATTGAGGTGCGCATAGCGCACGGATCAAAATCTGTGCGGCGACAGCCGCACACCTCCGGCTATCAGCTTTCAGCTATCAGCTCTCCACTAATCTTTCGGCTATCAGCTCTCCACTAATCTTTTATACAGCGTTTGCGGGGACATCTGACTGAGGTAGACGGTGGTCTTTCCGCAGTCGCGGCAGACGACGAAGCTTTTGGGTATATCCTCCGCGACGTTGACGACCTGACCGTTCTTTTCGGCTGCGGCGAGGTAGCGCCGCGTCAGGTGCGACTGGCTGGTATTGTCAAGGTCGAACACGCCGACGATGCTGTCCGTGCGGACGACCGCGCCCGCGCCCAGATGCAGATACATCAGCCTATCCTCCCGCTTTTAACGTGCAGCACCTTGCCGCCGGTGCGCCGCGAAATGCCCTCGTCCTCGCAGCAGGTGATGAGCGTCTGCCCGCCGCCGATGCGGTTGAGGACAAACTCCTGCCGCCTGACATCGAGCTCGGACAGCACATCGTCGAGCAGCAGTATCGGGTACTCGCCGGTCTCGTCAAGGTATATCTCGCGCTCGGCGAGCTTTATCGAAAGAGCAGCCGTGCGCGTCTGACCCTGACTTGCAAAGCTGCGCGCCGGTCTGCCGTTTATGCTTATTATGAGGTCGTCCTTGTGCGCGCCGGAAAGGCACTGGCCGGAGTCGAGCTCGGCCCTTTTATGCGCCTCCATGTGGTCGCACAGGTCGTAGAATATCTCCTTTGCCGAGGCGGTGGGGTCCTTGACCGAGGACACGGTCGAGTACTCTATGCCCAGCCGCTCGCCCGCGCCGGAGAACTCGCTGTGTATGGGCGCTGCCTCCTCCGCAAGACGCGAGGCAAACGATGCCCTGTAGCGGATGAGCTGCGCGGAGGCGCGGCACATGCCGTCGGAAAACTCGTCGAGCGTATCCAGCAGCGAGGGCTTGTCGCGCCAGTCCTTTAAAATGCGCGTTTTGCTCTCGTAGAATTTGTTGAACTGCGAAAGATACTCGGCATAGCGCGGCCTTATCTGGCATATGGCGTTGTCCATCAGCCGCCGCCGCGCCGCCGCGCCCTCCTTGATGAGGTTGAGGTCGTCGGGACAGAACAGCACAACGTTGAGCGTTTCGGCAAGCTCCGAGGCCGTTTTTTTGACGGCGTTGACGCTTATCTGCTTTCTCACGCCGCTGCGCAGAAGTATGCGCACGGTCTGACTGCGGCCGTGGCTCTCGACCTCGGCTAATATCTCCGCGCTGTCGCAGCCGAAGCCTATCAGTTCCCTGTCAAAGCGCGTGCGGAAGCTGCGTCCCATTGCAAGCATGTACACAGCCTCCAGAAGATTGGTCTTGCCCTGCGCGTTCTCGCCGTAGATCACGTTCGTGCCGGACGAGAGCCCGACAGTCTCAAAGTCGTAGTTGCGAAAGCCGTTGAGGGCGATGCGCTCAATTTTCATTTTACTATTTTAACGGTCTGTCCGGCAAAGGTGACGACATCGCCCTCGCGCAGCTTCTTGCCGCGCATGGTACACGCTTCGCCGTTTACCTCGACAAGCCCCTCGGCAATGACGTACTTCGCCTCGCCGCCCGTGCCCACGAGCGCCGCATACTTCAGCAGCGCGTCGAGCTTTATAAATTCCGTCGTTATTTCTATCTCCATCTTTTCATTAGCGCTTTAGCGCTTCTCCTATACGTTTATTGCGGTGACCCGACCGGCAGCTGCGGACAAAACCGCGGCAAGCTGAGAGCTGATAGCTAAGAGCTGAGAGCTCAAGGTGTGCGCTTTTTTCACTGGCGCATTGACGCACCTACGGATACGCATATTGCGTCAGCACGGTATCGGAACAATGGCATAAACCGTAACGTTTCGC
>CAVFCI010000096.1:0-4413 GCA_963620985.1 Hallerella sp. | reverse complement strand
TCGAGGCGGGTCTTGCCCCCTCGAGCTCCCCCGCTGCGCGGATGTTTTTCCTCAGCAGCATAGATTCTTTGACAGTCTGAGCACCCCGCAGGGTGCTTTTTTCGTATATTCATGCAGCTTCTTTTTCCTTATCCTCATCCACTGCGCGGCTGAGGCAGCGATCCTCGCATACGACCATGGTGTAGGCAAAGGCGGCAAGAAGGATATTCACCCACGCGCCCTGCGTCCCCATGAGCTTCACGGCAAAAAACGCGATCGCCGCGCCGAGGTGAAAGGCCAGCAGCGTAAAAACATAAAACCTCACCTTTTTCAGATGCACGCCGTCGCCGTCTGTTATGTACTGCGCAAGGGCAAGCGAGGCCTGCTTGGTGTTGTTGGTGGAGAATATAGTAGAGCTTGCAAAACCCTTCGCGCCGGAGAAGGTGCTCCACTGCACGCTCATTGCGAAAAATATCGGATACAGTGCCAGAAGAACGTTCGCATCGGCAGGTATAAAGCACAGCACGACGCAGGTAAGAGCGTCGATAAGCGGCACCGTCCTGCGCATATTAAGGCCGAAATAGTGCGGCAGGAGCACCGTCATCATCGTGCCCGCGACGTACAGCAGCAGAGCGCCTATATGCAGCAGCACCGCAAGCCCGTCGCCTCGCAGCGCGTTTATAGTCAGCTCCAGAAGGTTCATCGTCTGGGCGCTGGCGAGTATCCCGCTGCGGCAGAGAATGGCATATGCCCCGAAAAATCCGCCGACCGAGGCAAACGACAGGTGCCTGTAAAGATCGGCATTATCATTGACAAACAATATGATCGCCCGGTTTCAATCAGGATCGTTCAAAACGAACAGAAGTAAGTATATCACAATTATTATTTTCTGCAAGAGAATTATTGCCACGGAAATGAACTTGTGGTAAACTGTTTAATTATTTATTGAGATATTGAGGTGATAATATGTACGAGCTGATTCAGGTTGCAAATAATTCATATTATGTTAACTGCCCTGCCAAGATCGGTCTGTATCTCTGCGGAGATAAGGACGTTTATCTCATCGACAGCGGCAACGACAAGGAGGCCGGACGCAAGGTCAGGCAGATACTCGACAAGAACGGCTGGACGCTGCGCGCGATATTCTGCACGCACTCTCACGCCGACCACATCGGCGGCTGCAAATATCTTCAGGCACAGACCGGCTGCATGGTCTATGCTGCGGGCATCGAGTGCGATTTCACGCGGCACACGCTGCTCGAGCCGAGCTTTCTGTACGGCGGCAATCCCCCGAAGGCACTGCGGCACAAGTTCCTCATGGCGCAGGAGTGCGATGCGCACGAGCTGACGCCCGACGTGCTGCCGGAGGGCTTTGAGCTGATACCTCTGCCGGGTCACTGCTTTGATATGGTGGGCTTCCACACGCCGGACGACGTGGTTTTCCTCGCCGACTGCCTTTCGAGCCGCGAGACACTGGAGAAATACCGCGTGGGCTTTATCTGCGACGTGCAGGCGTATATCGACACGCTTGAAACGGTCAAGCAGCTGCATGCCGCCGCGTTTGTCCCCGCCCACGCTGCGGTCTGCGAGGATGTGAGCGAGCTTGCGCAGTATAATATCGACACCGCGCGCGAGATAGAGGGGCGCATCGTTTCGATATGCGCAGAGCCCCATAATTTTGAGGCGATACTGAAGCGGCTGTTTGACGATTACTCGCTCGCGCTCAGCTTTGAGCAGTACGCTCTCGTCGGCAGCACCCTGCGCTCGTACCTTGCGTATCTTCTGGACAAGGGTGCGCTTAGCGTAAAATGCGAGGATAATATGCTGCTGTGGGAGGCCGTCAAATAAGCCGTGGATATCTCGATAATTCAATTTCTCATCGTATGCCCGCTTGTTTTTCTCGCAGGCTTTGTCGATGCCGTTGCGGGCGGCGGCGGGCTGATATCGCTGCCTGCGTATCTCATTGCCGGCTTCCCCGTGCATTTTGCCATCGGAACGAACAAGATAAGCTCCGCCATGGGCACGACGCTGACCACCGTGCGCTACACCAAAAGCGGTTTTATACCGTGGAAGCAGGCGATATTCTGCGTCGTGTTCGCACTCGCGGGCTCGGCCTGCGGAGCAAATCTCGCGCTGCTCATAGACGATTATATATTCAAGATCATCATGCTCGTCATACTGCCGCTCACGGGCGCTTACGTCATGAAGGGCAGGGCGCTCAGCAGCGAGTTTGAGCCGTATTCCAAGCGCAAAACGACCGTCCTCGGCTGCGCCATCGCGTTTTTCATCGGAGCCTACGACGGCTTTTACGGGCCGGGCACGGGCACCTTCCTCATTCTCCTGCTCACCGCCGTCGCACACATGCCCGTGACCGAGGCAAACGGCGTGAGCAAGGCGATAAACCTCGCGACAAATATCTCCGCACTCGCGGTTTTCATCGTAAACGGCAAGGTCATTTTCGCCGTCGGCCTCGTCGCCGGACTGTTCTCCATCGCCGGAAACTGGCTCGGCTCGAGCTTCTTCAAAAAGGGCGGCAGCAAGGCCGTCAAGCCCATCATGATATGCGTCCTCGCCATTTTCTTCGTAAAGGTGCTCTACGAGCTCATCTCCGCTTAGTTTTAGTGGCGCTTTGAGGCAGCTACTTATACGTTTATTGCGGTGGCACGGTATCGAAGCATTGGAGGAAGCAAGTACGTTTCGCCTTCCGTGAGTTCGGCATAGGCTTTGCCCGCACTCTGTAGGGAATCGTTTTGCCATTCCGTTTGTCGGAACTAAAATTTAATATCAGACGCAAAACGAGAGCACAGACTTCAAAATCTGTGCTCTTTTTTTGGTGGCGCATTGGGGCTGCACCTATACGGTGATTGCGGGTGCACGGTGTCGAGAGTGCTGACAAAGCAAAAACTCTATCGCCTCCCGTGATTTCATAACACATCATCCGTCAGCCTTTCTGCCCACCTTCCCCTCGAACTTTGTAAGGGGAAGGCTTGGTGCGCCGATTTCGGTGCGGACAAAGCTTGCACCGCACTCGCGGGAGGCGAAACGTTACGGTTTGTGCCAATATTTCCGGTCGGGACACCGCAATAAGCGTATTCGTAGGTGCGTCAAAGCGCCAGTAAAAAAACGAAAACCGAGTGTCGGTTAAGACACTCGGTTTTCGGGAGATTGTTGGTGTTATCGGGATGGAGAGACCCGATAACGAGAGAGAAAGAATGGATGAAATATGTCTAAAAGGCAGTGCCTTTTTTCAAGCTTCGTTATTTTATGGTCAAAGTATATTATATTTTTCTCTATTACGCAAGCGAATATTTTTCATACTTTATATGATTTTTTGGAATGCAACTTGATGTTGCATTAAGACTGCTCACGTCATATAATATGATGTATTAGAATTCAATTCGTTTAAGTCATTCGTTTTCGGAATCGGAGGTTCGGTATGGCCATTCACAAATATCAGGCGTTCGTCAAGGTCGCGGAGATGAGCAGCATCACGAAGGCTGCCGAGGCAATGGGCTACACGCAGTCGGCGGTCAGCCGCATGGTTGCAGACCTTGAGGACGAATGGAACCTCAACCTGCTGCGCCGCAGCCGCGGCGGTCTGGCTCTGACCTCGGACGGGCTGATGATGCTGCCGTATATAAAGGATCTCTGCCGCCGCTATGAGGCCTTGCAGGAGCAGGCCAACTCCCTCAAGGGTCTGGAAACGGGCTTTATCCGCATCGGCTCGTGCTCGAGCTTTTCGACGCAGTGCCTGCCCTCGATACTGAAAAATTTTGAAAAGCGCTATCCGCGCATCGTGTTCCAGCTTCAGAACATGGAATACAGTGAGACCGAGGAGGCACTGTGCGCCGGTGAGATCGACTGCGGCTTCATAAGTGCACCGTATTCGCCGGAGCTTGACGTGACGGTGCTGATGCGCGATCGGATGCTCGCCGTGCTGCCGCCGGATCATCCGCTGGCCGACGCGCCGTGCTATCCCCTGCAGCGCCTGAGCGAGGAGCGCATCATAAAGCTCACCGACGAGGCCAACAACGAGGTGTCCAAGGTGTTTAACCAGCTCAGTCCCAAGCTGGACACACCCGTAAGCGCCTACTGCGACGTCAACGACGACTACTCCATCATGGCAATGGTCGAAAGCGGCCTCGGCGTATCGGTGCTCTCCGAGCTTGTGACCGGCAGGATGCCCTTCGATATCCGGCTAAAGGAGCTCGACCCGCCGCAATACCGCGACGTTGCGATAGCCGTCAAGAGAGGCCGCCGCCCCTCCCCCGCCACGGAAAAATTCATCCAGATCGTGCTGGAATACTTTGATCTGCAATAAGCTGACGGGAGTCGAACCACTGCCGCCTGTCAGCGCCCCTTTTCGGCGCTTTTTGCCCTTTTCTCTTTGATGGGCGACAGCCCATCTGCATCAAAGAAAGCCAAAAATCACGC
>CAVFCI010000095.1:0-4445 GCA_963620985.1 Hallerella sp. | reverse complement strand
CTTTTTTCACTGATTCTGCTGAAAAAACCTCATATCCGGATTTTTTCAGTGAAAAAGTGATTCCACGATTCAAGTTTTCATCGTCCTCAACCACAAGGATATTTGGCATAATTCAAACCACCCTTCCGTCTTAGCTATATATGTTAAACGTTACATCAAATACTGCAAATACTTTTATTGATTCAGGCGAATTCTGCATTCCTATTGGCGCACGATTTTCCGCAGGAAAGTCTAGTGTGCTATACCTTTGCTT
Organism: Hallerella sp.; assembly: GCA_963620985.1. GTDB lineage: Bacteria > Bacillota > Clostridia > Oscillospirales > Oscillospiraceae > F23-B02. The sequence continues at coordinate 4,192 of CAVFCI010000095.1, read as the reverse complement.
CCGGCTGACGCGGGAAAGGGACCGCATTCGCCCTCCCTCCCCAAAACTAATTTTATTATATTCAATAAATTTCAGGAGCTGCGTCTCGGAAAAACGCGGGATCGGGTACAGCATGATGTGAGTTTTGTCACCACGAGGCATTTTTGTTCCTTTTGCCCCTGACATGACATAATCGAAGAATCCATCTTGAAACATGATGGATTTCAGAAGGTATGCGTACTTTTTGTCCAAGGCTCTAAAACACAGGACGTCGGCGTTACACCCGCCCGAAGTTGTTGCGAACCACATCTTTTTGAAATATGGACGGATGTTGCTAACAAGCACGTCCTCCGCTTGAAAATATGTCACTCGCTCTGAAGAATCAGTCGTGCCAAAGGAAGCAACACCTTGCTTGTCCGGCAGAATGTTTTCCGTTGAGACATGATGCGGCTCATTTTTCGTTTTCGGTAGGTTTCTTGATATACTTCCCGTTCTTGATCCTCGCGTCCGCTGGCTTCTCTGCGTCCTCTGGAATCCCCCAGACCGTGCCAATGCGGATAGCACCGGGGACACGCCCCTCGCCGCACAAAATCTGAATACGGCGGGTGGAGATACCCCAGCGTTCGGCGGTTTGCGTGATAGATAAATACTTCATGGGCAGTACTCCTGTTGCAGTTAAGTTCCGCGTCTGCTTATAAAATCACAGTGTAATTATAATCGCCAAAGCGAATAAAAGCAAGGGCTTTCTGAAAAGTTCAGGAAGTATTTTCAATTCAGACATGAAAGGGGTGTGGGGCTTCCCCAAAAATCAAAATGGGCGTATCGGCTGCAAGGCTGAAACGCTCATTTTTCCGGTGTGTACGGACACCGGATGTGCTTGCTACTCTCTCAAATCTCATATCCGCAGATACACCGCGCTCCCGCTTTCGCAAAAGCGGGAGCGCATATTTTTTGAAAATTTTCTGTTTCGATACCTGCGTTTCGACGAAGAAATGTCCGTTGTAAAGTGAGGGGCAACGAATCGCCAATGCCCTCGTCTTCAAAATTTTATTTTCGCCACTACCAAGTTTTTGAGAAAAAATGTCCGTTGTATTGTGAAAGGAGTGTTTCAATGCAGAGCGCCGCCGCGCAGACATGACCCGCCGCCTGAATGACCTCTATGACCAGATTTATAAGGCGGAGGATCTGCGGCAAGAGAGCCTGATGAAAAAGACAACTCTGGAAAGCGAGCAGATGTCTGTGCAATCTATGATTGGAATCCTCTCGTCTTTTGACGCAATCTATGATAGAATGAATGCAGCAGAACGGCGCGATCTTGTGAAATACCTGATTTCCGAGGTTGAGTTGTTCCCGCGTGAGGAGCAAAAGACGCAGAAACGCTTTGTAAAGGCGATTGCGTACAAGTTTCCTATTGAGCAAAAGGTGCTCACGCAATTTGATGAATGCGGGGCATCTGTCGAGACGGTTGTCCTTCTTTCCAAGGGAGAAATCGACTCGAAAAAGGTGCGTGTGGAGTTCTCATTGGAGAATATGGATATGTCCGGATTCCAGAAAGGCGCAACATATCCGCAGATCAAGGAGTACGTTCAGGAGCATAGCGGGCTAAAGGTATCTTCCCTGTATATTTCTCAGGTGAAGCGGAAATGTGGACTGGATGTTGGGCAAAACTATAATCTGTCCAAGAAAGAGGATGCCAAGCAGCCCCAATGCCCGCCGGAGAAGGAAAAAGCAATCAAGGAAGCATTGCAGCACTTCGGAATGATATAAGAAGAGCAAAAAGCAGCACGCCTGTCAGAGCAATTCGACAGGCGTGCTATTTCTTTTGCCCTTAGAACCGGATGAATCTCAACTCATCTCTGCTTGCCGCTCAGCGCCGTGGAGCACGCCATCAGGTAATAATCATTCTGATTGAACTGAAATGCACCCGTATTGGTCATAGGGACTTTTCTGGTATGTGCCGCATAGGAACGGTGGTTGATCTGGTTGATAAAAGTCGCCATGATGGGGTAGCGGTCTTTCATGCTTGCAAGAGAAGCATAAAACACCTTCTCAAACAATCCGGTGCCGCGAACGGATCTGTCGATGCAGACCGGGCCGTATTGATAGCTGTTTTGGGTGGTCAGCGTTTGCCCCTCAAAGCTGAAATTCGGAAGCTGTTCGATCATGTAGGCAAAGAACGGCCATTCTGACCAAAACTCCCATGATCCCGCCATGGCGAACGCCAGAATTTTCCCATCTTCTTTGGCAATCGTCACACCGTTCTCTTTCGTGATCAGCGTCGCTAACTGCTCTGCGGTCATGTTTGTTGTCACAAAGCCATCCGCTTTATTCTCTACATTGTTGACATGGTTCGCGGAAAGCAGCGCCAGGACGCCCGGAATATCTTCTAAATTTGCCTGTTGTATCAACATATCTCATTCCTCCAAAACCGTCTGGATCAGTGCCCCAATATGTATCTGCATCACATCAATGTATGGCACGGACAGCTCCATATCACGAAAAACAAGCGGAAGCTCTGTGCAGCCGAGCACAACGGCCTGTACTTTTTCCTCCCGAATGATACGATCGACGATCTTGCGGAAAGTCTGCTGTGTTTCCGGCAGCACCTTACCGAATTCCAGTTCAGTTTCAATTTTTGCGCCGATATATTGTCTTTCTTTTTCATTTGGCGTGACGACCTCGATACCCCGCCGCTCAAAAGAGGTCTGAAAAAATGTGCCTTCCATCGTGGGCAATGTTCCAAGCAGACAGATTTTCTTATAACCGCACTCCGCCGCATGATCCCGCGCCGTATCCACCATGCTGATCAGCGGGATGGGCGATGACGCAGCCAACTCGTCAAACACGATATGAGGTGTGATCCCGGTCAGCGCCGCGCATTCTGCGCCTGCCGCCGCCAGATTCCGGATACCCTTGAGCAGATATTCAGTCAATCCTGTATAATCCTGCCGTTCACAGAAGTCCAGCACATCAAATACGCTGAGACTTTCAATCGTCAGGTTGGGAAAAAAGCTGCACCCGGATCTCTGCTGTACGCCATACTCAATGCCCTTGTAGTATTCAATGGTGGATTCCGGCCCCGTGCCGCCGATCAAGCCTAATTTTTTCATGCCAGCACCTCCCGATAGGCGGAGCGGAACACTTCCACACTTTTGTCAATATCCGCCGTTGTAGTAGCGCAGGAGCACACGCTGATGCGGATGATGCTTTCCCCTTTCCATTTGCTCCCGCTGCACCAGCAGATGCCGCTATTCTGGATAAACTGCAAGACCTCCGCTGTTTTTTCCTCCGAACCGCAGTAGATCATAAACTGGTTGAACACGGGCGGGTTGATAAGCCGATACCCGACCTCCTGCAGCCGCTCGGCAAAGTATTCGGCATGACCGCAAAGGGTATCAATAAGCTCCTCGACGCCGCTCGCGCCCAGAGTTTTCAGCACGGCCCAAAGGGGAACAGCCCGTGCTCTGCGGGACATTTCCGTGGTATAGAGCATTCCGTCCCGCTGTGCACCATACTGAATATAAGCGCCGTTGGCCTGTAATGCAGAGGTCAGCGCAGAGCGATGACGGCACAGGACGATACCGCAGTCATAGCCTGCGTTCAAGGTTTTGTGTGCATCCACAGACCACGAATCGGCCTTTTCTATGCCTTTTGTCAGGTGACGGTATTTTTGAGAAGCTGCCGCCCAAAGGCCAAACGCTCCGTCGATATGTACCCATGCACCGGCCGCATTTGCAAGGTCACACAGCTCGTCAATGGGATCAAAGCTGCCGCCGTTGACATTTCCTGCCTGTAAAATAAGGATCGTGCGTTCATCCAGCTCCGGCACAGCCGAAATCTTGACCCGCCCCTGCTCGTCTGTCGGGATATACTCTATCTCTGCCGAGCCAAAACCCAAAACAGACAACGCGGCTTTGACCGAGGAATGAGCATCCTCGCTGATGACAATACGCAGCGGCGGAGCGTTCCGCAATCCCTTTTCTGCAACATCATACCCCTGCCGCTTCAGCATTTCATTTCGGGCGGCTGCCAGCGCACAGATGATCGCATTGGACGAGCCTGTAACAAGACCCATAGCCGTTTGCGGCTCCAGCCCCAAAAGCTGCACGACCCAGCGTTCACAAACGGCTTCTAACTTTGAGGCTACCGGGGACATCACATACAAGGCACTGTTTTGGTTCCATGTGTCCGCAAGCCACTCAGCGGCATGAGC
>CAVFCI010000094.1:0-4458 GCA_963620985.1 Hallerella sp. | reverse complement strand
GCGGGTCTTGCCCCCTCGAGCTCCCCCGCTGCGCGGTTATCTTTACGCAGCAGCATAGGTTTTTTGACAGTCTGAAAAACTCGGCAATACCGTGCGTATTGCCGAGTTTTCACTTAAAATATCAGTGGTGATCCTTTTTGCCTGCGCCCTTGTCGCCGACGCCGAAGTGGAGCTCCTTCATGCCCTCGACCTCGTCGCAGATATCCTTGAGCTGGCATACGGTGCAGTCGGTGGGCAGACCCTCCATGATGTGGGTCAGCGTGCTGGTGATAGCGTCGGCCTTCTTGGCGTTTTCGAGCATAGCCTTGAAGTCGAGCGAGGGATCGGTAATGAAAATGACCTTGACGTTGAGAACGTTGGGGTCTTTTTTGTACGCCTCGATGTAGCGGTAGCCGATCTGTTCGAAGTTGATGCCACGCTTTATCGCCTTCTTGGAAACGCGCACCTGCTCACGGTGGCTCTCGGGCGACATGCGCACCATGTAGCCCTCGGGGTAGACATGGTACTTGCAGAACTCAATGTCCTTGAGCGCACGGTATACCTCCTCGTCCTCGCCCTCGAGAACGCCGACGCGCAGCAGAACTATGCGAGCAAAGGGAACATCCTTTTTGATGGCCTTGAGGTCGGGACCGTAGAGCAGCACCTCGTCGCGGCTGACAAGCTCGGAGCTCGTTGTCGTGCAGATGTAGTTTGCCGAGCCGAGACCGAGTGCGCCGAGCTCATATGCTGCGTCCGACTGGAGCACCAGCTCAGCCGAGCCGAGATCGGGCCATGACCTTCCGCTCCTGTACGGCCAGACCTTGGGCGAGCCTTTAGCCAGAAGCTCGTTTGTGCTTTCTATAAGCGAGTTGTACAGATCCATAATGCAGTCTCCTTTTTTCCTTATTTCCTTTGGCTATATTATAGTCTCCCAGACGGCCAAAACCTGTAGCATATTCTACAAAGCGGAGAGTAAATGTTAAAAAATTTGCATATTTGTTCAGAAAGCCGGAGATGTTTAAACAGCTCCGGCTTTCAGTTTTGAATTGACACTCAGAACGAGCCGCTTCTGCCGCCGTGCGTTGCGCCGCCGCTTGAGGTGTGCGTGCTGCTGAAGCCGCCGCCCGAGCCGAAGCCGCCGTGATGACCGCCGCCGTCATTGTCGTTGTTCTTGGGACGCGCCGTCATGGTGACGGTGTGGTACAGGAACAGATCCTGCTGCCTGCCGGGCTTGAAGCTGCCCTTGCGCAGGTAATCGGCTGCCGAGGCCTTCATTGACACAGACTTCATGCCGCTTTTCATGACCTTCATGCCGATAAGCGCCGCGATGAGGCCGATAATAAGCGCCATGCCGAGCCAGGCGGGGCTGAAATAGCTGCTTGCGCCGATCAGATTATAATCATCGTCATAGTCGTTGTCAAAGTCGTCGGGATCGTAGATATAATCATCGTCCTCCGCCGCGACGAGGCAGGGACCGCAGTCGTTTATGAAGCTCGTGCAGGCGCTGCACCAGTACCCGTCGGACAGATAGGGCAGAAAGTTATCCGATATATACTCCAGATCGTAGTCCGAGAAGACGTTTATGCAGCTGCCCGTGGTCGTTAGCGCATACTGGCGCTCCGAGCCGCTTATCATGAGCATTATGCCGTCCTTATTTTCGCCCTGACCGATATCGTTTTCATCGTAGAAGTCGTCGGCGTATTCCTGCGCGGTCTTGCCGTCGAGCGAGGCGGTCGTGACGATGGCGACATCCACATTATAGGTGTTGTACAGCTCTGCGAGCTTTGCGTTGAGCATCTCGACCTCGGATGCGTCGAGCAGCCCCTCCTGATCGTAAACGACGCTCTTTGAGCCGTCGGCCATGACCGCAGGGACGAGGGCAATGCAGATGATTAGTACAAGCAGCAGTGATAACAGCTTTTTATTCATGCCGCACCTCCTCAATGAAACAGCAGAAGCTCGACGGCGTATGCTATGACCGAGGCCGCGGCAAAGATCCCGCCGAAGTACTTCCAGTAAGCGCCCTTGTCCACCGGCAGGTCGCCGACGAATTTGCCGGTCTGACCGTTCATGGCGAAGGTATATTTGCTGCCGTTCCATGTGGTGTTGAGCAGCCACACGGGGTAGAGGGCGTAGTGCTTTCTGCCCTCGGAAAACTGCACGGCGATGTTCTCGGGAGTGACGGAGTCGTAGCCCACGACCGTGCTGCGCAGGGCGATATCCGCGCTGCGCTTTACGCGCTCGTTGGCTCTGCCGTTGCACTCATCCGCCGGAACGTCGTACTTATCGGCAAGATAGCCGGAGAGATAAGCCGTTTGGAACTCAACGGCCTGACTGAAGTCAAAGGGCTCGAGCGATTCCATAAGGTCGTCCGGCATTTTCTTCGAGCCGTCTACGGGGATGTGGTCAAAGCCCATGCTGCCGCTGCGCAGAAGGCTGAAATGACTTGTTTCGGTGTAATCGTAATCCCTGTCCGACCAGAAGCGCGTCTTGGTCGCACGGTACCTGCACTCTGCCTCGGCATCCGTGTCAAACAGCCAGAAGGGAACGTATATGCCCTTTATCTCGTCAATGTGGTTTTCGCTTTTAAAGACCTTGGGCAGCAGCCTTTTGCCGCTCAGATGTCTTTTGAGCGCTTCCGCTGCGGCCTTCTTGTCGAGCCTGAAGGGGATGATATAGTCCGGCTTTAGCTCGCCGGAGAGACGGGACTTGAAGATGACGGGATTGCCGCAGAAGGGGCAGCTTGCCGCTGCCGTGGTCTCCTCGGCGATTATCTCGCCGCCGCAGCTGTTGCAGACGTAAACTCCCATGCCGTCGCCGTCGCCGTCAAAATGCTCCCTGCCGTCCTCGGCTGCCCAGTTCATGTCGTCGGTCTTGTCGCTTTTGAGCCCCTCGTCGTAGCTTTTGAGCGTTTCGAGCTCAAATTCCGTGTCGCAGTAGGGACATTTCATCTTGCTCGAGCGGCTGTCATAGGCTATGAAGCCGCCGCAGCAGGGGCATTTGTATTGAAGTAAGCTTTCAGTTTCCATGGCATTTAAACCTGATCGTCATCGTTGAACGGATCGCCGCACTCGGGGCAGAACTTCGGCAGATGCGCCGGATCCTCTGGCTCCCAGCCGCACTTGCTGCATTTGTATTTGTGAGCGCCTGCGGGCTTGGGCTTGCCGCACTCGGAGCAGAACTTGCCCTTATTGAGCACTCCGCAGGAGCAGGTCCATGTGTTTGCCGCCTGCGCAGGCTGTGCAGGCTGTGCAGGTGCTGCTGACTGCTGCTGAGAGGCCATGCCGAAGAGCGACTGCGCGTTTGCGCCGCCGGCGTTTGCCGCCATGCCCATGCCCACAAAGCCGGCCATCGCGCCGGCGGTGTTTCCGGCTGCCGTGCGCATCGCGTCGGCCTGAGCGCCCACGAGGGTGCCCGCTGCGAGAGCGGGATTTGTAAGCGCCGCAGCCTGCTGGAGCTTCTTGATGATCTCCGCGTCCCCGTCGGGGATGCTGACGGGATTCATGGCAATGGAAACGACGCTCAGACCGCGAGCCTCCGACCATTTGCGAGTTAGCGTTTCGTTCATCAGGTCGCACAGCTCCATTGTGTGAGCCGGTATCTGATTCGGGCGAAGCTCCAGCTCCGAGAGCTTTGCGAATGCCGGCTGAAGAGCGCTTACGAACTCCGTTTTGAGCTGGGAGTCTATCTCCGAGCGCTCGTAGTCCTGCTCGACGTTGCCGCAGACATTGCTGTAAAACAGCAGAGGGTTTGTTATCTTGTAGGAATACACGCCGTTGCACCTGACACCGGTGTCGAGGTCAAGCCCGATGCGGCTGTCAACAACACGGAAGGGGATGGGGGTGGCGGTTCCGAATTTGTTGTCCACGATCTCCTTGGTGTTGAAATAATAAACGCGCTGATCCTTGCCGGTGTCGCCGCCGAAGGTAAAGCGCTTGCCTATGGTCTTGAAGGTCTCCTTGATGCTATCGCCGAGCTTGCCTTCAAAAATGCTCGGCTCTGTCGAGCTGTCGTATGTAAACTGTCCGGGCTCTGCGCAGACCTCAACGATCTTGCCCTGCTCGACGATTATCATGCACTGACCGTCGGCGACGGCTATGCCAGAGCCGTTTGAGATGATGTTGTCATTGCCCTTTGTATTTGACGAGCGCGAGCTCGTGCGCTTTGCGCCCTTGACGACGAGCGTGTCCTTGTCTATCGCATCGCAGTAGAAAAACTCCTTCCACTGGTCGGCCAGAGTTCCGCCGAGAGCGCCTACGCCTGCTTTTATAAGGCCCATATTGTCACTTATCCTTTCGATTGTACAATTATTTATAATAATTATACAAATTATATCATGCGCCTTGTTTGCTTTCAATACTTGCAGAGGAGTAAATTAAGTGTTAAAATAAATTGTTTTGATTAAGCTGACGGGAGTCGAACCACTGCCGCCTGTCAGCGCCCCTTTTCGGCGCTTTTCACCTTTTTCTCTTTGACGGG
>CAVFCI010000093.1:0-4518 GCA_963620985.1 Hallerella sp. | reverse complement strand
TTTCGCCTCCCGCGAGTGCAGTGCAATGTTGTTGCAGCATCTTAAAAATTGCGCCGCACCATGCCTTCCCCTTACTACGAGGGGAAGGTGTCGGCGATAGCCGACGGATGAGGTGTTTATCAAATCCTTTGCCGTCAGGCAAACACAAATTTATATAAAATGTCTTAATTTAGTCGGCAGAAAAATGAGAGCACAGATTTTAAGGTCTGTGCTCTCGTTTTGCGTCTGATATTGAATTTTAGCTCCGACGTGACGGAAAATTTAAAATGAAGCGTTGATTCAAGCTGCGTCATAAAACCGCCACATGGATCCCATGACAAGGTTGCGGCTAACGCCGCAATTTGATAAACACCTCATCCGTCAGCCTTGCGGCTGACACCTTCCCCTCGAACTTCGTAAGGGGAAGGCAGGGTGCGCCGGTTTCGGTGCGGGCAAAGCTTGCTCCGCACTTCCGTTACGCGAAACGTTATGGTTTCCTCCAGTGTTTCCGGTCGGGACACCGTGAAGCTTACTACTCACTCACGTTACGCGAAACGTTGCGGTTTATTCCAATGTCTCGATACCGTGCCACCGCAATAAATGTATCCGTAGGTGCGTCAATGCGCCTCCAAAAAAATGAGAAGGCTCCGCGTTTTGATGCGGAGCCTCCTGCTATATAGGAAGGAAGGGGGGATTGGAAGCGTATTCAGATCGCAAGCGCGGCGTTGAGCGCATCGCCGGTCGCGAGCATGGAGTTGCCGGGAGCCTGACGCGCTTCGCCGATGACTATCACCTGCGAAACGAGCTTTTCAAGCTCTTCCGAGAGCGTGTTGTTGGAGCGGTAGCCCATTGCCAGCACGATGCTGTCGTAGCCGCGCAGCTCGTGGGTGCCGCCGTCGAGCGTGCTCGTATAGGAAACGCCGTCGGTAAAGAACTCGCTGACGCGGGCGTTGGTGAACTGTCCGACCCTGTGCTGCTCAAGGCTTGCCATGATGTACTTGCGCGGCTCAGGCATGATGTCCTCGCCGACGACGGGCTTCATCTCGACTATATCGCAGTCGTGGCCGCGCTCGGCAAGATGTTCGGCCGCCTCCGCGCCGACCATGCCGCCGCCGACTATGAGCACCTTCTTGCCGACATTGTACTTACCCGTGAGCATATCCTCGGCGTTTACATAGCCGCAGCCGGCAAGACCGGGGATGGGCAGAACAAGCGGCACGGAGCCTGTCGCAACGATGACCGCGTCTGGCTTGAGCTCGCCCACGAGCTCGGGCGTGACGCTGACACCGAGGCGGATATCTACGCCCGCCTCGCGGCATCTGACGATGAGACTGCGGATAGCGGGCGCGATCTCGCCCTTCGCGGGGGGATACGAAGCGACGAGGAAGTGACCGCCGAGCTCGGCGTTTTTCTCGATGAGGATAACGTCGTGACCGCGCTTTGCGCACATCATTGCGGCGTACATTCCGCCGGGGCCGCCGCCGATGACGAGCACCTTCTTCTGCACCTCGGCGGGGGTGAGCTCCGCCTCACGGCCTACGCAGGGGTTCATTGCGCAGGTGATGGGGCGGCCTGCGAGCATGTTCGGCACGCAGCCGAGCAGGCAGGCAATGCAGGGAGCGAGCGTTTCAAGGTGGCCGGTGCGGGCCTTGACGGGCAGCTCGGGGTCGGCAATCGACTGCCGTCCGAAGGCGACGAGGTCGGCTCTGCCCTGACGCACCAAAAGCTCGGCGTACTGCGGCTCGGTGTAGCGTCCGACGGTGATGACGGGGACGGACACAGCCTTCTTTATCTCGGTCACGAGGTCGGCGTTGAAGCCGCCGTGGGTGTTGTTCGGAGCCCACATGAACTCATCGTGCAGATGTATCGAGCGCGAAACGTGGAGCGCGTCAATGCCGCATTCCTGCTCAAGATAGGCAGCGATCGCCGCCGCGTCCTGAACGGTCAGGCCGCCCTCGCCCTCGTCCCTTGCGTTTATTCGGCAGAGGATGGGCATATTGCCGGTCTTGCGGCGGATGTTTTCGATGATGAGCCGCGGCAGGCGCATACGGTTCTCGAAGCAGCCGCCGAACTCGTCGGTGCGCTTGTTGGTGCGCGCGGAAATAAAGGTGCTGACGAGATAGCCGTGGGCGCAGTGCACCTCGACCATGTCTATGCCCGCTCTCTGAGCGCGGGCGGCAGCATCGCCGTAGGCCTCGATGAGGCGGTAGACCTCCTCGGTCGGCATTGCGACGGGGATCTCGCCGCCGCAGTGGGAGGCCATGGCGCTTGCGGCCTTGAGCGGGTAGCCGGTGAGCTTGGAGTTGCCCTCGGGACCTGCGTGCTGGAGCTGGATGCTGACCTTCGCGCCGTAGCGGTGGCAGCGCTCGGCGACCTTGCGGAAGCTGTCAACGACATCGTCGCTGAAAAGGCAGGGCTTTCTCGGACCGCCCTTGGCCTCGGAGTAGACGACGGTGGATTCTATGGTTATCAGCCCGAAGCCGCCCTTTGCGCGTGCCTCGTAGTAGGCCGCCGAGCGGTCGGACAGCGAGCCGTCGGAGTTGGCAAAGTTGTTGCCCATCGGCGGGACGACAAAGCGGTTCGGAACAGTAACGGTGCCGATCTGTATCGGACTGAACATCGTGGGAAATTTCATCTTATGCACACCTCTCTTATGCTTCAGCTGAAGAACCTTACGGCGACCTCGTCCTCAGGCATTTCTCTGCCGGTGAACAGGCGGAACGCCTCAACGCCCTGCTGAAGCAGCATGCCTATGCCGCCGACGGTAAGGCAGCCGGCAGCAGCCGCTTCCTTTATCATGCGTGTCTCGCGGGGATTGTAGACCGTGTCGGCAACGACGAGATCGGGACGGTAGAGGTCGGGATCGATGAGCGAATCGTGATCCATCGGAGCCATGCCGACCTTGGTCGCGTTGACCAGAATGTCGCAGGCATCGACAGCCCTGGCGACGGCCTTCGCATCGCCGAGATCGTCTGCCTCGGCCTCGCAGCCGGGGACGTTAGAGCGGATCTTGGAGGCCGTGAGCTCGGCGTTTGCAAAGCTCTTGGAGCTCTTGCGGTTGAGGATGACGATCTTCTTCGCGCCGTCGAGGGCGGCCTGAATGCTCAGCGCGGTAGCTGCGCCGCCCGCACCCAGAACGACTATGCTCTTGCCCTTGACGGAAACGCCGTGCTTTTCGAGATTTCTCACAAAGCCGACGCCGTCGGTGTTGTGTCCGATAAGCCTGCCGTCCTCGCTGACGGTGACGGTGTTGCACGCGCCGATGAGCTTGACCGCGTCGGTCAGCTCGTCGAGGTACTCGCAGACGGCGGTCTTGCATGGCATCGTGATGTTGAAGCCGCCGACGTTCAGGAGCCTGAGCGCCCTGACTGCCTCCTCGAGTTTGCCGAGGGGAACGTCAAAGGCGAGATATGCGTTGTTAAGACCCAGCCTATCAAAGCTGTAGTTGTACATTGCGGGAGAGCCGGAGTGCCCTACGGGAGAGCCGATCAGGCAAAAAAGTCTGGTGTGTCCGTCAATTCTGTTTTCCATGTTCGTTCTCCTTTCTTAGCTGCACAGCATCTCGGGCCAGGCTGCGCTGAGCACCTCCGAGACGGCGCTGTAGTTTGCTTCTGCTGCCGGTGCTACGCCGGTGGCCAGAATAGCGTCGTTTATGACCTCAACGCCCACGACGGCGGGGGAAACGCCCTTGGCCTTTATCATCTCGACAAAGCCCGCGGTGTCGCCGTAGCCCTTTCCGGGGAGGGCGCGGTCATGCATGGACTCGTCGCGGAGTATCGCGGCGGCGTAGGCGCGTGCCTGCACGTCGTTGAGCTGGATGGCGACTATCTTCTCTGCGGGGATATCGGCCATAAGCTCGGGATCGTAGCTCTGTCCGGCGCGGATCCAGTGCCACGAGTCGAGGATGAGCTTTGCGTTATCGCAGCCTGAGCCCTTTACGACCTCCCAAGCCTTGCGGATGCCGGGAAGTCCGCTGTAGGGCATGGGCTCAACGCCGATGGTGTATTTTCCTGCGCGGCCGCACAGCTCCTTGAGCTTCTGCGCCGTCCATTCGACGGAGTAGTTCTCCATCAGGCCGCAGTTTATGTGATCAACGCCGAACAGCTCGCACATATGGAAGCACAGCTGCTCCTTGTACTTCTCCTCGTAGGAGCGGTTAGCCTCCGCCCACTGGACGATGTACTCGACCTCCGTTACCTTCATATCGTACTTTTCGAGAATTGCAAGGATATCGCTGTCAAAAAGCCCCTCGTTCAGGGCATCGACATAGGTCTCGGCACGCAGGCCGATGCCTTCAAAGCCTGCGGCCTTCGCCGCGCTGACGCGCTCTTCAAAGCTGCACTGATCGCCGAGCGTCCACGAGCTGATCGTGATGGGATGCTGTTTACTCATTTTTTATTCCTCCTGTTATTATGTTCTGTTCTTCTGCGGCAGGCTGTGCCTGAGCTGCCGTGTCGGTGTCTAAGCTGACGGGAGTCGAACCACTGCCGCCTGTCAGCGCCCCTTTTCGGCGCTTTTCACCTTTTTCTCTTTGACGGG
>CAVFCI010000092.1:0-4521 GCA_963620985.1 Hallerella sp. | reverse complement strand
CTTACTACGAGGGGAAGGTGTCGGCGACAGCCGACGGATGAGGTGTTTATCAAATTGCGCCAACGGCGCAACCTTGTTGATGTGCGGCTTTGCCGCACAAATCAAATCTCATTCGCTCTTTGAGCGAATACATTGAGCTATCAGCTATCAGCTCTCCGCTCTCAGCTGGGGCGCTTCAGCGCAGCAGCGCTGAAGCGCTTCCCAAAAAGTATATGCCATATTAGGGGAGAATGCAAGAAATTAATAAAAACTTGACAATAATGTCTTGATGTTTGTTTCCTTTTGTAATAAAATAAATAGACACACAATTCAGCGGGAGAAGCACATGCACAGATTAGCCAAATTCATCATTGACAGCAGGAAGCTCATGCTCGCGCTTTTTATTGCGCTGGCGTGCCTGTCGGTCTATACCTCGCAGCTCACGACGGTCGAGAACGACCTTTATCATTTTCTCCCCGAGGAGACGGAGACGCGGCGCGGACTGAGCGCCATGGACGGCGAATTTACGACCTTTGCGACGGCGGAGCTCATGATAGAGCACATATCGTATGACGATGCGCTCGCGCTCTCGCAGGAGATAGCGGAAATAGATGGCGTGCGCTCGGTGAGCTTTGACGACACCGAGGAGCACTACAGCTCCGGCGCGGCGCTTTTTACGCTCAGCTTTGCCGGAGGCACGGACGACGAGGTGAGCAAAAACGCCCTCGCGGACGTGACCGAGCTTGTCGAGAGCCGCTGCGACAGCGGCAATATCAAGCTCTACACCGAGGTCGGCTTCGACTTCAGCAGTCAGCTTCTGGGCGAGATGCTCGTGATCGGCGCACTGAGCGTCGTGACGGTCATCATCCTGCTGCTGCTGACCTCGCGCAGCTATGCCGAGGTGCCGGTGCTGCTTATCACCTTCGGTATGGCGGCGGCGCTCCAGCAGGGCTCGAACTTCCTGTTTACGGAGATATCCTATGTCGCAAACTCCGTGACGCTCATTTTGCAGCTTGCGCTTGCGATAGACTATGCTATCATACTGTGCAACCGCTTTGCCGAGGAGCGGCGGCAGCTCGATGTGTATGACGCGGCGATAGAGGCGCTGGCAAAGGCGATACCCGAGATAGCCTCGTCCTCGCTGACGACCATCGGCGGCCTTGTTGCCATGACCTTCATGCAGTTCGGTCTGGGCGGCGACCTCGGCAAGGTGCTGATAAAATCAATATTCATATCCATGCTGACGGTGTTCCTGCTCATGCCGGGGCTGCTCGTCATGTTCAGCCGCGCAATAGAAAAAACGCGGCACCGCAGCTTCATGCCGAGCATAAACGCGGTCGGGCGCTTTGCGTGGAAAACGCACAGGCTCGTGCCTCCGTTGTTCATCCTCGTCGCGATCGCCGCGTTTTACTTTTCGAGCATGTGCCCGTTTTCGTATAACTACAGCGACGATCTGCCCCTGCGCCTGAACGACTCGCAGAAGGCGCATCAGGACATCATAAGCACCTTCGGGAACAAAAACATGATGGCTCTCGTCGTACCGGCGGGGGACTATGAGACGGAGGCGCAGATGCTCGACGAGATATCGCAGCTCGACCACGTCACCTCCGTGCTGGGCATCGCCTCGGTCAGGGTCGCGGGCGACTACCGTTTAAGCGACAGGCTCAGCATAGCGGAGTTTTCCGAGCTTGCGGAGCTTGACGATACGACGGCCTCGGCGCTGTTCGTGTTCTACGCCGCCCGCCACTCCGATTACGAGCAGGTGCAGGAGAATATGCGGGAGTACAAGATCCCGCTCATCGACCTGTTTCTGTTCCTGCACGATATAGCCGAGGAGGGCAGCATCGAGCTTTCGCAGGATAAGCTCGACATGATAGACAGCCTGTACACTCAGCTTTCCGAGGCGAAGCAGCAGCTTCAGGGCAGGCATTACAGCCGCATGCTCGTGTACTCGGACACGCCCGTGCAGTCGGACGAGAGCTACGCGCTCATAGACAGCATCCACGGCATAGCCGAGCGCTATTACGGCGACGATGTTTACGTCACCGGCGACGCGACGGCCTCACGCGACCTGAAGGACTCGTTCTCGACGGATAATATAATGGTGAGCGCACTGTCGGCGCTGTTCGTGGTGCTGGTGATAATGCTCGTGTTCCGCTCGGCGGGACTGTCGGTGCTGCTCATTGCGGTCATTCAGGGCAGCATATGGATAAACTTCTCGATATCGCACTTTACGCAGCACTCCGTTTTCTTCGTGGGCTATCTGATAGTCAGCGCCATTCAGATGGGCGCGAATATAGACTACGCCATAGTGGTCTCGAACCGCTATCTCGAGCTGCGCGGGCAGAACGTCTCGCGCCGCAGGTCGATACGCCTTGCGCTCAACGGTGCGCTGCCCACGCTCGTGACGAGCGGCAGCATACTCGTCATCGCGGGTCTGCTCATAGGCTTCATAAGCAGCGAGAGCATAATCTCCGTCATCGGCCTCGTGCTGGGGCGCGGAACGATCATATCGCTGCTGCTGGTGCTGTTCGTGCTGCCGCAGACGCTCGTGTGGGGCGACCGCTTCATTATGCGCACGACGCTCAGGCGGAGGCTCCTGCGCCTGCGCCCGCTGTTTAATGAGGACATAGACGATATAGCGCAAAGACACAGGAAGGTTTAAAAAAGCCGGAGGCAATGGGGGAAATTTGCCTCCGCCGGAGAAAGGAACATAAACGACATGAAAAGAACGCTGTTAATGGTCTTGAGCATACTGCTCGCGGCAAGCTCCGTTTTCGGCATCGTCGCCGCCGGCAGCGGCTCGGACGAGCTGTCGGATATCCTGCGCTTCAAGCGCGGGCAGAGAGCCGACATCACCGACTTTGTCGATACCCTCGAAAAGCGCGTCACGGAGCTGCGCGAGGCGGAGGCAGACCGCACCGAGGACGAAAAGGACTACACCGAGTCGGTCGTGACCGATCAGAAGGGCACCGAGCAGCTCAACGAGGGGCAGCAGCAGTACGATACGGGCGCTGCGCAGATAGCGCAGGGTCAGTCCGAGTACGACGCGGCTGCGGCGCAGTACAACGCAAAGCTCGCCGAGTATCAGGCTGCGCAGAAGCGCCTTGACGATGCCGAGGCTCAGCTCAACGACGCGAAGGCTCAGCGCGACGAGGCGCAGCAGAAGCTCGACGAGGCAACGCCGGCATACGAAAAGGCAAAGCCCGTGTACGACCTCATCCAGCGCCTCGGCACATGGGGCGACCTCGTCTCGCAGACGCTTGCAAAGTACGGCTACACCTCCATCGAGGAGCTCAAGGCCGACATGAAGGCGTATGAGGACGGTCAGGCGCAGCTTGCCGCGGCGAACACCCAGATAGCCGCCGCCGAGCAGGAGATAGAAAACGGCAAAACTCAGCTTGCCGCCGCGAAGGTGCAGCTGGATAACGGCAAGGCGCAGCTCGATGCCGCGAAGGTGCAGCTGGATAACGGCAAGGCGCAGCTGAGCGCCGCAAAGCAGCAGCTTGACGCAGGTCAGCAGCAGCTGAGCGAAAATGTCGATAAAATGAACGAGCTCAAGGACACGCTCACCGAGCAGGACAATGCGGAGGACGCGGTCAAGGCCGGCATCGAGGTGCTCATGGACAACGAGGGCATCGCCGAGCGCGTGACCGATGAGAGCGATTACGAGGCCGTGCTTCAGGCCGCGCGCGACTATGTCGAGGAGGACGTTGACAGCATGAACGCCGAGCTCGACCTGCGCAAGACCCTGTACAACGCCCTGCGCGTCATCGGCATCATCGGCCTTGCTGCCGGAGTTCTCGGCGTGCTCGCGGCGCTCAAGCCCAACAGGACGCGCATCCTCGCAGCAGCCGGTGCAGCCTGCATCGCCGCCGTCGCCGCGCTCGTGCTGAACATCTACGGCATGTCAAACGGCTACCGCAGCTTCGTTTACGCCCTTGAGGACGGCTCGGGCAGCGGCAAAACGCAGCTCATAGCAATGCTCGTGCTGCTGGGTCTGTCCGTCGCCGCCGCGATAGTCGCGCTCTTGTGCAGCCGGACCTTCTCCGACATTGTAAAGGGGCGCGAGAGACCGCAGTATGTCCGCCCCGAGGCAGCCGCCGCGTTCACCGGCGGCACGGCACAGGACGAGGCCGATGAGGATGACGATGACGACGAGGAGGAAGCGGAGGAAAAGCCCCGCCGCTGGGCCAAGAAGAAAGACGACGAGTACCGTCCCGCGCCCGCAGCGGAGGATATCGACGAGCTCACCGAGCAGACCCGCCGCCTCAATGAGGAGGCCGAAAAGCTCGAGGCCGAGGCTCGGCAGAGCGATTACGAGAAGGCCCGCAAGGAATACGAGGAGGCGCGCCGCCGCTTCGAGGCCGCCCGCCGCCGCAGCTCCAAGTGAATTTACTGGCGCATTTAGTCTGCACCTATACGCATATTGCGGTGTCCCGACCGGAAAGACTGACACAAACCGTAACGTTTCGCTTCCCGCAGGTGCAGTGCAATGTTGTTGCGGCATCTTAAAAATTGCTGCGCACCCTCATGCCTTCC
>CAVFCI010000091.1:0-4779 GCA_963620985.1 Hallerella sp. | reverse complement strand
CGAGGGGAAGGTGTCGGCGACAGCCGACGGATGAGGTGTTTATCAAATTGCGGCGATAGCCGCAACATTATTGAGCTGCGCAAAGCGCACGGATTCAAATCTGTGCGGCGGCAGCCGCACACCTTCGGCTGTCAGCTCTCAGCTCTCCACTCTCAACTGGCGTGTCAGCGCCGCGGTTTCCGCAGCACTCTCGACACCGGGACACCGCAATCACCGTATAGGCGCAGCCCCAATGCGCCCTCAAAAAACAAGGGAGATCGCCTGCGGGCAGTTTTCAAAGGATATCTCGCTGTGTGCGCCGCCGTTTTCGCCGTCGAAGGTCCAGGTCTCGGGCTCGTCGAAGATGAAGCGGGCGCGGCGGGTGTGCTTTATGATTATGTACTCGCTGTTCAGGTCGTGGCTGAGCACCTTTGCCGCGAGCGTCGCAAGCGCGGCGGCGTTCGGGAGCTTTTTGACCAGCACGAGCTCGTGCAGTCCGTCGCCGAGGCCGATCTCATCGCGCGGCAGGTCGATAAAGCCGGCCACGGAATAGGAGTTTGACATGCTGCCGTAGAGGAACTCGCCGTCGAGCACCCCGTCGTCGTACTCGACGGTGACGCGGCGGTTTTTGAGCGTCGAGAGGCTCTTCATCGCGCCGAGCAGGTACGCCGCCTCGCCGAGCTGCTTTTTTATCTCCTGCGGCGTTGCGTAGCTGACCTCGGTGAACGCACCGAAGGCCGCGACGTAGTTGAAGTAGCCGCCGTCGCGCCGTCCCTCGTCGAAGTCGTGGGGCGTGCCGTCGATGAAGCGCTGCGCACCGGCGAGGATGTCGTTTTTCGGCAGGCCGACGGTCCGCGCAACGTCGTTGGCCGTGCCGATGGGGATATAGCCCACCTGCGGCCTCTCGGCAAGCGGCATGAGCCCCGCGATCGCCTCGGCGAGCGTGCCGTCGCCGCCCAGAACCAGCAGGCGCGGAAACGCTCCGGCGTACTGCGCGGCAAGCTCGGTCGCGTGACCGCGGCGCTCGGTGAAGTACACCGTGACCGCATAGCCTGCGTCCGACAGCATTCGCAGCGCGTCCGGCAGGCTTCGCCTGAAGCCGCCCTTTCCCGCCGCCGGATTTATTATCATCATAAGCGGAGTTTTCATATGCTTCAATGTCCTTTTTTTGTTATCGCTTTCAGGCTGTACCTATACGGTGATTGCGGGTGCACGGTGTCGAAACGCCGGAGAAAACTACGGCGCTGAAGCGCCAGCTGAGAGCTGATAGCTGAGAGCTGACAGCCGAAGGTATTCACTCTTCGAGCGAATGAAATTAGATTCGTGCGGCTTTGCGCACCTCAACAAGGTTGCGGCTTACGCCGCGATTTCATGAACACCTCATCCGTCGGCTATCGCCGACACCTTCCCCTCGTAGTAAGGGGAAGGCATGGTGCGCCGATTTCGGTGCCGACAAAGCTTGAACTGTTCCTGCGGAACGCGAAACGTATTTGTTTCCTCCGTTGTCTCCGGTCGGGACACCGCAACACTGCTCCGCACCTGCGGAACGCGAAACGTACTTGTTTCCTCCGTTGTCTCCGGTCGGGACACCGCAATAAACGTATAAGTAGCTGCCTCAATGCGCCTCTAAAACTCTGTGGATTTTTTGACACGTTGAATTATATCACAATGTGCATTTAATTTCAACTTGCACGCGGCGCTTGACTACAGCAGCCGGTATGGAGTAAAATCAAGCTAACGTTAATTATAAAACATTACAAAACGGAGGTCTTCACAATGAAAAAATGGCTCGTCATAGCACCCATCGCGGCGGCGGCAGCGGCAGGCGCGGCGCTTGCTCTCAAGGGCAGGACCGGCGCAGAAAAGAAGCCGGCGGCCAAGGCTGCGGCAAAGTCGGCGGCTAAGTCCGGCGGCAAGAAAAGCGCGGAATTTTCCATAAAGAACCCGAAGTCCGGCGTTTACAGCTTCGCAAGCGGCTACAGGGACGCAAAGGAGATCACCGTCTCCGTCACCTACGACGCGGATAAGCACGGCTTCGCCGTCGTGTCCGAGGGCTACATCACCGACTCCGGCGACTCGCACGTTGCGATACTCAACGCCGACGACTTTGCGATCCAGATCGAGTACGCGCCCTACTACCACGGCGAGGACTTCGCCGCGCTCGAAAAGTCGGTCGAGGAGAACTACAAGAACTTTGGCAGGGTCAGCTTCAAGAACGCAAGCGGCATCTGCTTCACCAACGGCGGCAGCTACTGCATGGCCTTCCCCGCCGCCGGCTCGACCGCAGACTATGTGCTGGCAACGGTCGTGCTCATGGGCGACGATAACGAGGACGAGCGCGTAAAGCTCCGCTCGAACCCCGAAATGCTCGCCATCATGGACACCCTCGTCATTTCATAGGCGCATTGACGCACCTACGGATACAGATATTGCGGTGTCCCGACCGGCAGCTGCTGACTAAACAAGAAAGCTGCCGCGTAACGTGAGTACGGTGTAGTGTTGTCGCAGCATTTCAAAAGCTGCGCCGCACCAAGCCTTCCCCTTACTACGAGGGGAAGGTGTCGCGCTTGCGCGACGGATGAGGTGTTATGAAATCGCGGCGATAGCCGCAACCTTATTAAGGTGCGGCAAAGCCGCACAAATCAAATTTCATTCGCTCGAAGAGCGAACACCTCCGGCTATCAGCTATCAACCGGCGCTTCAGCGCTGCGGTTTCCGCAGCACCCTCGACACCGTGCACCTGCAATATGCGTATAGGTGCAGACTGAATGCGCCACCGAAAAAACCTTGACAAACGGAGAAAATCAGATATAATGTTATGGTCTGCCGGTATGAGCAGATTATCCTTGCTCCCGACGCGATCGGGGGCCAAAAGACCAGAAGGAGGTGCAAACCATGGCAAAAGCAACTGAGAAGTACGAAGTAATGTACATCATCAACCCGAACTTCAGCGAGGAGCAGACCGCTGCCGTCGTCGAGAAGTTCAAGGCGCTTGTTGAGGCTAATGGTACCCTGGACGAACTGGAGGAGATGGGTAAGCGCAAGCTCGCTTACGAGATCAACTACATTTCGGAAGGCTACTATGTGCTGATGAAGTTCACCAGCGGCGCGGATTTCCCCGCAGAGCTGGATCGTATCCTCGGCATCACCGACGGCATCATGCGTCGCCTGATCACCCTGCGTGCTGAGTAAGGAGACGAGTTATGCTTAATCACATCACGATCATGGGTCGCCTGACCCGTGACCCCGAGCTGAGATACACTCAGTCACAGACCCCTGTCGCATCATTCACCCTTGCCGTTGACCGCGATTTCGGCGGACGCGACGGCGGCGAAAAGCAGACCGATTTCATCGACTGCGTTGCATGGCGCTCGACTGCCGAGTTTGTCAGCAAGTATTTCGCCAAGGGCAGCATGGCTGTCGTTTCCGGCAGACTGCAGATCCGCGACTGGACCGACCGCGAGGGCGGCAAGCGCCGCAGCGCCGAGGTCGTTGTTGACAATATGTATTTCGGCGAAAGCAAACGCCGCGAGGGCGGCGATATGCGCGGTGAGCCCCGTCACACCTCAAGCTACGACGCTCCGAGCCCCTCTATGGGCGCGTCGGCCTTCGCCGAGCTTGGCGACGATGACGGTGAACTGCCGTTTTAAAAATAATATAGGAGGATACAGCTAATGGCTTTCGATAAGAACAATCCCAAAAACCGCAAGCGCAGAAAAGTCTGCCAGTTTTGCGTGGATAAGGCCACCGGCATCGACTATAAGGATACTGCAAAGCTCCGCCGCTATGTCTCCGAGCGCAGCAAGATCCTGCCCCGTCGTACCACCGGCACCTGCGCAATGCATCAGCGCCAGCTCACCGAGGCTATCAAGAGAGCCCGTCAGATCGCTCTCCTGCCCTATGTGACCGACTAATCGAACAACGCTCAAAGCTCCCGTCTCTCTCGAGGCGGGAGTTTTTTTGATAGCGCTTTGGCGCTCCTCTTATACATATATCTCTGGCGGCACGGTATCGAGGGTGCGGAGGAAACCGGGGCTGGTTGATAGCTATCAACTATCGGCTCTCTCCTCGACTATTTCGTCGCCGTCAAGCGCAGACCAGCCGAAACGCACTATTGAAATAACTATCGAAGCGATCGTGATGCACTCGTTCACAACGCCGCCCCACGAGTGGACAAGCGCATCGTACACGAGCATACACGGCGCGTTCACCGCCAAATTTGCGATCCGTATCTTTTTTGCATTGTTGGTCCAGTAGCCCAGCGTTCCGGCGATGGTTCCCGCCACCGGAAGCAGACTTATAGGACCGCTCCATGTCAGCAGCGCTACGAGCGTAGTAGCCGCCGAAAACACGACTATCCAGCCCTTCCAGCGCACAAGCGCACTGCTGTTATAGCGCGTGAGCATGGCGTTTCTAATTATGTTTATCAGAACACTGAGACTGCCGCTGAACGCACCCAAAAGCGCAAACTGCGCACTGAAGCACAGGCAGCCCAGCGTCTGCATAACAAACAGCTTCTTATTCGATTTTACCTGAAACGATACGAAAAAGAACAGCAGACCGACAAATCCTACGATCTGAACAAAAACATCGAACATTTTTACTCTCCTATTTTCATTGGCGCTTTGGCGCACCTACTTATACGTTTATTGCGGTATCCCGACCGGAGACATTGGCATAAACCATAACGTTTCGCCTCCCGCAGGAACAGTGCAAGCTTTGTCAGCACCGAAATCGGTGCACCATGCCTTCCCCTTACTACGAGGGGAAGGTGTCGGCGATAGCCGACGGATGAGGTGT
>CAVFCI010000090.1:0-4874 GCA_963620985.1 Hallerella sp. | reverse complement strand
TCTACTCCAACACCGGCGGTCAGGCCTCCAAGGCCTCCAACATCGGTCAGGTCGCACAGTTTGCGGCAGCAGGCAAGGAGATCAAGTCCAAGTCTCTGGCCGAGATCGCAATGACCTACGGCTACGTCTATGTTGCACAGATCGCAATGGGCGCTAACATGATCCAGACCCTCAAGGCCATCAAGGAGGCTGAGGCTTACCACGGCCCGTCTATCATCATCGCCTACTCTCCCTGCGAGATGCATTCGATCAAGGGCGGCATGACCAACTGCCAGTCCGAGATGAAGAAGGCTGTCGAGTGCGGCTACTGGAACCTCTTCCGCTACAATCCTGCGGCTGAGTCCGGCAAGTTCACCCTCGACTCCAAGGCTCCGGCCGGCGGCTACCGCGACTTCCTCATGAACGAGGCTCGCTACAACCGTTTGACCCGTGAGTTCCCCGACCGTGCGGAGAACCTGTTCGAGCGCAACGAAGAGAATGCAAAGGCTCGCTACGAGCACCTGCAGCGCCTCATCGAAATGTACAAGTAAGCTAAACCCAATTAAAAATGCTCAGGCCGTTGGCCTGAGCATTTTTAATGTTTTGGTGCGGGTAACAGGGGTCGAACCTGCACGCCGTAGGCACGAGAACCTAAATCTCGCATGTCTGCCAATTCCATCATACCCGCAAATATTCATAACATCAGATATAATAGCACAGCATTTATTTTTTTGTCAATGAATATAAAAAAGAGTGTTGACTATTGATAGCAAAGTAATTAGAATATGCAGGTACATTTTATCAAGATCATTGAGAAGGTCGGAAAATGATAGCTGCGATAGTTAACGCGCTGGGCATTCTCGTCGGCGGAACGCTCGGGACACTGCTCAGGACAAAGATCAACCATAAGCTCGTTGACTGCCTGATGACCGCAATGGGGCTTGTCGTCCTGTCGCTCGGTGTACAGGGCATCGTCGGCTCGACGAATACGATGTGCCTCGTTTTGTGCCTTGCGATAGGCGCGATAATCGGACAGGTTCTGAAGATAGACGAGTTCATCGACGGCACGGGCGTGAGAGTTGCCAAGCTCTTCGAGGGCAAAAAGCTTGCCGAGGGCAGATTTGCCGACGGCGTTATAAGTGCCTCGGTCATGTTCACCGTCGGCGCGATGGCTATAATGGGTTCGCTCGATGCGGGACTGCGCGGAAGCTACAGCGTACTGTATACAAAGACCGTCATCGACGGTGTCGCGGCGGCGGCAATGTCGGCTGCAATGGGCATCGGCGTTGTGCTCTCGCTCGTGCCGGTGCTTATCTGGGAGGGCACGCTCACGCTGCTTGCGGGGGCACTGTCGCCCTTTCTGAGCTCGGAGGTCATAAGCGAAATGAGTGCAGTGGGCGGTGCCATATTCATCGGCATGGGCTTTAACATGATCGGTGTTACAGACCGCAAGGTGAATGTTCCGAACCTCCTGCCCGCCATCGTGCTGCCGATAATATATGTGCCGCTGGTATCGTGGATAGGAGGTCTCGTATGATGAAGAACAAATACGCCGTATGCGTCATTCTCGCCGGCTCGCTGTGGGGCTTCATGGGCTTTTTCCGCCGCACGCTCGACACGATGGGCATCTCGGCCATAAGCTGCATCTCGATAAGGTGCATTTTTGCGGCAGTCCTGTTCGGGCTCATTATCCTTATAACGAACCGCTCTGCGTTTAAGGTGCGTCTGAAGGATGCTTGGATATTCGTCGGCAGCGGCGTTGTCGCTCTGCTCGTTTTCGGCGTGTGCTACTTCAAGGCCATGGACTACATGAGCCTTTCGGCGGCGGCGATACTGCTGTACACCGCACCCTGCTTTGTTATCCTGTTCTCGGCGCTGCTGTTCAAAGAAAAGCTCACGGGTCAGAAGCTTGCCGCAATGGTGCTCGCCTTTGCCGGCTGCTGCCTCGTCTCCGGCATCGGAGGCAGCACAACGATAACTCCCATAGGTCTGGCACTCGGCCTCACCTCGGGCGTATGCTACGCGCTGTACAGCATTTTTGGCCGCTTTGCGCTCAACCGCGGGTATTCGAGCCTGACGATCAATTTCTACGCCTGCGTACTCGCCGCCATAGGTGCGACGGCCATAGGCGGAACGGAGTATCTCGATATCATAACGCAGACACCGTCAAGCTTCGGCTTTGCCTTCGCAACGGGGCTTGTGACCTGCTTCCTGCCGTATCTTCTGTATACCCATGGCCTTGAGGGGCTTGAAAACGGCAAGGCTTCCATCATGGCCTCGGTCGAGCCGGTCGTCGCAACGATAGTCGGCGTTGTGATATACAGCGAGGCTCTCACCCCGATGAGCGCTGCCGGCATACTACTTGTGCTGTCGGCGATCGTACTGCTGAACATAAAAAAGCAGCCCAGCTAGCAAATCCGCCCTCCGTGAAAACGGAGGGCTTGAACTTTTATAGCTCTTATTTTTTCAGCACCATGCTGCCGCTGCGTGCGCCTGTGAGCTCGCCGTTTGCCACGGCCTCTTCACCGTTTACGAAAACATGGCTTATGCCCTCGGCGCTTCTGCCAGGCTCATCGGGGAATACCCGCAGGCCGTCCGGCTCAAACACGGTCACGTCGGCAAACATGCCCTCGGCAAGGCGGCCACGCTCGGAAAAGCCGAAGCGCTCTGCTATCTTCCAGCTCATCTTGTTTATGACGCTCTCCCACGGGATATTGTTTTCGCGCGCCTTTATCAGGAAGTTCGGATAGCCCTGAAAGGCCGCGCCGTTCTGCACACCGCGGGGCTCTACCCATGCGTCGGTCATGAACACGCTCAGCTCGTCCTTCATCAGGCGGCATATGAGCTCTTCATTATAATACTTGTCAAGATACACCTTGCCTGCGCCCTTTGATGCGTCGATGAGCTCAAGATAAAGGTCGAGGCAGTCGCGCCGCTCGCTCTTTGCGACCTCGCTTACCTTGCGTCCCTCATAGGCCTTGTATTTGGGCTCGTCATTTATATAGGCGATGGTTATGTCCTTGAAGTCTATGCCCAGCAGCAGGCGTGTAACGTCGATCACCGTACGCAGCTTCAGGCGGTTCACGGGCTTTTTCTTCTCCTGCTCGCTAAGCGCCATGTACCACGGCGGACAGATGACGTTTATGGTCGATGCGCCGTAGGTCATCGAGTAGTTATCGTAGGCTATATCGTAGCCCTGAGCGCGGTAATCGTAGAATTTTTTGAGCATCGGGTCGATGCTTTTCCACGAGGAGGTCCCAACGAAGATCAGGTGCGAATACTCCATGCGGCACTTCGAGCGCTTCATTATCTCGATCACCTCGTCGAGAGCAAGCTCGATATGCGGCTTTGAAATTAGCGGATAGCCCAGCGCGATCTTGGAGTTTGCACGGGGGTGAACGGTCACGATGCCGTCATATTCTGCTATGGCCGAGGCGAAGGCCACGAGCTCCTCCATGTCGGAATACATGCCCGGCTCGTACATGAAGCCGAAGCTTCCTCCGAACGCGCCGTTTTCCATTGCCTCGCGCACATGCTCCAGCATCTTTTCTCTCCCCTGCGCGTCCATTTTGCCGGGCTTTAAGCCGCTGACGGCTATGCGCGTCGTACCGTGGCCGATGAGCGGAACGATGTTCACAAAGAGCCTGCCCTTCGTTTCATCGACAAACTGCCTGAAGCTGCCGGGATCCTTAGCCTCGAAAAGACCCGCGCCGACATACTGCTTATACTGCGAGCCGCGCTCTATTCCGAAGCAGGAGAAGCCGCAGTTGCCTGTTACCTGCGTGGTTATGCCCTGACGCAGGAAGGGCGCGAAATACACCTCGGCATTGTCGTAGTCACAGAAAAAATCGTTGTGGGAATGAGCGTCGATAAAGCCCGGAGCTATGCACTTTCCTGTGCAGTCGATGAGCTTATCGGCCTTGACCTCGGCCTTGGTGCCGACATACGCGAGCCTGTCGCCGTCAATGACGACATCTCCGGTGAAGGGCTTCGCGCCGGTGCCGTCATATATAAGTCCGTTTTTCAGTACAGTTATCATGGCTGTCCTCCTTGAAATTTTGAACGCTTCGCACGGATGCGACAATTTTATCATTCTGCCGGACATATTACAATGATTTTATCATTATTGAACACAGAATTTCGGCCTGTGCATCATAACAAAATCTTATTTTAATATAATTGACAAGTGTATATAATAGGTGTTATTATGTCGCCGTCGCTCACATTTTTGTGCGAAAAAACTTGACAAAGGAGCAATGTTATGCCTATCATTCATGTAACCGTAACTAAAAAACTTCCGGCTGACGTAAAAGCTGATCTCATGGAATACTTTGCAGAGCAGATATGCGCCAACACCTCTACTCTTTCCAAGAACATTTATGTATACATACATGAGATGGAAAAGGAAAACGTGCGAAAGCTCGCTCCGACAGTTCTTATAGACTGGACGATGATGCCCGACCGCACCGACGAGGTCAAGAAGCCCATTATGGCCGCAATGACAGACAGGCTTGCGCAGGTCTGCGGCGAGGAGTACAGACCCGAGATCGTTATTATCTTCAACGATATCCCGCTTGCGAGCGCAATGCTCGGCGGCGAGACAAGGTCGGAAAATCCCACAAAATAAAGCGATTTTTTCAATCAGGTTACGGCAGCCGTTTAAGCTGACGGGAGTCGAACCACTACCGCCTGTCAGCGCCCCTTTTCGGCGCTCAGCGTGTCAAAAAAGTCTGTGACTTTTTTGCACGCTTCACAAACGCCACATTTTTTGTGAAGCCTTCGCTTCACGAAAAATCTCGCTACGCTCGTCAAAAAGCCTGATAACTCAGGCGTTTTTGATGGCTATAATCCAACTCGAGGCGGGTCTTGCCCCCTCGAGCTCCCCCGCTGCGCGG
>CAVFCI010000089.1:0-4876 GCA_963620985.1 Hallerella sp. | reverse complement strand
TTATAGCAACACCCCCGTTTTCGCATACTGAAAACGGGGGTTCTTTGACAGGCTGATGAGAGCACAGACTTTGAAGTCTGTGCTCTCATTTTTTATTGAGTTTTTAAATTGCGGATCAGACGATGCCCTGAGCCAGCATTGCGTCGGCGACCTTCAGGAAGCCTGCAACGTTTGCACCGAGCATGAGGTTGCCCGGCTCGCCGCACTCGACGGATGCGTCGTAGCATGCCTTGAAGATGTTCTTCATGATGCCGTGCAGCTTCTCATCGACCTCGTCGAAGCTCCAGCTCATGCGGATGGAGTTCTGGCTCATCTCGAGACCCGAGGTAGCAACGCCGCCGGCGTTGGATGCCTTGCCGGGGCTGTACAGCAGGCCGTTGCCGAGAACCTTCTCGATCGCTTCCGGAGTAAGAGGCATATTTGCGCCCTCGAACACTGCCATGCAGCCGTTGTCGATCAGGTGCTGAACGTCGTCAGCGTCCATCTCGTTCTGGGATGCGCAGGGCATTGCGATGTCGCACTTGAGCGTCCAGATGCCCTTGCGGCCCTCGTGGTACTCGGAGCCGGGAACCTCGTCTGCATAGACGCTGATGCGTGCGCGGCGCTTCTGCTTGATATCCATGACCTTCTTGAGGTCAACGCCGTCGGGATCGTAAATGTAGCCGTTGGAGTCGCACATTGCGATAACTGTGCCGCCGAGCTGGGTGCACTTCTCAGCTGCGTACTGAGCAACGTTGCCTGCGCCGGAAACGATGACCTTCTTGCCCTCGAAGGAGGTGTTTGCAAGATGGCTGAGTGCTTCCGCTGCGTAGTAGCACAGGCCGTAGCCGGTAGCCTGAGTGCGAGCCAGAGAGCCGCCGAAGGTCAGACCCTTGCCGGTGATAACGCCGCCCTCGAAGCGGTCAACGATCTTCTTGTACTGGCCAAACATGTAGCCGACCTCGCGTGCGCCGACGCCGATGTCGCCTGCGGGAGTGTCGGTGAACTGGCCGATATGACGGTACAGCTCAGTCATGAAGCTCTGGCAGAAGCGCATGACCTCTGCATCGGACTTGCCCTTCGGGTCAAAGTCGGAGCCGCCCTTGCCGCCGCCCATGGGGAGGGTGGTCAGGGAGTTCTTGAGGATCTGCTCGAAGCCGAGGAACTTGATGACGGAGAGGTTTACCGAGGGATGGAAGCGCAGGCCGCCCTTGTAAGGTCCGATAGCAGAGTTGAACTGTACGCGGTAGCCGCGGTTTACCTGAACGTTGCCGTTGTCATCGACCCAGGGAACGCGGAAGGTGACGACGCGCTCGGGCTCTACGAAGCGCTCGATGATCGCGTTCTTCTCCCACTCGGGGTGCTTGTCAACGACGAGCTGGAGGCTCTCAAATACTTCGCGGACAGCCTGAAGGAACTCGGGCTGGTCGGGATCGCGCTTTTCGACAGAGTCGTAAACTCTCTTGAGATATTCGTTTGTAATCATGGTTTTTTCTCTCCTAATGAAAAAATTGATAACTGAATCATGGCGGGAAACTCAATTCCCACTCTCAGATTTTATTCCTTAAATACTAAATATACAATTGTGAGATGTTATAAAAATGACCCTTAAAAAACCGTCATATTGCACCAAAAAAGATGCGGTTTGAGAGTGTTTGCCTCTCTCGGATGTGACAATTGCACATGAACAGCAACAGTGTCGATACTTTTGCAGCCCTCTGCGGAGCGCGGGCTTCCGCAAAGGTATAGAAAGAGGCTTGACAAATTACGCAAAAGCGTGTATTATCTCAAGCAGACAATGCAATTGCATAAATTATTTTGCGGGGAGAAATGCACTTGAATAAAAACTATACGCAAAGCTGCTGCGGAGAGTGCCGTCTGCCGTTTGAAAACGGCGACGAGATGTTCTCGTGGGAAAACGAGCTTGTCTGCGCCGACTGCTTTGACGCGCTGTTTTCCGAGCTTGACCGCTATGACCGCGCAAGGCTCATCGGCAGCAGGCTAAAAAATTACCGATGCTCCGAGGGAGCACCGGTAGGTTGATGGATTTACAATGCTGCGCGTCAGCCGAGGCCGAGGATGGAGAGCGTGCGCGTGTCGGCTCTGCCGCCGTAGAACTTATCCAGCACGGCGGTGAACACGGGATCGTCGGACACCTGCGCAAACAGCGTCATGCACGAGCGCAGCTTGAGATCGTCCGGATAGCCCATGACGGCGGTCGCGTCGGAGCTGTCGAGCGTCAGCAGCGCCTGCGATATCTCGATAAGCCGCGCGCCGAGCAGTGGGTGGGCAATGTACTGCCGCGCCTCGTTTATATCCGCTATCGCGTAAAGCTGCGCGGTGCAGCTCATGCCGAGGCCGGCGATCTGCGGGAAGATATACCACATCCAGTGGCTGCGCTTGTGTCCTGCGCGTATCTCGCGCAGCGCCGTGTCGTAGGAATGCTCCTGCGCAACGAGAAATCTTTCAAGAGAATCGTTCATACTGTGCACCTCGATGGGATCGTTTTTATAAAGTTTAGCACTTATTGGCGGGATAAGCTGACGGGAGTCGTGTTAAAGCTGACAGGCGGCAGGGTTCAACTCCCGCCGGCTTATTACATGTTGCCTGTTGCTTTTTACTTTACCAAAAAGCCTTCGCAAGAGCAAGGCAAGAGTGAAAAAGTAAGGAGGTAATAAGCAAAAAACCTCCGCACTTTTGTGCGAAGGCTTTTGGTGGGGGATGGTGGATTCGAACCACCGAAGGCATTGCCAGCAGATTTACAGTCTGTCCCCTTTGGCCACTCGGGAAATCCCCCATATACGATATTGACTTTGCTTTGACGGTGGAGCTGGTGGACGGACTCGAACCCCCGACCTGCTGATTACAAATCAGCTGCTCTACCAACTGAGCTACACCAGCACGATACCGGCTCAAATATAATAGCAAACCGTTCTGTGTTTGTCAACATAAATTTTAATTATTTTTTGAGGGAGAAAACGAATGAATCTGATGGAACTTTCGGCGGAATACAGCGAAAGCGCCGCGCTGTGCAGAGGGCGGATAGCCGAGCTCAGGAGCGGGCTCGCGGACGAGAGCATGTGCGAGATCGACAGGCTGCGCCTGCGCCGCAGGATAGCGATGCTCACAAGCATGATGCGCGATGCGCTCGCCGTTTCGCGTTACCTGAAAAACTACTATGGAGATGATGTCAATGCAGGAAAGAAAGCTCAACATGTTTGCTAAGCAGGAGGAATACATGGCGCTGCGCCAGTACATAAAACTCGTGTCCGGCGCGCAGGGCGGTGCGGCGGTGGCTCTGCGCCGCGCAATAAACTCGGAGCTCACGAAGCGCCAGAAGCAGCTCATCGGCATGTACTACCTCGAGCAGATGCCCATGCAGGATATAGCCGACGAGCTCGGCCTTCATATATCCAGCGTCAGCCGCACCATAAAGCGGGGCCGCGAGCGCCTGAAAAGCAGCCTCCGCTACGGCGGCAGGAGCCTCTTGGCATCGCTGGAGTTAGATGATTGTTAACTTTACAGCCGCTGTGAGCTATGATAAAATGGAGGCATGAAAAAGACAAAGAGAAGCAACAAAAGCCGCGCAGGGATAAGACCCGTTTTCGCGGTCATACTCATCGCCGCGCTGCTGCTGGGCGTATATGCGCTCGTGCAGTCGCGCCGCGCAGCCGAGACCGAGGCCGACCCGCACTACGGCATGGTCGAGGTCTTCAACGGCGACGATTATGTCTGGATAGTCCCGCAGGAGGGCGTGCCGGTAAACGACATGGATAAGGACGATTTTGCCGCCGATCCGAACGGGAACCTTACCTACACCGGCGGCAAGTACAAGGCCAGCCGCGGCGTGGACGTGTCCTCGTATCAGGGCGATATCGACTGGCAGCAGGTCTATGACAGCGGCGTGCGCTTTGCGATCATCCGCGCAGGCGGCATGTACTACGGCAGCGGCGAGCTGTATTCGGACGATTACTTTATCAAGAACATCGACGAAGCGAAGGCGGCGGGACTGCGCGTCGGCGCGTACTTCTTCTCGCAGGCGATAACGGCTGACGAGGCGGTGAGCGAGGCGAGCTTCGTGCTGGAGCTCCTCGACGGGCGCGAGCTCGACCTGCCGCTGTTCTTCGACTGGGAACGCATATCCGGCGATACCGCACGCACCGACGGGCTGGACAGTGAAACGCTCACGGCCTGCGCGCTTGCGTTCTGCCGGACCGTCGAGGCGGCGGGCTATGAGGCCGGCGTATACATATATAACGACACCGGCTACTACGGCTACGACCTCGCCCAGCTTGCCGATTACACCTTCTGGTGCGCCGGCATCGGCAGCTATCCGTATTTCTACTACGCCCACCGAATATGGCAGTACAGCTTCACGGGCAGCGTCCCGGGCATTAACGCCGACTGCGACCTGAACATGCTCTTCGAGGATTTTTGATAGCGTTTTTTTGGAGGCGCATTGACGCAGCTACGGATACGCTTATTGCGGTGTCCCGACCGGAAGCAATGGAATAAACCATAACGTTTCGCGTTCCATAAGTGCGGAGCTGCGTTGTGGCAGCATCTAAAATGCTGCGCCGCACCAAGCCTTCCCCTTACGAAGTTCGAGGGGAAGGTGTCAGCCGCCAGGCTGACGGATGAGGTGTTCATTAAATCGCGGCGATAGCCGCATCCTTGTTATGGGATCCCTGTGACGGCTTTTGACGCAGCTAAAACCGACGCTTCATTTTAAATTTTCCGTCACGTTGGAACTAAAACTTAATATCAGACGTAAAACGAGAGCGCAGACTTTGAAATCTGTGCTCTCATTTTTTCTGCCGACTAAATCGTTATGATTCAGATAAATTTGTGTTTGCCTGACGGCAAATGATTTGATAAACACCTCATCCGTCGGCTG
>CAVFCI010000088.1:0-4970 GCA_963620985.1 Hallerella sp. | reverse complement strand
TTCCCCTTACTACGAGGGGAAGGTGTCGGCGATAGCCGACGGATGAGGTGTTCATTAAATCGCGGCGCAAGCCGCAACATTATTGAGCTGCGGCAAAGCCGCACAAATCAAATATCATTCGCTCGGAGAGCGAATACATTCGGCTATCAGCTTTCAGCTCTCAGCTATCAGCTATCGGCTCTCAGCTGGCGCTTCAGCGCCGTAGGTGCGGCAAAGCGCCAGCAAAAAAACTGCCGAGGATTATAAGCGCCGCGCCGAGCAGCTGCACGGGGCTCATGCGCTCGCCGAGGATGAGCGCGGACAGCAGCACCGCCGACAGCGGCTCGAGATAGCCGCAGATCGCAACAGTCTGTGCGGGCAGCTCGCCGATAGACGAAAAGTACAGCCGGCAGGCAAACCCCGTGCACACAACGCCCAGCAGCAGGATCGGCAGCAGGTCGGACGCGGCAATGCTCATCCTGACCTCGCCGCGCAGCACGGAGCAGAGCGCGACGGCGGCGCAGGTGAACAGCATTTGCAGCAGCGCGTTGTCCGCGCCCTTTATCCGCGTCGTGAGCTTGTTCGACAGCACCATCACGGCGTAGGCGGCCGCCGAGAGCGCAGCGCACACGATGCCCGCCGCGTCCGTTCCTGCGGACACGGCTCTGCCGCTTATGAGCACCGCGCCGCACAGCGCAAGCCCGAGCGCACACAGCTTTCCGGCGGAGAGCCTTTCCCTGAGCACCACGGGCGACAGCGCGATGACGAGCGCGGGGCCTGTGTAGTTTATCAGTATCGACAGGCCGACGCCGATGCGCGCATACGCCTCGTACAGCAGCAGCCAGTCGGCGGCCATCGCAGCGCCCGATACGGCCAGAAGCGCCACGTCGCGGCGGCTGCCGAGGCCGGATAAGCGCCCGCCGCCGAGGTAAAACAGCGCCAGCAGCGTCGCGCTGCCGAGCACCGAGCGCAGCAGCACGATCTGCCCGCTGCCGAGCGCGATGAAGCTTGCGACCACCCCGTTCGCCCCGAACAGCAGCAGCGCCGTAATATATTTTTTCATTGTCAGCTCTCCTCTCAGAAAAGTGTTGCACACGCAACAGTGAGCCGCTGCGCCGCCTATGTATGATAAGCAAAAAAGGAGGTGCGAAAAATGGCTAAAAACAAGTTTTATATCAACGGCAAGGCCGTCACGAACGATATCCTCGCTGCCGATTTTGCCGCGGCTCCCGCATTTGACCGTGTACGGGTCGGAAAGCTGGGCGTTTTCTGCACGTCGGTTTTGAGGACGGATTTTTTCGCCTACAGCGACATCGAACGCGCATTCATCCGCATCTACGAGGGCACGGCGCGGCTGTGCTGCGGCGCGATGGGCTATAACTACACGAGCCTCGTGCTGCTCGGCACGTCGGGCAAGGTGCTCCGCGAGCAGTTCACCGAAAGCGAGGCCGCCATGAGGCAGGCTCTGTCCGCCATCAATGCCCGCGCACCACAGGTCAGGCTCGACCGCCCTGAGACGGATTGACCCGGCAGCGTCAGCCCACCGTCAGATAGCTCCGATGCATGTACGGCAGCAGTATGCCGAGCATGTCGCGCGTTTTCATCCGCAGAAAGCCCGTGGCCGTGCCGTCGGAGCAGGCGTAGTACTCCTGCGCGAGCACGTCCGCGTCGAACACGAGCTGCACGTCCTTTGCCGAGGGCAGCAGCAGGCTCAGCAGCGTCGTTGCGCCGATCCTGACGCCCAGAAGCTCCTCGAGCTTGTCGCTCGGCGCGAACGACACGCGGGAAATGCCCAGTGCGGCGGAGAAATCATGGCTTTTAAACTGCTTGCCGCCGGTCGTGATGTACAGGTAGAAATTTGTCTGCTTACGGTCGCAGACGAGCAGCGTTTTTACTATCTGCGCGCCGAGCTTTTCGTCGATCAGTGTGCACAGCTCCATCGACACGGCCTCGTCCGTGTCCACGCGCTCATACTCAATGCCGAGCTCGCCGAGCGTTTTGTACGCCAGCTCCTGAAGCGGCGTTCTGAAGCGCTCCGGCGGCTGCTTTTCGGGTGTGCTTACATAAAACATTTCTTTCCCCTTCCTTTTTCAATGGATTTGTTGTATCATAGTCTAAAGTATTTGAAAAGCGAATGTTTATCATGGTATCTATCACAAAAGCAGATAAGTGAGGCGAGAAAAATGGATATGAACGTGTCAAAATACCTCGCGTTCGTGACGACGGTCGAGTGCGGCAGCTTCACGCGCGCGTCGGAGAAGCTGAGCTACTCGCAGTCGGGCATCAGCCGCATGATCGGCGATCTGGAGCGCGAGTGGTGCCTGTCGCTGCTGGAGCGCGGGCGCACGGGCGTGCGCCTGACCTCGGACGGCGAGCGCCTGCTGCCGTATGCGCGGAGCCTGTGCGCGGAGTACCGGCGGCTGCAAATGAAGGTCGATGAGCTGCGCGGCGTGCAGTCGGGGCTGATACGCATCGGCACGATATCGAGCATTGCCACGCACCGGCTGCCGAATCTCATCAAGAAATTCCAGAGCAGCTATCCTGGCATCGACTACGAGCTGCTGCTCGGCGACTACGGCGAGATCGAGGGCTGGGTGCGCGACGGAAGCGTTGACTGCGGCTTCACGAGGCTGCCGGACGAGTCCGACCTCGACCTGATACACCTCGAAAGCGACAGCTTCATGGCCGTGCTGCCGAAGGAGCACCGGCTTGCGCAGCTCGATGTCGTGCCCATTGCGAGCCTGTGCACCGAGCCGTTTCTGCTGCTCGAAAAGGCCGGTACGCACGACGTTTCCGAGCTCTTCGCGGACAACGGTCTGCGCCCGCGTGTGCACTTCACGACCTGGGACGACTACGCGATCATGTCCATGGTCGAGGGCGGGCTCGGTGTCAGCATGCTGCCGGAGCTCATCCTCCGCCGCATACCCTACGATATCGCCATCCGCCCCACCGACAAGACCGTCACCCGACGCCTCGGTGTCATGCTCCGCGACCGCCGCGCCTGCTCCGCCGCCCTCCTCGCTTTTTTGCAGGCGGTTTTTTAGAGGCGCTTTGACGCAGCTACGGATACGTTTATTGCAGGCGCACGGTATCGAAGGTGCGGCGGAAACCGCGGCGCTGACACGCCAGTTGAGAGCTGAGAGCTGACAGCTGACAGCTCAATGTATTCGCTCAGAGAGCGAATAATATTTGATTTATGCGGCTTACGCCGCACAGGGAAAACTGCATTTTCCCTGCGACAGCTTGTGCTGTCTACCCTTTTGCCCCCTTATGGGATAGAGCAGCTTGTTATTACAAGCTGCTCTATCCCATAAGGTATAATATGGTGAAATTTACATAACTAACGTGGATAAGAGGTCTAAGTGAGCGCGTAGCTTTTCTTGCCCGCCATACCGGAATACAGCGACTTTACCCCCTTTGCCCAATGCTGCCATTTGCAATATTCCATTAGGTTCATTCGCGATAATCACAAAATCCAAGTCTGAATAATCAACGTATTCGTAACTCCAGCGGACGTTCACAAGCCGATATTGCTCCATCTGTGCCTCTGCAACCGATTGAGCCATAGGTGGGATCAGCAAGTTAAAGAAAGTCATTTCTAACTCTGGTGAATAGCGATTTGCGCCGTTCTCCGGATCTTTGGAGAATACATTGCCTCGCGTACCATTCTGCGGGCTGTACGCTTCCTGTGTGACTGAATACCAACTCGATGCAAGAAGGGAATATTCTACATCCGCGTAATATGTTCCCTGAGAGTTGCGGAATGGGGGATCTTCAAATAAATCGTTCCATTGGTACACCGGCGTACTTTCCATTGCCTGTATTTCAATATAAGGCCGCTTGAAATCATCTAATGGTATATTGCTGTGTGGCGCAGAATATTGCACCAAAATCAATATTGCTATCGGGATAATTGCAGCAAGGGACATCGCATTTTCCCATACGATTTTCTTGCTTGGCCCAGCAGACGGCGGTGGCGCCAATCCCTCTTTGAGTGCTTTGCAGGAGTTTTTGAGAAGCCTTAAATCGCGGCCATTTTTTCGGAATATGAATATCTGCGCGATGATAAATACGAGTAAAACAGGATTAAATATTTGCAGAAGAACGATGGGAAGGTAGGCTAAGTTATTGGGCTGGACATCAAATTTACTTTTGTAGAAAAAGAGAAACCATGCAATTACAGCGATAAGTACAAAATAAAAAATCATCGTTCTCCGCTGAGCACGCTGAGCAGCCTTTTCCAATCGTTCCAAGGAAAGCCCACGGCTTTCGTGATCGGAGTACAACTCAACGGCGGAGGGATCCGTCGTGTAGAAAAGGAAATAATAGCTTGCGCCAATGGCAAAGGCATATTCCCAGCCCGCATTGCGATACAAAGATATTTGCTCTTCTGTGGGAGAATCCCCGCATTTCCCGTATGGTTCTAAACGGAAACGAGTGCCGGGTACTCCGGTAGTCGTAAAAGTTGCCCAACTCCCAATTGAGACGGGGAACAGGCCGTTGTTTGCCTGATCTTCCAGCCATTTTTCAAGCCCTAAGATGTCAGCGGCGGACACCGGAAGTATTTTTCTCACTTTGCGCATAAGCTCTCCTCCTCTCCGTCAAGAACACAGGCTTTCAGCCGCACTAATTCATCCTGAAAAGCAGTTTTTCCTTTATCTGTGATACGGTAGCTTCGCTTGCGACCGTCGGTTTGCGTTTCTTCAATCAGATGTTCATCCTGAAATTTTCCCAATAGCGTATATAGGGTTCCAGGGCCAAGCCGTACTCGACCATTTGTTTTTTGCTCTACAAATTCCGTAATTTCAATTCCGCACATTTCCCGATGCAGAAAGGACATCAATACATAAAACATAGATTCGGTCAATGTGCCGCGATCCTTCATAACGATGCACCCCCTGCAAACAATTGCGCTAATATCGCGTTGCGATATTTTAGCTTGTCAAAAAAGTCCCTCGCGGGACTTTTTTAACTGCACTTTTCCGCCGAGC
>CAVFCI010000087.1:0-5287 GCA_963620985.1 Hallerella sp. | reverse complement strand
ATTTTCAAGGGCTTTAACGAAGCATGGGTGAAAATCAGCCTGTCAAAACCGGCAGGGTTCAACTCCCGTCAGCTTAGCCGTTGTGTTCGACCGGAAGATAAAATAAAAGTAGGGCTTGAGGCTACCGGACATTATAGCTACAATATCCTTGGATTTTTGCTTGACAAAGGTCTGCCAACCTATGCCATCAATCCGCTGCACACCAACCTCTACCGGAAAAGCCTGAGCCTTCGCAAAACCAAGACTGACCGTGTCGATGCGCGAACTATTGCAGCTATGCTCATGTCTGATGTGGACATCAAGTCCTACACAGACACAGCATACCACAACGAGGAACTCCCGCTTCGACTCGCCGGATAAGATCCTCGCATACGCGGGGATGTCGCCCTCTACTTACCAGTCCGGGCAGCTTTCTCTGTCTGGAGCTTATTCGCACATGGAGAAACGCGGCTCTCGCTATCTGCGTTACGCCCTTTACAATGCCACCAAATATGTCTGCCTTTGGGATCCGACATTTGCCGCTTACCTCGCTAAGAAGCGGGCTGAGGGGAAGCACTACAATGTTGCGCTCTCTCATTTCACCGCGCCTCCGCATTTCGGCCTTGACTTTTAATAGTTAGTCTGTCAAACAATAAATTTATTTAAGATCAGAGGAATATCAACTGAAGGATAAACACGCAGGCAAGTGAGGTGACGGCCTGAAGGATGCTGATGAGAGGGAATACCTTGTATGCGACCTCAGGCTTCATATTGGATGTTGACGTGACTACCCAGAAGAAATCGTCGTTGCCGTGGAAGACCATAAAGCCGCCGGAGGCACACGCCAGCATTGCGATGACGAGGCCGATCGGGGTGTTGAAGCCCAGCACATCGACAAGCGGCAGAAGCATCGAGGCGGCAGTTATCATGCCGACGGTGCCGGAGCCTATGGCTGTACGGAAGATAGCTCCGATGATAAAGGGAACAAGGATTCCGATGCTTGCGCCGGAAAATGCGTTTTCCACGATGCTCTGGAGATCGGACATCTTCAGTACTGTTGCAAACGCGCCGCCCGCACCGACGATCAGCACGATCTGTCCGGCGGTTTTCAGTGCCTCGCCGAATTCTCCGTCAAACGTCCAGACATTCTTGTCGTGCGGGCAAACTCGCATATAAGAGATAAAGGCAATGACAAGTCCGATGAGCAGAGCAACGCTTGTGTTGCCCAAGGAATATAAGAGGTTATAAACAACGCCGTTACCGAAAGGCGCGGAGTCGAGCGACGCAACGGTACGCAGAAGCATGAGAACGATGGGGAGAATAATGGGCAGAAATGCGGCAAGAGGTCCCGGATATTTGCGGTTTTCCTCGGGAGTTGCCTCAACAGCAAGCTCTTCGGGCATATAATAATACTTTTTGCCGAGGATCTTTCCTGCGAAGTGAGCTACAAGAACGACGGGGATGGAGACGAGCATGCCGAGCAGTATTACAAGACCGAGGTCAGCATTCAGAATACCGGCGACGGCCAGCGGACCAGGGGTGGGCGGTACGAGCATATGCGTGGCGTGCAGACCCATTGCCAGCGCAACGGCCATTGTAGTCATACTTACCTTTGTATCTCTGGCCATGCGCTTTGCAAGCGGGGACAGCAGGACATATGCAGAGTCGCAGAATACGGGGATCGAAACAAAATAACCGGTGAAGGCCAGACCGAGCGAGGCGTGCTTTTCGCCAGTTATCTTCAGTATGGTCTTTGCCATGGTCTCGGCGGCTCCGCTTTTTTCGAGCAATGCACCCATAACGGTGCCGATCGCAATTACTATGCCTATTCCGGAAATCGTTCCGCCGAGGCCATCTGCATAGGAGGTCATAATATCATTGATATCGTGTCCCATCATAAGGCCGAAGGCAATGGCTGCGGCGGTAAGAGCAAAGAAGGGATGAAGCTTGACCTTGACGGTTAGAAATACGAGAAGTGCAATTGCAATAACTATGCAGACAATTACTAATAATGGACTCATAAAATACTCCCTTTCATAATTTCCTCCCCAAGCATATTGGGAGGGCGCTATTAAGCAACCGACAACACAACTTCCTGTGCACAGAAGAACATAATTGGACGATATCACATCAATATTTAAATGTCAATAAACTGTTGAACGAATTATTAAATGTCACTAAATAAGAGTTATGCATATTATTAAAAATGCACAGACACAAATGCCTGACTTGCTATCTATCGGGCAGACAGACAAGAAAACAAAATTTTTGCCGTGACTCCGAAAACGAATCCACGGCTTTGCTAACGCCGTCAATGGGGCGCAAAATTAATTACATTAACGTCACAGAGCTCTGCATGAAAATAGAGAAATCCAAAGCCTTTGGAGAAGCAGGAAGATGCAAAGGTAAGCGCTGAAGAGCATTTTGCGCAAAAAGTGCTTGCAATCATCAACACTATACCGCATATATATGTTATATATTGTGTCTTTTTGTCTAAAATTGCTTAAAAAGCAAAGAAAGAGACTGCTTTGTTATAACTGCTGCAAAAAACAACTTTTAGACGGCACGAAGTTCAAAGATTGTTTTGGAACCCCGTGAGCAGATAACAATGGTTCTGCACAAGAACGGCAGGGAAGCAGCATGTCTGTTAACCGCAGAAATTATATATAAAACTAGAGATTACAGGCAGCGGTTTTGATTTTTTCACAGTGCCTACATTATCTGATGTGAAGAAATTTTGCTTGATAACTCTACAAAAATCAGAGCCCCGAAAACGGAATGGGGTTCAAGAGGCCGCTGGTTCAAATCCAGTCACTCGGACCAAGAAAAACAGTCATCACGAGGTGGTGGCTGTTTTTTGTATTTGAATATCTGAACCGGCGGCCTCTTGCAAATCAAATCCGCCGCTCGGCCAGCCGAACGCGCAGCGTCGGCCGGCCGCTGGTTCAAATCCAGTCACTCGAACCATGGGAAACAGTCATCACAAGTGAACTGCACCCCATTTGTTAGACAAGCATGACATAATACTTAGTACTAAGAAATGGAGCGCTTTTGTATGTCGAAGGGAGTGCCGAACAAGCGATATACGCCAGAGTTCAAGAAGCTGGTCGTGGAAATCATGCAGAAGGATAAAGTGTAGCTTAACAAGTCCTAACGCTTTTTCTGTGTCCGCTGCCGCGTATTTATTGCAGCATCACGAAAAATGTAAATTCAACGTTAAAAAGCCTTGTAATTCAGACATTATGGTGCTAAAATATATTTTTGTGTTGAATTTTGATTAGGAGTTGAGTTTAAATGCAGAAGCTCAGGAATGTTGCGATCATCGCGCACGTTGACCACGGCAAGACCACGCTTGTCGATGAGATGCTCAAGCAGAGCGGTGTTTACCGCGAAAATCAGGAGATCGTCGAGCGAGTCATGGACTCCAACGATCTTGAGCGCGAGCGCGGTATCACCATCATGGCGAAAAATACCGCCGTGCAGTACGGCGATACGAAGATAAACATCGTCGATACCCCGGGACATGCCGACTTCGGCGGCGAGGTAGAACGTATCCTCAAAATGGTCAACGGCGTTATCCTGCTCGTTGACGCTGCCGAGGGACCGATGCCGCAGACGCGCTTTGTGCTTTCGCGCGCGCTGGAGCTCGGCCACAGGGTCATCGTTGTCGTCAACAAGATCGACCGCCCCGACCAGCGCATCCACGAGGTCATAGACGAGGTGCTCGAGCTTCTTATGGATCTTGACGCGACCGACGAGCAGCTCGACTCCCCGATGCTGTTCTGCTCAGGCCGTCAGGGCACGGCAAGCTATTCGCCCGAGGTTCCCGGCACGGATCTCAAGCCCCTGTTCGATACCATCCTTGAGTACATCCCCGAGCCCGAGCAGGACGTTGACAGCCCGTTCCAGATGCTCGTTTCCAGCGTCGATTACAACGAGTACGTCGGGCGCATCGCCATAGGCCGCATCGAGCGCGGCATCATAAAGCAGAATCAGGAGATCGAGGTCTGCAACTACCACGCGCCGGACGCTGCGCCCTTAAAGGCCAAGGCCGTGTCGCTTTACGAGTTCGACGGCCTGAGCAAGGTCCCCGTGACCGAGGCCGCCGCGGGCAATATCATCGCAATGAGCGGCATCGGCGACGTGACCATCGGTGATACCATCTGCGCCAAGGGCTCTGCTGAGCCGCTGCCCTTTGTCAAGATATCCGCTCCCACGCTGGAGATGACCTTCTCGGTAAACGACAGCCCCTTTGCCGGACGTGAGGGCAAGTTTGTCACCTCGCGCCAGATCCGCGACAGGCTTATCCGCGAAACGCTCAAGGATGTGTCGCTGCGCGTATCGGATGTTGACGGCGCAACCGACTCGTTCAATGTCGCCGGCCGCGGCGAGATGAGCCTGAGCATACTTATCGAGACCATGCGCCGCGAGGGCTACGAGTTTCAGGTCTCGCCCCCGCGTGTGCTGTACAAGGAGATAGACGGCGCGACCTGCGAGCCTATAGAGCGCGTTGTGATCGACGTTCCCTCCGACTACATGGGTGCAGTTATGGAAAAGCTCGGTGCGCGCAAGGGCGAATTTGTTGAGATGATGCCCGTCGGCAGCCGCGTAAAGCTGAGCTACCTCGTCCCGTCACGCGGACTGTTCGGCTACCGCAACGAGTTCCTGACCGACACCAAGGGCGAGGGCATCATGGCCTCCGTCTTTGAGAAATACGAGCCGTACAAGGGCGATATCGCACGCCGCAACACGGGCTCGCTTATTGCGTTCGAGACCGGCGAGGCTGTCGCCTACGGTATCTGGAACGCGCAGGAGCGCGGCGCTATGTTCATCACCCCCGGCACGAAGGTCTATGCCGGCATGATCGTCGGCGTGTGCCCGAAGTCGGACGACGTTGCGGTAAACGTCTGCCGCACCAAGCACCTGACCAACACCCGCGCCTCCGGCTCGGATGAGGCTCTGCGCCTGATCCCGCCCAGACAGATGAGCCTTGAGCAGTGCCTTGAGTTCCTCGCCGACGACGAGCTGCTTGAGGTCACGCCCAAGAGCCTGCGCCTGCGCAAGAGCATCCTCGACCACGGCCTGAGAATGAAGACCGTCATGCGCAACAGATAAATTTGAAAAAGCTCCCCACAGGGGGAGCTCAGCCTGTCAAAACCGGCAGGGTTCGGCTCCCGTCAGCTTAAAGATATCCGCGCAGCGGGGGAACTCGAGGGGTAGCGCGCCGTGACCGAGCCGCAGCGAGAAAAGGCTCGCCTCGAGTTGGATAAACCGCCGTCGAAATCCTTGAAATTTCAAGGATTTCGGT
>CAVFCI010000086.1:0-5361 GCA_963620985.1 Hallerella sp. | reverse complement strand
CCGCTCGTCGCGCTCCGCAGTTCAGCAAGCGCTGATTTATCAAGAAAAGCCAGAAGCCGCAACGGTTTCTGGCTTTTTTCTTTTTGCTTGCTCTGATTTGTTTTGACCTGCAACAGCCCTTTTAGAATGGGCTAAAACTGGGCTAAATTGCGAGAAAAGGGCTAAAAAATGGGCTAATTTTTAGCTGCCTTTCTCTCTCGCATTTTCTTGTCAAGCAGCTCTATTGCTCCCGGCTTTTTAATGAATTCTCTGTAGCATTCCAATGTCGCCGCAGCAAGTCTGTCTCTAACATAATCCGGCACGGAATCAAGGTCAAATTCAACATGATCGGTGCGGTCATAGATGATTCCCTCATGTTCAATGCTTTCCGCTTTTTGTGTACTTCCGTCAAGCTTGACAACCACAATATACTGCGCGGGCTTCGTTCTGCTTTTGTACGCTGCGGAATTTGATTCACCGTTCTTTTGCTTCATAATCAATACCCCCATAATTATTTGGACTATCGGTCCACCCACAATATAGCATAACATCACCGCCTCCGGGCGATGCTCCAGTGCAATTCTGGTGAGTCCCGCATTCGGACATAAAAAAAGACCCGACTGCTGCAACAGTCAGGTCTTGCGCCCTCAGGCGATATGGTTTTGCACTATCGATACCATATCACAACCATATCACAATTTGCGCAGACAGTCAAGCCGGCTGGACTGCGCAAGGAAGGAGGAGCGCCATGTCTGAAGCTATTGATGTCATTACCGAGGAAACGGAGGTAAGCATGACAGAGCTGGCGATGGTGCTGGATGTGTCTATCCGGCAAACAATAGGTGATATGGAAATCTAAGCGGCAGCTGCCATGAGAGCAGTTGCCGCTTTAATATTTCCGATGGCGCCGATGGCGTGAGTAATATCTGACGTGCCGCGCTTCCTCTCCATTCAGCTTCTCGCCGAAAATCTCCAGAACGCGCTGCTGTGCGGCAGAGCCAAGCTCGGCAACGATCTCTTTGACCCGTGCAAGGATCTCAGCGTCGGACTTGGGCCAGACTTTCGGGGGCGTGGCCTTGAGAGCAGTTTTGCCGGGCTTGTACTTCTGCGCTGCGGTATCGAGCAGATACAGGTCGCTCATGACCTCAGACAGGTAATGGCTCAGAATGTCCATGCGCCAGACGAGCTCCTTGAAGGTGGCACGCAGGACGTATTGGTCAGTGTCATCGACTTCCTCGTCATCAAGACGGAAATCCATCGCACTGTTGAGCAGATGATTCGCAAGCTGTGCACCTCGAAAAGCACCGAAAATCTCGTCGGACAGCAGATAAGCGGCGCGGGTCTTTTCACATGTCAATTTTTCCATCAAAATTTCCTCCTCAAAATTTGCCGGAGGCGTTGACTGCGCAGCCTGGTTTGTGTAAAATAAGGTTGACAGTCCGCTTCGGCGGTCGGTTTGTATAGGGACGCTCACACTGCTTGGTCGGCTGGTGGGCGTCTCTTTCTGTTGTGCGGCAGTCCTCGCAGACCTCGCCGGGGTCGAGGTTGGCACCGCAGTGAGGGCAGGTTCGATAGTATGCCATCTGCGTCACCGTCCTTTCTGTCTGGGCTTGCGGTA
The DNA here is from genome assembly GCA_963620985.1 of Hallerella sp. Lineage (GTDB taxonomy): Bacteria > Bacillota > Clostridia > Oscillospirales > Oscillospiraceae > F23-B02. Next base: position 3,764 of record CAVFCI010000086.1, on the reverse strand, counting down.
GGTTGTTGCAACAGCGTTCAGCGGCTTTGCCGGATGTGTGCAGCGAGCCAGCCATGCGTCGATGTGCTCCTGACGGAAGAACACCTTGCCTCCAGGCCGCAACTGGATGTACGCCAGCCGTCCCGATGCCCGAGCCTCATCAATCACGCTGAGAGCGCAAGGAATTTGTTCGGCCAATTGTTGCCGAGTGATCAAATCAGTCACCGTCAGGCACCTCCACCAATTCCGTCACGTCAATGCCCAGCGCGTGGGCAATGCGGCCAGCTGTTTTCGGACTTACGCCACGGCCAGAAATCGCATTATTGAGTGTTGGGCGCGGCATTCCTGCCGCTTTTTGTAGGTCGTTCGCATTCATGCAAGCGCGTGCCATAGCAATTTTGAGTTTCTGCGTTTGAATCTTCAAGTTGTTCACCTCCTGATTATAGCTCAATCGAACCACCAAGAAAACAATACATCAGTCATTTGAGCTTGTCAAGTGAAATTTTGTTCGTTTGAACTACTTTGTATTGCTTTTACGCAAAAATAGTGCTATCGTACATATGAGGTGATGCTTTGATGCGAGTAGGCGAAAGAATACGCTTTTACCGAAAAGAACGTGGGCTGACTCAAGCAGAATTGGCTGCTCTTGCGAATGTTTCTGTTTTCACACTACGGCAATATGAGCGAGGGGCAAGATTGGCACCGCGAATTGAGCAACTTACTAAATTAGCAAGCGCCCTTGATATTTCGGTTGAAGACTTGCTTTTGGATATTGATACAGAAAAGGTCGCCGCAAGAGCTGAGCAGCTTCGAGCACAAGAGAAAGCAAAGAAAACCATAGAGGATGGCAACCGCATAGTATGCGCAGTTTCTGTTAATGTTGGCATTCCAGACATGTACCTGAAGGATTCTGTTGAAGATGCTGATACCGATTTACTATTGACCGTCCATGAAATCTGCGGGATGGATAACGAGACAATCACAGAAGATACCGTAAGCGGTGCCATATACCAAAAATGGGATCCGAAGAAAATAAAGCTCGTAAAAGATTATCTTTTGGATGGACAGTCTCAGATAAAGAAAATCATCAATGCAGAGTTAGCAAACGAACAAACTCCGAGGGAAAAAATAAGAGCTGCCGGTGGAACACCGGACAGCTCAGAGTAAGACCGGATATTTCGTTTTGAGGGAATCGCCATGAAAAAGAAAAATGAGATCACCAGCCGCAGCTCTGCGGCAGAATACCTCACCTATGTCGCTGCGGCCGGTGACGATCCGTCCAGCATCGAAATGCGCTATGAGGACGAGAATATCTGGCTGACGCAGAAGATGATGGCTGCGCTTTACGATGTGGACGTACGCACGATCAATGAGCATATCAAAAAAATATATGCAGATGGAGAACTGGTCGAGGGGGCAACTATCCGGAAATTCCGGATAGTTCAAACGGAAGGCACACGCCAGGTCAATCGCGAGGTCACGCACTACAATCTTCAGATGATCATTGCCGTTGGCTTCAAGGTGAACAATCAGCGCGCCGTACAGTTCCGCAAATGGGCGGGGCAGATCGTCAAGGACTACACCATCCAGGGTTGGACGATGGATGTTGACCGTCTGAAAAAAGGCCACATGTTCACCGATGAATACTTTGATCGCCAGCTGCAGCAGATCCGCGAGATCCGGCTGTCAGAGCGCAAGTTCTATCAGAAGGTCACAGACCTGTATGCAACGGCCTTCGACTATGACAAGGATGCCAAGACCACACGCCTGTTCTTCCAGACGGTGCAGAACAAGATGCACTTCGCTGTCCACCGTCACACGGCAGCGGAGCTGATTGTGGAGCGGGCGGACGCAGAAAAGGAGCACATGGGGCTGACCACTTGGGAGAATGCGCCGGATGGGAAGATCCTAAAGGCGGATGTAACGATTGCCAAGAATTATCTGAGTGAGCAGGAAATGAGCTATCTGGAGCGTATCGTGTCACTCTATCTGGACTACGCGGAATTGCAGGCCGAACGAAAGATTCCCATGAGCATGGAGGACTGGGCAAAGCGGTTGGACGGTTTCCTCGAATTCAACGGAAACGAGCTGCTGACCGGGCCGGGCAAGATCAGTGCGGAGCAGGCAAAGCTCCATGCGGAGACGGAATACGAAAAATACCGCATTATCCAGGATCGGCTTTATGCCAGCGACTTTGACCGCTTCATGGCATTAGAAGCCGAGACCCAGCAGATCAAGGATCAAGAATAAAAAAGCTGCTTCGGACTCCTACCTCCGAAGCAGCTTACAGCAATGCACCGATGTTCAATTCGATACCCTTGCCAGACAATTGTAGCATATCTCCGCTCCGCTGGCAAGGAGAAAGGAGTTATGATGGGCAGGCCGAAGAAACAGACACCGCAGTACAGCACCGACACGATCAACGGCTACACCTACTACCGGACACGCATCGTTGACGCGGACGGGAAACGGGTATCTCTCCGTGCAAAATCCCCAGAGGAGCTGGAAACGAAGAAGGCCGAGGCTCTGCGCCAGATTGCCGAGGCGACATTCCGTCTTTAAAATCCGACCGTTGCCGATTACTGTGAAAAGTGGCTGACAATGAAAACGGCCAATATTCGAGCGACCACCCTTGCGGACTACCGCTCCAAAGTGAAGCAGCACATCGTAAAGCCTTTGGGGGATAAGTATATGGCTGATGTGACCCCGGATGATATCAACCTGGCTATTCTGCCTGCGTCGAAGCTCTCCCAGTCCGTATATCAGTCTGTCCAGATGCTCTACAAGGTTATCTTTGAATCCGCGGTAAAGAGCCGCATCATCAGGGAAAATCCGGCGGCGGAGCTGAATCCGAAGGGCGGAATGCCGCCCAAGGAGACAGCAGCGTTGACGGACAAGCAGGTGCAAATCCTGCTGGACTCGATCCGCGGTCTGCCGCCGTATCCCTTTGTCATGATTGGTCTTTATGCCGTACTGCGCAGGGAAGAGACCCTTGCCCTCAAATGGGACAGTGTCGACCTCAATGGCAAGACGCCGACAATCAGGGTGTGCCGGGCATGGCATACGGAACATAATCGTCCTGTCATATCGGATCAGCTGAAGACGAAGGCTGCGCGCCGAAATATCCCCATACCGCCGCAGCTCGTCGAGTGCCTGAAAGAAGTCAAGTCAAAATCGACCTCCGAGTATGTCTTCGCCAGCAGCATCGACGGAGGTCCGCTGTCCTACACGCAGTTTGCCCGCCTATGGAAGTATGTCACGGTTCGCTCCACTAAGCCGCGAACCTATACCCGTTATCTTGAAAACGGAGAGAAACTGAAGCGCACAGTCACCCCTGTTCTGGGGCAGCGCGCTGCCCATAACAATACAGTCATCTATAGCATGGATTTTCAGGTCAAGACCCACCAGCTGCGCCGCACCTACATCACCAATCTGATTTATGCCAATGTAGACCCGAAGACGGTACAATATCTGGCCGGACACGAAAACATCAAGGAGACGCTTGATATTTATGCGAAGGTGAAATATAATCGTCCGGAGGACATTGCAGCGACGATCAACAGCGCATTTGCTCCGAAGATGCAGGAAGTCTCGTTGTCGGAAAACTCCGCCGAAAAGGGTTAAATATGGGGCTAAAAATTTTTCGAAGTGCCTGTACTTGCTGATTTACAAGGATATTTCATCGTAGGAAAATCAGCAATACGGCCTCAAAGCCGCTCGTCGCGCACCTCAGTTCTCAAAGAGATAATTGGACGCGATTTTACAATCGAAAACCTCGAAAAACC
>CAVFCI010000085.1:0-5837 GCA_963620985.1 Hallerella sp. | reverse complement strand
CGACACCTTCCCCTCGTAGTAAGGGGAAGGCATGAGGGTGCGCCGATTTCGGTGCGGGCAAAGCTTGCACTGCACTCGCGGGAGGCGAAACGCTGTGGTTTATGCCAGTTTTTCGATACCGTGCTGCCGCAATATGCGCATAGGTACAGACTAAAAGCGCCAGCAAAAAAATGTGCAGACGAAAGGTCTGCACATTTTCATGTCAAATATTAATGTAGGCTCAGGCCATCTTGTTGAGTGCGACGGTCATGGAGCTCTTCTTGTGAGCTGCGTTGTTCTTATGGATAAGACCCTTGCAGGCTGCCTTGTCCACGGCCTTGACTGCGACCTTGTAGCTCTCTGCCGCGACGGTCTTGTCGCCGCCTGCGACGGCTGCGTCGAACTTCTTGATGACGGTCTTGAGCGCGGTCTTGTCTGCGCGGTTCTTTGCGCGGAGCTCCTTGCTCTTTGCGTCTCTCTTCATTGCGGACTTGATATTGGGCATCGTTGTGCACCTCCTTTAACTTAGTAACAAAAGTCTACGGACTTTTCCGGCGAAAACCGCCGGTTTACGCCGGCTGCCAGACTGATTTCACCATCTGGCGGTTACTGCCGTTGGGACTGAATAACGTAACGAAACGCGAGTAGACGCTCGCGGATAATTAGTTTACCATCAAAGCACTGAAATTGCAAGCTTTTTCTTCACTTTTTCCGTTTTTTTATCATTTGATGTATTGCTTGTGCCGCCCGCGGGAATGCTACACTATATATTGTTGCAGGAGGCAGAAGCATGCAGAAGCAATTTGCCCGCACCGACCTCGCCGCCGAGGCCGCCGCACGGCTCGACGGTATCCCCGAGGGCGTTCGCGCCGACACCCTCGAGCTCCGTGGCTGCACCGTCAGCCGCGTCGTCATCGAGACCGCCGGAGGCGCACAGGCCGTCGGCAAGCCGCAGGGCAGCTATCTCACCCTTGAGCTGGCAGATTATGTTACAAGGCGCAGCCTCTCCTTTACCGACTGCGCCGCTGCGCTGTGCGAGCTGCTGCGCTATTTTCCCGCGATAAGGCAGGGCAAAAGCTTTCTTATAGCCTGCCTCGGCAATCCCGAGGTCACGCCCGACGCGCTCGGCCCCTGCGCCGCCGGCGGAATTATCGTCACGCGGCACCTGAAAAGCTCGCTACCGGAGGATTTTGCGGCCTTTTCCTCCGTTTCCGTGCTGCGCACCGGCGTTCTGGGCACGACGGGCATCGAAAGTGCGCAGGCGATACGCTCCGCGTGCTCGGTCGTGCACCCCGACTGCGTTATTGCTATCGACGCGCTGGCCGGCAGCGAGCTGAACCGTCTCTGCCGGAGCATCCAGCTCTGCGACAGCGGCATATCCCCGGGCAGCGGCGTTGGCAACGACCGCGCCGAGATAAGCGAGAGCTTTCTCGGCTGCCCCGTGATAGCCGCCGGAGTTCCTACCGTCTGCGACGCGGCGGCTCTGGGCGAGGCCGAGGGCGCGGAGCGCATGTTCGTCACGCCGAGGAATATCGACGAGCTTGTCCGCAGTCTGGCAAAGCTCCTCGCCTACGGCATAGACCTTGCGCTGCACGACGGCCTCACGGTCGCGGACATCGACGCGCTGATCGACTGATGTTTCACATGAAACATGGGCGGAAGATGTTTCACATGAAACCAAACAAAAATTTTTCAAATGTTTCACATGAAACGTTGAAATGCGCGGCAAGACTTGTTATAATATCCGCAAGAGGTGAGACTATGTCAAGAATCATTGCAATAGCCAACCAGAAGGGCGGCGTCGGCAAGACCACGACCTGCGTGAACCTTGCCTGCGCCCTGAAAATGAAGGGCAAGCGTGTGCTGCTCGTGGACTGCGATCCGCAGGGCAATTCGAGCTCCGGCATGGGCGTGGACAAGAACTCCACCCCCGGCGCATACGAGCTGCTGATAAAAAACGCGGACACCCTCGACTGCATCCGCCACACGCCCTACGGCGACGTGATACCGTCGAATAAGGAGCTGTCGGGCGCATCGGTCGAGCTCGTGCGCAGGGAAAAGCGCGAGTTTGTGCTCAAGACCGCGCTGCAAATGGTCTACAACGATTACGACTACATATTTATCGACTGTCCCCCGTCGCTGGAGCTGCTGACGCTCAACGCGCTCGTCGCGGCGGACAACGTGATCATCCCCATGCAGTGCGAATACTACGCGCTCGAGGGCATCGCCGACCTCATGACGACAATCCGCATGTGCAATAAGCGCCTGAATCCCGCGCTGCGCATTCAGGGCATCGTCATGACCATGTACGATGCGCGAACGAATCTGACGCAGCAGGTCGCCTTTGAGCTGAAGGAATACTTCGGCGCAAAGGTCTACGAGACTGTGATCCCGCGCTCGGTGCGCCTGTCGGAGGCTCCGAGCCACGGCAAGCCCGGCGTTGCCTACGACCGCATCGGCAAGGGCAGCCGCGCATATATGAAGCTCGCGGACGAGTTTCTGCTGCGCGAAAAGTACAGAAAGAGGAGTTGAATATGGCCAAGGATACGAAAAAAGGTCTCGGACGCGGCCTGAGCGAGCTTTTCGGCGAGGATATCCTCGAGAACGAGAACGAGGGCGAGCTCATCTATGCGCCCATTGCCAAGGTCGAGCCGCGCGCCGAGCAGCCCCGAAACCGCTTCGACGACGAAGCCCTGCAGGAGCTGGCCGACTCCATCGCGCAGTACGGTCTGATCCAGCCGATCACCGTGCGCAGGCGCGAGGGCGGCTTTTATCAGATCATCGCCGGTGAGCGCCGCTGGCGTGCCTGCCGCATAGCGGGGCTGGTCGAGGTGCCGGTTCGCGTCATCGACGCGGACGACCGCCGCGTTGCAGAGCTTGCGCTGGTCGAAAATTTGCAGCGCGAGGACTTGAACCCCATCGAGGAGGCGCTCGGCTACAAGAGCCTCATCGAGGAATACGGCCTGACGCAGGAGGAGGCGGCCAAGAGCGTGGGACGCTCGCGCCCCGCGATAACCAACGCCATGCGCCTGCTGAGCCTGAGCAAGGAGGTGCTACCGCTGGTCGAGGAGGGTGCGCTCTCCGCCGGTCACGCGCGTGCACTGCTGCCGATAGGCGACGCAGCCGAGCAGCTGAAGGCGGCGCGGGCAGTCATCGACGGCGGCCTTTCCGTGCGAAAGACCGAGCAGCTCGTCACAAAAACGCTCAAAAAGCTCGCCGAGGAGCCGGTCGAGACCGAAAAATCGAACGAGCTGATGGTCGATTACATAGCCGAGACCGAGGATTACCTCAGCCGCGCACTTTCGCGCAAGGTCGCGCTCGAGCAAAAGCGTAAGGGCGGCAGGATAGTTTTGGAATTTTATGACAGTGACGACCGTGAGGCGCTGATATCGAATCTGGCGCGAATGGGTCGGAGCTGGGAAGAAATAATGAAATAAAGGAGAAAAAACGATGCTGGATATAAAATTTGTCCGCGAAAATCCCGAGATAGTAAAGGAAAACATAAAAAAGAAGTTTCAGGACGCGAAGCTGCCGCTGGTGGACGAGGTCATTGAGCTCGACAAGCAGTACCGCGCCGCGATGACCGAGGCAAACGAGCTTCGCGCAAGCCGCAACGCGCTGTCGAAAAAGGTCGGACAGCTCATGGGTCAGGCGAAGAAGGATCCCTCGAAGCTTCAGGAGGCCGAGGAGGCCAAGGCGCAGGTCAAGGCAAACGCCGACCGCCTTGCCGAGCTCGAAGCGCTTCACGACGAGCTGGCCGTGCGCATCAGGAGGATCATGCTGACGATCCCGAACATCATCGACGAGAGCGTGCCCATAGGCCCCGACGACTCGGCAAACGTCGAGGTCGAGCGCTTCGGCGAGCCCGCGGTGCCCGACTACGATATCCCCTACCACACCGAGATCATGGAGAGCTTCAACGGCGTTGATATGGACTCGGCAGGCCGCGTCTCCGGCAGCGGCTTTTACTACCTCATGGGCGATATCGCACGCCTGCACTCTGCGGTGACGGCCTACGGACGCGACTTCATGATAGACAAGGGCTTTACATACTGCATCCCGCCGTTCATGATCCACGGCAACGTCGTCGAGGGCGTTATGAGCCAGACGGATATGGACGCGATGATGTACAAGATCGAGGGCGAGGATCTCTACCTCATCGGCACCAGCGAGCACTCGATGATCGGCAAGTTCATCGACCAGATCCTGCCCGAGGCGAGCCTGCCGCAGACCCTCACGAGCTACAGCCCCTGCTTCCGCAAGGAAAAGGGTGCGCACGGCATCGAGGAGCGCGGCGTTTACCGCATCCATCAGTTTGAAAAGCAGGAGATGATCGTCGTCTGCAAGCCCGAGGAGAGCAGGGACTGGTACGAAAAGATGTGGCGCTACAGCGTGGAGCTGTTCCGCAACCTTGAGATACCCGTGCGCCAGCTCGAATGCTGCTCGGGCGATCTGGCCGACCTCAAGGTCAAGTCCTGCGATATCGAGGCGTGGTCGCCGCGTCAGAAGAAGTATTTCGAGGTCTGCTCCTGCTCGAACCTCGGCGACGCTCAGGCGAGAAGGCTGAAGATCCGCGTCAAGGGCGAGGATGGCAAAATGTACCTGCCGCACACCCTCAACAACACCGTCGTCGCGCCCCCGCGCATGCTCATCGCCTTCCTCGAAAACCACCTTCAGGCCGACGGCAGCGTCACCATCCCCGAGGTCCTGCGCCCCTACATGGGCGGCAAGTCCGTGCTCATCCCTGTTTTTTAATATCGCATTTGGTCTGTACCTATACGGTGATTGCGGGTGCACGGTGTCGAGAGTGCTGCGCTGAAGCGACAGCTGAGAGCCGATAGCCGAAAGATTAGTGGAGAGCTGATAGCTGAAAGCTGATAGCCGAAGGTGTGCGGCTGTCGCCGCGATTTCATAACACCTCATCCGTCGGCTGTCGCCGACACCTTCCCCTCGTAGTAAGGGGAAGGCATGGTGCGCCGATTTCGGTGCGGGCAAAGCTTGCACTGCACTCATGGGACGCGAAACGCTATGGTTTATTCCATTGTTTCCGGTCGGGACACCGCAATTACTGTATAGGTGCAGACTGAATGCGCCGATGAAAAAACGATACCGTGCCATCGCAATCAACGTATCCGTAGGTGCGTCAAAGCGCCTGCAAAAAAGTATCGTGCTGCCAGAGACATATGTATTCGTAGGTGCGCTAAAGCGCCTTCAAAAAAGGAGATAAATATGAAGAAGTTTTTCAATGAGTTCAAGGAGTTCATCATGCGCGGCAATGTGCTGGACATGGCCGTCGGTGTCATTGTTGCGACAGCGTTCGGCAAGATCACGACGAGCCTCGTCAACGACCTGTTCATGCCGTTTATCAGCTGGCTGTTCGGCACACGCGACATGAGCGCGCTCAACCTGCTCGTGCGCCCCGAGATCGTCGAGGACGGCGCGGTCGTGCAGGAGGCCATCACCATCGGCTTCGGCAACTTCGTCGCGGTCGTCATCGACTTCCTCCTCATGTCGCTGGTCGTGTTCCTCATCCTCAAGCTGTTCAATAAGGCGCGTTCGCTGACCGAGAAGCCGGCCGAGCCCGAACCCGAGGAGGAGCCCGCCCCCACTACCGAGGAGCTCCTCGCCGCTATCCTCGACGAGCTCAAAAAGAATTCGGAGGCGCATTAAGGCAGCTACCTATACGCTTTTTTACTGGCGCTTTGAGGCACCTACCTATACGCATATTGCAGGTGCACGGTGTCGAAACATTGGAATAAACCGTAACGTTTCGCTCCCCGTGAGTGCAGTGCAAGCTTTGCCCGCACCGAAATCGGCGCACCCTCATGCCTTCCCCTTACTACGAGGGGAAGGTGTCG
>CAVFCI010000084.1:0-6125 GCA_963620985.1 Hallerella sp. | reverse complement strand
CTTGAAATCGTTGGAATTCCACCATTTTCGCATGAAAAAAGGGATTCCGGCACTTACCGAAATCCCTGTCTGTGGAGCTAAGGGGATTCACGTAGTTTGTTGGTATTCCGCCATTTTTATGGTATGTCGTGACTGTGGGTACCTCTGAGGGTACCTTTTTGACCCTGCCCCGACCTTCTCCTGTTCGGCGTATGCCGACACTGGCCCAGCCCTCACCTTGTCCTCCTTGCTCTTCTCCTGCGGGGTGGAGCGAAGCGGAGGGGACCCCGCACTGCGCAGGGCTTTCCTGCGTGCGGAGCACGGGCGCTGGCCCTTTGGCGAAGCATGGGCCTGTCGCCTTCCTTCCTTTTTCACGTCTTTTTTACATTCTCTTTTTTGGTTTTTCACTTTTCCGTCACAATCATGTTTTTGTGAATGGGTTGTGAAGATGTGTTTTTTCCAGTTTTGGCTGTTTTCCGCCGTTTTCTTGTGTGGGCGATTCCAGTATAGAGTCTCAAATCGTTGGTATTTCAACGTTTTTGTGATTTCAACCGTTTTTGTGTGGACAATCCCAGTATGTGTTATACTAACAAAAGGTAATTCTGTACCTCCATGCGTGTGAGCTATTCTATAAGTGTCCCCGATGGAACGGTTAGCCGCTCCGGACGGTGACACTGAAAATCGCCTCGTGAGCTATCACGGCGATTCTGAAAACTAAATAGTGATAGCGGTTAATTCCCAAGGAGGGAATAACATGGCACGCAAAAATGGTGGATACAGCGATTTCAACGCCATCTCCGTCAACTCCGCGACTCTCGCCTCTCAGCTTCTTGCTGAGGATGTGACCGTGGTCGAGACCTACGACGAAGAGACCAAGACCCGTTCCCCGAAGGTTCGAGACGGCCTGACACAGTACGAGATTCAGACCCTCTTTATTCCATTCGAGGGAGACGAACGTCACACTGTCGCGATTGTCCCGGTCAAGGTTTGGACCAAATCTAAGCCGACCATCAAGGTCAACCAGCCGGTCGCGTTCGTTAACATGAAGGTGACGCCGTGGGCCATGGGCAACAACAATGGCTTGTCCTACTCTGCCGACGGCATTAAGCAGGACTGACGCCATGATGAAGGAACCGATGGTTTCCCGCACCGTGTTAGTGCCGATAGACCTCTATCGTCGTATTGACACCTACGCGAAAACCTACGACATCTCGTGGTCTGCTGCCGTGCGCAAGTTGACGGAAGCCCAGCTTCCAATCGAAGAAAATTTTCCATTCCAAAGGGTTCCCCTTGAGTGAAAAAAGATGGAAGATTCTGCTCGCGGTCGCCGTCGTGACGGCGGCGCTGATGGTCGGTTTCACGGTTGGCGTGGTTGCGGCTTCTAGCTCTTCCACGGTTTACAGTACAGACCCTCAGCAGTGTCCCATCGATGCGACTTTCTGCCAATCCGTCAATATTTGGCGGAGAGCGGACGCGGCTGATTCATATCAGCCAAACGCTAATAAAAATAGGTCAAGCTCCCTGATAGGAGCCTGACCGAGGTTTGATTTTGTCACTCCAGCGGGGGTGGGGTTGCCGCCCCATTCCCGCTTTTTGTTCTAAGGAAATGACATTGGAAATTCTAACATTAATTCTAAAAATCGCTGCCGTGCTGGCAGTGTTTACACTGCTTTTCCTGCCATTGCGTAATGTGACGGCTTGGGACGATGATGCATGGTATGCGCGGTTCACAGTGTCGGCTCTCGCCACGGTGGCGTGGGTGGCGTTGCTCCTGTTCCTTCCGGGTTATTGGGTCGTGTACGCGATTCTGATGGCCGTGCTCGTGCTCTTCGGCCTTTTCCATCCGTTGCTTCGTAACTTGTTGCCGTTCTGGCGTTGGTTGATGGCCTTGCGCCATCGCGTCAAGGGTGACTCGCCTGAGTTTGTGGTGGAACGGGTGCTCGCGCTTCGGCCTATCGAGGATTCGACTACCGACTATAAGGGTGTGCGTGACTATAAGGCCGCGTATTCCGGCTACGAAGACGGCGAGGCCCAGTTGGAGTTTGTTTGCCAAATCAGCGGCGTCACGGACGATTTCGTGGACAAACAGGCTCGCCTCGGCCTAGGGGCGATGGGTGCCGAGACGTACAAAATCGATCATTTGGGGCCGGGCCACTGGATGCTTCATTTCTATGAGACGACGCCTAAGAATCCGTTGGACGAGGCAAAGACCATTAAGGCCGCTGACCTTGCGGATTGGAACGGAAAAACCGTGACATACGGCGTCACCGAGGCTGGCGAGTATGCCAAACTGTCCTACGCCCAAACGTCTGGAATCGTGGTCGGTGGCGTCCCCGGTGCTGGTAAGTCTGCTGGCGCAACCTTGCTGACCTTGCCACTGCTCGCCTCTCCTAAAGCCTCTGTCGCCATTTTCGACGGCAAGGGCGGTATGGATTGGGCTTGGGCCCAGAGGGCCGCAAGCCTGTACAACAACGACTGCGACCTTGACCTTGAGACTGCCACGGAACAACTGGAATCGCTGGCACAACGATGCGTGGATGACTTGAAAGCTCACCCGTGGTCCGAGACCGACCCGGACTTCTGGCATACCGGAGCGAGTGCCCTGCACCCGTTCCATTTGGTTGTGGTTGATGAATGCCAGACCCTTTTTGATACGACGGGCCGCTCCAAAGAAGACAAGGCTCTTGTAGAGCGCTGCAAGCGAGCGGTGGCTACTATCGTTCGCAAGGGACGTTCGGCGGGCTGGTGCGTCATGCTGTTGACTCAGAAGCCTACTGCTGATTCGATTCCGACCAATATTCGCGATAACTGCGTTGTCCGATTCGCTCTACGTGTGACCACTCGTGAGGCCAGTGAGGCCGTGCTGGGTACTATCCCGGAAGGTGACCCGACCCCTACGGAGATTCCGAGTACACGTCGCGGTGGCGCGGTCGTTCAAGGTGAGGACGGTCATACTCAGGCTGTCCGGTTCTTCTACTTGCCGGTGACGGATGCGGCACAAGCGTTGGATTCCTCGGCTCTTCAGACCGTGAAGGACGGGCTGACTGTCTGACATTTTAACCCTACGAGGGGGCGGGAGACCGCCCCCTCTTTTTGTATCTGAACACGTGGGGGTATGCCCCTGTGAAAGAGATGCAGAGCCGTGGCAGACTCCCGCACAGCGCAGGTGCGGGCGGCGTGTGCCGGACGCTGGCGAGGTTTCGGAATAGCCCGCCAAAGGAGGGTGGAGAGCGCAGCAAAGCGAACAGCCGGGAACGAAACGGCGAGAGTGACGGCGCGTAGCCCCTAAGCGGAGCGCCGGAACGGAAGCCGTGAAAGTTACGGCGTAGTGAGCGGCGCGAAGCTCGGAAGCCCGAGGACGCGGGATTTCCGACACCAAGCCGAAGGACAGAAAGAGTCGGCTGGGTTCCTGCACGAGCAGGACTCGAACGGTGGGTCACTGCATAGTTCTCCTTTCTTTAATAACGGAGCGCATATTTTCGTCAAAATTTCTAAATCCAAAAAAGGGACGGGAGTCCCGACACCGAAGGAGGTGTTTGAAAATGCCAACAGTAAGCATACGGGCGCATGGCATGAGCGCGTCGAAATATCAACAGCTGGTGAATCCCGAAACCGGCGAAATCGTGAAATTGACGTCCTTCCAGCCGCCTGAAAGGACGGCTACTAAGGGTTGGACGGTGAACGTTACGCGTAGGAACGAGCAGCGACTTCAGCAGGTCGATTTTGACGCCGTTGATGGCGTGCCTGCCTTTGTCACGTTGACGATGCCGTCACAGCAGATGTGCGACGTGACCGCAGCTATGTTCCACTCGTGGCTCAAGTCGTGGCTCCGCTACATGAAGCGGCATGGGATGCTGCACTATTACTGGATACTTGAGTTTCAGGCCACGGGGAACCCCCATTTGCATGTTCTCGTTTGGCTTGACCATGAGCCGGACGCGTTGGCTCAGTACCGCGCATTGCGGTCTTGGGTGAACATGTTAAACAAGTCGGGCGTCGGAGCGCGGCTCCAAGGTCAGATTTACGAATCGATCGATGTTGGCGGCGAGATTGTCGTGGACGGTGAGACGGTGCCCGCCCATCCTGAGAGGGTACTTATGTACCTTGCGAAGCATGCGGCCCGAGGGGTGGCGCATTACCAACGGCAGCTGTCCAACATGCCGGAGGACTGGCAGTACAGGTCAGGGCGTGCGTGGGGCCACGATAGGGGCTTGCCATTGCGGGAGCAGTTGGACGTTGAGACGGATTATCCGACGTTCTGGCGTTATCGCCGTTTGGTGCGTCGTTGGCGCTGTAGCGAGGCTCGGGCCATTGCAGACCCTAGGAGGCGGAGGTCGGCCATCCTACAGGCTAGGGGCTGTTTGCGCTGTCCTAGGGCGGATGTCAGCCCTTACCGTGGCATTTCGGCGTGGGTTCCTGCCGACGTGGCTTCTGCCCTGTTGGATGCGGCGGTGAGGGGAGGTGAAAGTGAGAAGGACTGAGCTACCCCCGCTGATGACCATTGCTGACACCATGGCGTACTTGCAGTGCTCCCGGCAGCATGTGTACGACCTGTTGAAGGCTGGGCGTATCCGTACCTATAAGGTGGGCCGTCGCCGGTATGTCGATGCCGATTCGCTCGCACATCTGTTTTGGTAAGTGTTTTATTGGGATTTGCTGCAACGTTTAAGAAGAGCGGTTCGCTGGGCTTTTAGTTCGGTGAGCCGCTCTTCTGTTTTTTCTATGGCTTCATCCAGCTCTGCGAGGGTTGGTTCGTGGCCCATGAGGGTGTCTTCGATGCCGTTGGCGATTTCGCGCATTCTCTCGCTGCCGCTGGCTCGTTGATACCGTTCAATAGACGTTGCGGCGTCTGCATGGCGTCCCCAAACCATGGTGTCCTTTAGGCTGGCACCGGTCGCTACAGCGGCGGTGATTGACGTGGCTCTGAGTGTATGAAAGTGCAGGTCTGGCCTTCCGGCTTTGACTTTGGCCGTGTTGAAGTGGTCTCTCAGCCGATTGGGCGTGATGTGTGTGCCATCGGCGCTGGTCACTATAAAGTCGGTTGGTGTCTTGCCGTTGCATGCTTCGGATATGAGCTTTCCTAGCTGTGGCGGAACTGGCTGGGTCGTGTTGCTGGTGGCCGTCTTCGTGGATTTGAGCTGGCCGTTCAAGTCGGCTGAATGGCATACGCGCAGGGTCTGCGTCTTCGGATTCCAGTCCTGCACTTGCAGACTGACGACTTCACCGATTCGTAAATCAAGGATGGCTCCTAACCACACGGCGATTCGGGTCGTGCTGGGCATTGCTGCATAGATTGTTTGAAGCTCTTCCGCCGTGGCTGGCGGTATCTGGGCCTGTTTGCTCTTCGGTACTGCGGGTGCCTTCATGGTGACTGGGGATTTGCTTACGGTTCCCTCGGCTACTGCCTTGGCGTAGACGGCTTTCAACAGTTGGAAGGTCTTCTTGCGTGGTGTCGCTCCCCCGAAGTTTTCAAGGTCGGCCAACCACCGGTTGATGTCCTCGGTGGTGATTCCTGTTAGAGGGTATTTCCAGAAGAACGCATGTGAAAGGTGATTCAAGTATTCACGGTGTTTGCGTTTGCTTCCTGATGCCAGTTCGCTGCCGTCTACTGCATGGTTGAGCCATGTTGGGGCGAACTCTTCCATCACATAGTCGCAGAATAGCGTTCTACGCCGTTTTATGGCCTCTTCCTGCTGTTTGCGGTCGGTTGGGCTAGTCCACTTTGTGATGCCCGCTTTGTCGGCTTCTACACGGCTTCTTTCATTGTTTAGCCATGCTTCGGCTGACAATCGGTCTTTGAATGTGCGAGTGATGACTTCACCATGGTAGGTATATTTAGCCCTGAAGGTGCCTCGGTCGGCACGATGGATGACGCTACCGAATTTTGTGCCCATACCCCCATCATGGCGTGTTGGGTACCCAAAACGGGTACCTCAGCGGGTACCGATTTTCTATACAAACGTGTACGTTTCCGTACGCTCATTGTCGGAAGCACATGCCTTGAAATCGTTGGAATTCCACCATTTTCGCATGAAAAAAGGGATTCCGGCACTTACCGAAATCCCTGTCTGTGGAGCTAAGGGGATTCGAACCCCTGACCCTCTCCATGCCATGGAGATGCGCTACCAGCTGCGCCATAGCCCCGT
>CAVFCI010000083.1:0-6572 GCA_963620985.1 Hallerella sp. | reverse complement strand
CACCTTCCCCTCGTAGTAAGGGGAAGGCATGAGGGTGCGCCGATTTCGGTGCGGGCAAAGCTTGCACTGCACTCGCGGGGCGCGAAACGTTATGATTTATACCAGTGTTTCCGGTCGGGACACCGCAATATGCGTATCCGTAGGTGCGTCAATGCGCCTCCGAAAAAAGGCGGGTGATGTCGGCGAGGCGGGCTTCGTAGGCGGCCATATTGGTGTCCTCAAAGGGGAGCGAGGGCTCCTGCACACCGAGGAGCCGCATGAGGTACTTCACGAAGGGCGGGTTCATCATGATAAAGGGTCCTACCAGCGAGGTCGAGAAGTAGTTCTTGATCCTCACGCCCTCGTGCTTTGTCTTTTTGTTTATGCCGATGCCGTACTTCGCCTCGGCAAAGCTGAAGCCCGAATTATCGCCGTACAGCTGCGAAAACTCCGCCTTGAAGCCGACGAGCTCCATGTCCTCAAATGTGCACAGCTCGATGGAATTATACCTGTGCATCATGTCGCGCCTTGCGTGCAGCGGAACAAGGCCGAGCCCCGCGATACGGCTGCCGTCCTCGTTTTCGATATACTCGCAGAACACCTCGCCGGCGTTTGCCGTCATGAGGAATACAACGCCCGTGTCGATGAGCTGCCGCAGGCGGTCGCGCTGGGGCATGAGCTTTTTTATCGCAAGCTCCTGACCGTGCTCGGTCATCGCGCCCATTATTATCATATCGACCCTTTCCGAGACAAAGCGCGGCTCGTCGCCGTAGCCTGTCAGTATGAGCTCGGCCTCCGGCAGGCAGCGCGCAAGATAGCGCCAGTTCCAGCAGTCGCCGAACAGGTTTGCAAATTCGGGAAACAGGACCTCTATTTTCATGCCTGTGCCTCCTTTTCCTCAAGCCGCGCAAGGATGCCGTCGCGCACCTGTGCGGTCAGCTTCGGCGTTGTCAGATCGTGCAGGATGAACACCTTGTCCGTGCCCTCGAGCTCCAGCTCGGCGGGCGCGTCGAGCTCGCTCCTGACGCAGCGTATCTTCTCCTCGGGAACGCCCGCCAGCAGCAGGCGCAGGTGATAGTCGTGCATCCTCACACCGCCTACCACGATGCGCTTTACGCTCGGGTCGTTTAAGAACTCAAAGTCCGCGTCGTAGATCCATGTGACGATCTCGGTCGTTTTGCTGAAGCCCATATCGTCGAGCATGACGATGACCTCCTTCACGCCGGGCTCGGCCTTTATATAGCCGAAAACTATGGAGCAGGCAACGGGGTTCTGTCCCTTGGTCATGTTCGTGATGACCTCGACGCCGCCCTTCTCGACCCTGGTATAGCGCGTCTTGACGATGCTCATGTGCGAAAAGCTGCTTGCTATCTCCTCTGCCGAAAGGCCGAGCTCGCGCAGCAGCGCAACGACCGTCACCTGATTGTAGGTGTTGAACACGCTGTCGTTTATCAGAGGATACTCCTCCTCGCCTTTGGCCGAGCGCACGGTGAAGCAGCGCCTCTCATAGTCGGGCGAGGCGAGATAGTCGGGCTCGGGCGAGGCAAAGCCGCAGCTCGGGCAGCGCATTTTGCCGATGTGGTGATAGCGCACGAACTCGTATTCGAGCTTGCCGCCGCAGCAGGGGCAGGCGCGCATGTCGTTTATGATGTTGACGCAATCGTCCCTGTCGCCAGGCAGGCGGCTTATGGAGAAGTAGCTGCGCCTGTTATCCGGCTTTAAGCGGCTGCTGATGGGGTCGTCGGCGTTCAAGATCATGTGCGTATCGTCCGGCAGGGCGGAGTCTATGAAGGAGAAGATGAACTCCGGATGCGCGTTGCGCTGGATCGAGTCGCGGAAGAGATTGGTGCACACGGCGTAGTCGGGGTGGACATATTTGTATATCCTCAGCGAGGAGCGCTCGTCAACCTCGAACACGGCATACTCGAATTTCGTTTTGCCGCCGAGGCTGCTGCCGGAGATGAGCGCCGTTGCGATGCCCGCGTCGGTGTTCGAGCCGGCACGGTTATCGAGCACCTTAAAGCCCGCATCGGCCAGAACGTCGAGGATCATGTTGCAGCAGGTCGTTTTGCCGTTCGTGCCGGTGACGCTTATGACGGTGCGGGGCTTGTCTATCCTGCCGAGAAAATCGGGGCAGAGCTTTATCGCAAGCTTGCCGGGGAAGTAGCTTGCGTTCATGCCCAGAAGCCTTTGCAGCCACATTGCGAGCCTGCCCAGCCACAGGGCAAGGAAAAATCTCAGATTCTTTTTCATGTTTACCGTCCTTTTCGGAAAAGTACATTACATTTCATTATATCTCAAATCGCGGCGGCTTGTCCACAGCTTTTTGTCATCTTGACCGATGCCGCGTTTTAATGTATATTATAAGTCTACAGGAGGGATGAAATATGCCGTGGTATACATATGCTGCGTTTCTCGTGCTCGGCGTTATCGCCTGCTATGCGATAATCGAGATAAGAACGTCAAAGAAGCTCAAGGAAAAGAAAAGCGCCGACCGCAAGGCCGCAAAGGAGGCCGCGAGGAAATCAAAGTCGGCAAAGAAAAAATCAAAGTCGAAGCGATGATTTTTCAGCTTGCTTAAAATTTTTTTCGCAAAAGCTGTTGACAAGAGGCCGAAAATCTGTTATATTAACTGAGCCGTGGCCGAGTGGTTCAGTCGGTTAGAACGCCGGCCTGTCACGCCGGAGGTCGAGGGTTCAAGTCCCTTCTCGGTCGCCACCGATGCCCCTTGAAAAAGGGGCATCAGCTTTGCTGCTGTAGCTCAGTAGGTAGAGCGCATCCTTGGTAAGGATGAGGTCGGCAGTTCGAATCTGCCCAGCAGCTCCAAGTAAAAGCCCTGAAGTCATTGAGACCTCAGGGCTTTCTTGATTATCGAAAATAAGCGGGTACGTTATTATGTCCAAAAAAATTATCGGGATCATCGGCGGCATGGGTCCGGCGGCGACGGCGGATCTGTTCACAAAGCTCATCAGCAGCACCAGAGCCGCGAGCGATCAGGAGCACCTTCACGTCATCATCGACAGCAACACGGATATCCCCGACCGCACCGCGGCGCTGCTCGGCGGCGGCGCAGACCCCACGGAGCAGCTCAGGCTCAGTGCGCGCAGGCTCGAGGCGGCGGGCGCGGAGCTTCTCATCATGCCCTGCAACACAGCGCACGGCTTTTACGATAAGGTCTGCGCTGCGGTCGGTATACCGGTGCTGCACATGATACGGCTCACGGCGCAGGAGCTCGAGCACCGCGGCATAGTCCGTGCGGGGCTTCTGGCCACCGACGGCACGGTGCGCACCGGCATTTACGAACGCTGCTTTCAGGGCAGCGGCATAGAGCTTCTGACTCCCTCGCCGGAATCGCAGAGTGCGGTCATGAGCCTTATTTACGACGGCGTAAAGGCAGGCCGCCGCAGCTTCGATACGGGAGGCTTTGAAAATGCGGCGCAGGAGCTTTTGTCACGCGGTGCGCAGACGCTCATCCTCGGCTGCACGGAGCTGCCTCCGGCCTTTGATATGTATGCTCTCGACTATCCGCACATCGACCCCACGCTCGTGCTCGCACGGGCGGCTGTCCTCGCCGCCGGCGGCGAGCTGAATGATTAGGAATAAACGGAAATTTATCCCACGGATATCCCGTGGGATTTTTTCTTTTTTCTTTGATCTTTATGCTGTCGGGATGCTGAGCTCGCGGTCGTAGCCCGCGCCGTAGCAGAAGGAGTATATCTTCCCCTCCGACGGATTGATGACGTTTACGACGAAGGCCGTGTCGGAAGCGGTGCCGGCGGTTTTGGCGTAGCTCGTCTCCTCGCCGTACTCGATGCCGTTTGCTTCCGCGCCCTCGTTCTGGCCGAAGTCGTTGCTGTGGTAGTAGCACATGTTCGGCACGGCTACGCGCAGGATATCGAGCTCCGTGTTGCCGCTGTCCTGAACGTCGTTTAGCCGTGCGGCTTTGAAGTTATGCGTGTGGCCGTGGAAGGCGGCGTATATCTTTGCGTTGTTTGCGCCGCTGAACGAGATCGCCAGCCCCGCGTATCTGACAGAGCCGCCCTCGAGGTATTTTCTCAGCAGCGTGCCGACGGTGCGTGCCGCGCTCGAGGTGCACTTGCCGTCGAAATCGAGCGGATAGTGCGAGAGGATGAGCACGCCCCAGCCGGCCTTCGCGCCCACGGCTCTGAGCGTCCGCGCCAGCCACAGGCATTGAGCGCCGGAAACATAGTCGAA
Organism: Hallerella sp.; assembly: GCA_963620985.1. GTDB lineage: Bacteria > Bacillota > Clostridia > Oscillospirales > Oscillospiraceae > F23-B02. Next base: position 2,378 of record CAVFCI010000083.1, on the reverse strand, counting down.
ATTTTCGCCGAGCTCCGAGGTGTTCAGGCAGATAACGCGCAGCTTTTTCTCGGAAAAATCGCGGTAGCAGTAGCCCTCTGTGGTGCTGCCGTAGCTCGCGCCCTCGTTGTATTTGCCGACGTAGGAGTATATCTCCGACGGATCCAGCCAGCCGTCGTTGAGTATCATGGAATTCCGCAGTCCGTCCCCGTCGCCGGGCGTGCGGAACTGCGGCAGACCGGCAAAGCCCTCCTTGAGCCCCGCGTTTATCTCGGCATAGTGCTGCCTGCCCTCACTCGTCGTGGTCGTGCTGCCGCCTACGGTATAGCCGCCGAGGAAGCAGCAGAAATCAATGTCCGGCAGAACGTAGCTGATCGCCTTCATCGCCATGCATGCGTGCAGGTTGCCGTCAACAACGTACTCGTCGGCATCGGTCTGGTGCGCGTCTGCGGCGGCAATGAAGGTTATGCTGTCGCTCGTCTGAACGTCCTTGACCTTCTTTGCAACGTCCAGCGCCGCGGCCTTTACATAGTCGGGAGTGTCCGCCTGCGTGAAATAGTCGCCGGTCTTCAGCGCCTCTATCGCCGTGGCCATCTGCGCGAGCTTGTAGCCCGTGCTCCCGCCGTTTTTGAGACGTATGGCCGTCGCTATGGCCTGAACGTCGGTCTCCTCATAAAGCTTTTTTGTCATCAGTATATCACCTCGCTTCCATCCTCTATCGTGATGGTCTTGTCCTTGCTGCCCGTGTATTCATAGCTCTCCGTCCTGTCGCCGATTATGATGGTCAGAAGCTTATACGGCGAGACCTCGGGCTTGTCGGCGGGCTCGTCGTCCCTGTCGGTTATGCACTCGGCGCAGCGGAAAAGCGCCGGAGTCGTGGTGTGAAGCTGCCCCGCGTACAGGCCGACGGCTATCCACGGGCGCTTGCTTATAACGGGCAGGGTGCAGCTCAGGCCGTTGAATTCCACGTCCTTGTACGTCCCGTTTCGATATCCTACGCGCATGGTCTTTGCGTCATAGGCATCCCACTCCGCGTCAAGCTCGAAATTAACGGTGTAGTCGCTGTTGCCGCAGACTATCAGCGTCTCGTCCCCGACCGCGATCTTGTCACTGACCTTGATGTTTATGTCCATGCAATTCTCCTTATGATGCTTATGGAATAATGCTTTGCGGAGCAAAAAGCTCGAGGCTGCTTCCCGCTCCTCAAATTCAATAGTAGCAAAATTGCGTGATTTGTCAATGCAAGTGTTATGCCTTTGCGTAAATTTGCTGTAAGTGCTGCAATAATAGGGGCTGCCGCCGAAAAGCCTTGACAAAGCGGAGGGTATGAGTTTATAATGTGCTTTTCAGAAATGAAAAAGAAGGAGCTTTTAAATATGAATAAATATCTTGACATCTCCCCCGAGGTACGGCAGGCGCTGGCGGACGGCAAGCCCGTCGTTGCGCTCGAAAGCACGATCATCTCCCACGGCATGCCCTATCCGAAAAACGTTGAAACGGCGATGCTGGTCGAGAAAACGATACGCGAAAACGGCGCGGTCCCCGCGACGATAGCGATCATCGGCGGCAGACTCAAGGCCGGTCTGTCCCCCGAGGAGATAGAGCACCTCGGCAAGGCCGGACGCAAGGTCGCAAAGGCATCCCGCCGCGATCTGGCAGCCATCGTCGCACGCGGCGCGGACGGCGCAACGACCGTCACGACCACGATGATCATCGCTCACATGGCAGGCATAAGGGTCTTTGCGACCGGCGGCATCGGCGGCGTACACCGCGGCGCGGAGACCACCATGGACATCTCCGCAGACCTTGAGGAGCTTGCCGGTACGCCCGTCATGGTCGTGTGCGCGGGCGCCAAGAGCATCCTCGACCTTGGTCTGACGCTCGAGTATCTGGAGACCAAGGGCGTTCCCGTCATCGGCTACGGCACGGACGAGCTGCCCGCGTTCTACACTCGCCGCAGCGGCTTCGGCGTTGACTACCGCGTCGATTCTCCGGCGGAGCTGGCCGCGATGTTCAAGGCGCAGCAGGAGCTCGGCATGAAGGGCGGAATGCTCGTCACAAATCCCATCCCCGAGCAGTACGCCATGGACAAGGAGGTCATCGACGCAGCCATTGATCAGGCCATCGCGGAGAGCGTCGAGAAGGGCATCCACGGCAAGGAGACCACTCCCTTCCTGCTGGCGCGCGTTGTCGAGCTCACCGGCGGCGATTCGCTCGAGAGCAACATTCAGCTTGTCCTCAACAACGCCGTCGTCGCGTCAAAAACCGCAGCCGAGCTGTGCAAATAACCGGCAATGAGACCGCAGGGGCAGTGCCCCTGTGCAGCTTGTCAAAAAAGTCCCTTGCGGGACTTTTTTGACTGCACTTTTCCGCCGAGCATTTTGAAAGTATTCAAAATG
>CAVFCI010000082.1:0-6611 GCA_963620985.1 Hallerella sp. | reverse complement strand
TCTCTTTCCTACGAGATACTGGTTATATCGTCCGTTGCAACCCTTTAGGAGATAATTGGCCACTCCTTTAAGATGCGGTCCAATTGAGAAGGTAGTTACTATTTCTTCCGGAATCTTTATTTCCACGACGACCTTATCCTCGCCATAAAGCATCGGAGTTTGGATTTGCACATCATATCGAGAATAAAGGTTAAGTGATGCACTTCTTACACCTTCCCGAATGTCATGAATGGCATCGATAGCTCTCATGGATGAATCCGCAAATTCTATCTGTATATTTTTTGAAACTAACATATGCTTCTCCATTCCCGTAATCCGCATTACTGGTTCTTGTAATATTTATATCACATAAAAGCTGAAGTGTCAATACTACATATTACAGGAGCCCATAATAATTTTATTGGTATTCGTTGGCGAAAAACAGTTCAGCGTTGATACCTCACGGGCTACGCTACATGCGTAATAGTGAATCTCTTACACAAATGGATGATCACTGTGTAACTAGAGCTACAAAGCATTTAGGCGGCCATACACAGCATCAAAAACGCCTTTTAGGCAAAAAGAAAAAGGGCGGAAGGGATTGCTCCCTTCCGCCCGCTGCTTACCGCTCCATCCCCACGGCCTTCTGCTTTTTCGCCTGCTGCACGGCCTTTTCGGCGCTGCGCCGCCGGTTGAAGAGCAGCAGATCCCGCGTGTTCTCATAAAGATCGCCCTTGCCGGATTCAAATACGGCAACCATGTATTTCTTCGTCTTATACTTGGCGTAAATCTCCTTCAGCCCCTCCCGCAGGACGGGGTCAATTTTTTCTGCATTCGTCAGCCAGATTTCAACAAGCTTCTGATCGTCCCTGACGTTCATCTCCAAATAGAACCGACCTCCTCTATTACCCTTAGTTTCCTCATCTTTCCTGCTGCTTATGCGCGGACACCTGTTTTGCCGCCTGCAAAATCTCCGGAGGCAGGACGTCCACCATGCGGTGCAGCTCGTCCAGCTCCCGGAGCTTTTCGTTGATCTCCAATTTCTTTAGAACGCTCTCCTTTGACGACGCGTCCAACTGCTTTTCCATCGCCGCGTTCTCGGCGGTCAGCGCCTTATAGGCGGCGTCGTACTTCTTGAGCTTCGTCCGCAGAGCCTCCGCGCCGGGGATGTACTTATCCAGCAGCGCTTCCAGCTCGTCCAGCTTGGCATTCTTATTGAACGGATTGGTGTCGTTCAGAATGGCCATGATCTGCTCCTTCAGCCGGTTCAGATGGACGGCCTCCTTGAACACCCGCGGTGGGATATGGTCGCGCCCGGTCTGGCTGGCACTCTCGCCGCGCTCCAGATCGGGGTATTTTTTGACCATGTGCTTCCAGAACTCATCCTGCCACCATGTCAGCTTTTTCTTGTTGCCAACGATCTCTTTGGCGGAAAGCCGTTTGTCCGCCGTCAGCGGGATAAAACAAAGGTGCATATGGGGCGTCTTCTCGTCCATATGCACCACGGCGGAGATGATCGTGTCCTTGGCCTGATATTTCTCGATGAATTCCAGTGCCTCGGTGAAATAGGCCCTGACTTCCGCCTTTTTCTTGCCCTTGAAGAACTCCGGGCTGGCTGTCACCAACGTCTCCACCACGCGCACACTGTCCGACCGCGTGCGGCAGCCAGCCTCTGCGATCTGCTTCTCCGCCTCGGCGCGGTACTTGCGCTGCGGCGTCACCAGATGGAAATTCAGGTGGCTGCGGGACGTGTCCACGTCGGGATTGCTGGCGTATTTCTCCTTGGTGCGCTCGTTGTGGGACTCAATGTGACCGATTTCCGGCCCTTTGTACTTGGCAAAGCGAAGAATGGCGTACTGTGCTTTCATCGGCGCTCCCCTCGCTTCACCCACACGATGTCGCAATCCAGCACGTCGGCCAGCTCCACGACCTCTTTATAGCGGATGCTCTCCCGTTGCAGCTTGGCGGACAGGTTGGACACGCTATCGCTCCAGCCATATTCCTCGGCCAGCCGGTCAACCAGCTCCTGCATGGTAAATCCGGCGCGGACGATCTGCGCCTTGATCTCATTTCTGATGCTCATAAAATCCTCCCAAATTCTTGTGATGAAAACAGCAAAGCGGGTTTGCGTTTCCGAAAACCTGCTTCGCTGTGTGGTGTAATATTCTGTTTTCCTGAAATCCGCTGGAAAAGCGGCGGTCGATGCCCTCTTCGTAGGTGAGGGGTATCGACTTTCCGGAACCGCGTGACTTCGCAGAAAGCCGCGCAGACCCACGCGCGTCCGTGAAGCCGGTATGCGATTCCGAGCAGCGCGGTTTCGTAAAATCATTTCGCAGTCGCGCAAATTCCTTTCCGGTTTTCACTTGCATTGCAGATACCCCTTTCGTTTCAGCTCTGCCAGATCGGCGGTCACGTCCTCCGGACGCATCCGCGCAAGGCAGCTCAGCTCGTAAATATCGTACCGATCCACCAGAAGCAGCGTCATCAGCAGCTTCTGCGTGCCGGTCAGGCCGCTGTCGTATAAGTGAAACAGCGGCAGCTCCTTATAATAAATTCTTCCCATTGCATCCTCCTTCGCGGATAAACTGAAAATTTTCCATCCCATCCGCCCATCTATCCCGGATACTTGGGATGGATGGGATGGTGCGTTTTGTGTTCATTCTCATAAAATCGGCGGCGTGACCAGTGCCTCGATGCCCCAGAAGCCGTTGACCCGCTTGCCGAGGGCGTTCTGGATGTGGTTGTCGTGCTCCAGACCAAACTCGTCGGCGTGCTTCTTGAGGGTCATGCTCACCGTACGCGCGGCCAGCGGCTTGTAGGCGTTGTCACTACACCACATGGTGTAGATGGCGTACAGCGTGGCCGACGGGATGGTACTATCGGCCTTCAGGTGGATGTAGCCCTCAGAGCGGAGGAACAGCAGCACATTGTCGGCCTCCCGCCGCGCATCCTCCCGGTTGGATTTCGTCCGGCTGCTCTCCGTGAACCGGAAGTTGTTGGCCTGCAAGCGGCGCAGGCCCTCCAGACACCAGAGGAAGATGCCCTCGCTTTCATCGCAGAGCTTGTCCGCCAGAAAGGGATCATCCTCCCGGTTCGACGGCTTTTTCTTCACCGACAGGATGAGCTGCCGCCGGTAAAAGCCGTCCGAGTGGTCGTAGAGCGACTCCAGATCGCCGTTGGAAAACGCCAGAAACCGGACGTACATCTGCCCCTGATAGCTCTGCTCGCCCTTGCGCTCCAGATCCATCGGCATTTCGGCGGTGATGAGGGACTTGAGGTAGTGGGTGGATTTCAGCGCTTCCAGCTTCATGTCGTCGTCTACCATCAGCAGCTCGTGCTCCAGATCGGCGCGGGCGAAGGGGCTGCGTTCCACCTTGGCGATGCTGCCGTTTTTCATGCTGCTGCCCAGCAGCTTCTGCATCACCACGCCGATACGGCTCTTGCCCTCGCCGCCGTTGCCCTTGAGCAGCATCATGACCTGCCCGCGGTTCGTCGGAATCAGGCAGTAGCCGAGGTATTCCTGCAAGGTCAGAATATCCTCCGGCTCCAGCAGGTCAGACAAAAACCGCAGCCAGATCACCGGCTGCGGTGCGTTGGGGTCATATCGGATAGGAAGCCGATTGCGGCAGAACTCCTTTTCAGGTCGAAACTCGCCGTTGAGAAACAGCGTACCGTTCGCCACATGGATCCGGTCCTCCTGAATGGGCAACTCCGGCGCGTAGGCTTCCAGCTTGAGCGTTTCCAGCAGGCTTGTGGCGCGGCGGGCGGTGCCGCTGGTGAAATGCGGGCGAAGCATCTCATAAATCTGCTTCCGGATGCTCTCCTCGTCGGCAACGCGGCCCTCCACCGTGAAAAAGCTGCCGCCGACGCACACCATCGGGTGCGCCGCCAGAAAGTCCTCGCAGAACAGCACCTCGTTGAAGTGCTTGTCCTGAAGCCAGCGCGGTGATTCATTTCGTTCCATGCGCGTCCTCCCTGATCTTTTGGTTCCGCGCCTCCATCAGCGCCAGCCGGTTGTCTTTCTGCAAATCGGCCACCACCTCGGCCCGCTCTTTCGGTGTGCCATAGGTCAGAATGTCCAGCATGTTCTCGATGCGCTCCAGCATGTGACAGGCTTCCGCATAGCGCGGGTCGATGGCATCCTCCGGCGATTGCGGCGCGCAATTCGTCTTCCAGTCCTGCAAAATTTGCAGGTAGTCACCCAGCACGCGGAAGCTGCGGCTTTCCAGCTCCGCCTGCGATTTGCCGCGCTTCAGCTTCGCCAGGACGGACGGCTTTTGCTCGGTGATGCCGAAGTCTGCCGCCAGCTTCTTGGCGGCCTCTGCCGGTGGGAGGTCAAAGAGCTGGGCAACCAGCGCAATGACATCGCCGTGGGTTCCGCAGCCAAAGCAGTAAAAGTAATCCTCGTTCAGCTTCATGCTGGGCGTCCGGTCGTCATGGAAGGGACAGCAGATCATGTTTCCCTGCCTGACCGGCAGCCCGTACCGCTCCGCTGCCATTCGCGGGGTGACGGCGGCCTTCACGGCTTCAAATTGGTTCATAGGCATTTCTCCTTTCAAAATTTTCTGACAATTTCTCCTTGTCACCTGAATATACGGAGAAAATTAACATCAGCCGGAAAATCCGGCATTCGCGCAAAAAAGAAAAATGCCGCCCTGAATTTTTGCAAAAATGCAAAAAAGCGCAGAGCGGCTTTTGTTCACAGTATGAGTCTTGATATTATTCCACTTATTGAATATAATAAAATCAGATGTTGGCAGAAAGGACAGGCTCAGTATGAAGTTTTTATCGACTTTTGAAACAGCGGAGAAATGGGGTATCTCCCACCGGCGCGTAAGCATTCTCTGCAATCAGGGGCGTATCACCGGCGCACAGCGGGCAGGAAGCCGCTGGATCATCCCGGAGGATGCAGAAAAGCCCGCCGATGCCAGAATCAAGAGTGGGAAATATATCAAGGAGAGAGCGACGGAAGGAGGCATATAACGGATGGATACTGTATTTCTGCCCGGCAATGTCCGGCAGCGGCTTTATGATTTGATGAAGCGCAATAATGTTTCTCAGACGGAACTTGCCCGTAAGATCGGCTGCAATGACAGCCTTCTCAGCCGTTTTCTGAGCGGAAAAACGAATAAGCTCAGCAACAAAAACATCACCCGTATCGCCAAAGCTTTTAATGTATCTACCGACTTTCTTCTGGGCGTAACCACTGTGCCGGACAGAAAGAATTATGAGATCGACGAACTGGGCTTGTCGGCGCAGGCGGCAAGGAACCTCTATACCGGAAAGGCGAACGCGCAAGTCGTTAATTACTTGTTGGAAAGCCCTCGTTTTCTTGAACTGACCTACATATTGGAGCAATACTTTAATGGCACGGTTGCGGCCGGATACGCCGCGCAGAACCAGCTATATACTACACTCAGCAGTTTGACGCGAAAATCGGTAAAAACAAAAGCCGCTGCCCAAGCTGCAAATGAAATCAATCGTCTGAAAACGCCCGTTTATCAAGCTGATCTTGCCACCATCGAAAACCAGTTCATGCTGGCAGTCAAAGAAGTGAAAAAGGAGATCAGCAATGACTTTGACGCTGTTCGGGCGATGACAGCCGAAGAAGCTGAAAAAATGTTTTCGGAGGTTGCGAAGGGGCAGGACATGGAAAGCCTGACCGTTACGCCGGAGCAAGTATCTGATCTGATTATAGGCAGCGTAGCTGGCATGGACTGTATTGATCCGGATGCTCTGAAAACGTTCGGGCAGGCGTTGACGGGCCTTTTCCAGTCCACCTTAGATAACGCCGCATCACGGGAGAAGAACGATGAGCAAACCGAGCAATGAGCAGCTATGCGCTCTGGCTCAAGCGGGAGATACCCATGCCGCCAATCTTCTTCTGGAATACAATTCGGGCTTCATCCGAAAAACAGCCAATGAGATTTTTCTGAAATCCAATCTGGTGGAAAGTGATTTCAGCATAGAAATCTGTGACATGGAACAAGAGGGCAGCATCGGCTTGTTGAAAGCAATTCCTGGCTACGATAAAAGTATCGGCGTCAAATTCCTGACCTATGCCGCTCCATTCATCCGAAACGCTATGACCGATCTAGTTCGGGATTCCTTCTCCCGATATGAGCAGCGAATGGTCGATCCCAAAAATGGACTGGGGCTTCAAAAAGTCCGGCTGGATGAAATCCTTCCCGGTGAGGAACGGCTGCTGCGGATCGAAGCTACTGCAGACATCACCGCCAAATCTCCGGAACAGGTTTATGAGGAAAGAGAAACCTTGCGGGAGCTGTATGAAGGCTTTGGGCAAATCTCCGAACGGGAGCAGACATATCTTCTGTACCGCTATGGCTTTATGGATGATATTGGGCATACCCTGATCGGCACAGCGATTCATTTTAACCTGAGCGAAAGCCGGGCAAAAAAGTTGGAAGGCGAGGCGATGGACAACCTCTGGCTGGAACTGCCGTGGTGGTTTTAGTGCGTGTCGCTGCGGCGGGACGGGAGCTTTTATATACCTTCACTTCCTTTTCCAGCCAGTCGGATTTTGCTTCTCAAAAATCCTGCGTTGTGCCGTAACCCCCGTCACAAAATCCGCCTGTCCTACTGCCGCGAAAAAGCGTTTGCCGCCACACTCT
>CAVFCI010000081.1:0-6920 GCA_963620985.1 Hallerella sp. | reverse complement strand
TCGAGGCGGGTCTTGCCCCCTCGAGCTCCCCCGCTGCGCGGATGTTTTTCCTCAGCAGCATAGGTTCTTTGACAGTCTGCGTCAGCCTATCGGCTGACAACTTTCCCTCGAAGTAAGGGGAAGGCTTGGTGCGCCGATTTCGGTGCTGGGAAAGCTTACACTGCACTCGCGGGAGGCGAAACGTTATGGTTTATTCCATTGTTTCCGGTCGGGCAAGCACAACACTACTCCGTACCTGCGGGACGCGAAACATATTTGTTTCCTCCGTTGTCTCCGGTCGGGACACCTCAATATCCGTATAGGTAGGTGCGTCAAAGCGCCTGTAAAAGTCCTTCGGCGCATTTCATGCCGTCAACGGCGGCAGAGGTGATGCCGCCGGCGTAGCCTGCGCCCTCGCCGCAGGGGTAGAGCCCGCGAATGAGCGAGCGGCGGCTGTCGTCGCGCAGTATACGCACGGGCGAGGACGAGCGCGTCTCGGGCGCTGTGAGCACGGCATCGGGTGCGTCAAAGCCGGACAGCTTCTTTCCGAGCTCCGGCAGCGCGTTTTCAAGAACGCGCGTTATCCGCTCGGGCAATACATCGTGCAGGTCGCACCAGTGAACGTCCGGCCTGTAGCTCGGCGTAACTGTGCCCGCGTCGGCGGAGCCTTTGTGCGCGAGAAAATCGCCGACGGTCTGCGCCGGTGCGCGGTAGCTGCCGGAGAGTGCGAATGCCGCCCGCTCAATATCGCGCTGCCAGTACATGCCGCCGAGAGGCCCGTCATAGGGGAAGTCCTCGGGAGTCAGAGTCACGAGCAGGGCGCTGTTGGCATTTTCCGCGTTGCGGCGGGAATTACTCATGCCGTTTGTGCACACGCCGCCGGTCTCGGAGGCTGCGGCGATGACCTCGCCGCCCGGGCACATACAGAAGGTGTATGCGCTCGTGCCGTCGGGCAGGTGGACATTGAGCGAATAGTCTGCTGCCGGAAGCTCGGCGTAGGTATCGCCGTACTGCGCACGGTCGATGCTGCTCTGCTTATGCTCGATGCGAGCTCCCATCGAAAAGGGCTTTGCCTCCATCGGAACGCCGGAGCGTTCGAGCATCTCGAAGGTATCGCGCGCGGAATGGCCTATGGCAAGGATGAGCTGCGAGCAGGGCAGCTCGTATTCGCCGGTCTTATCCGTGACCTTCACGGCGCGAAGGGTGTTATTTTCAATAACGAGCCCCGTCAGCTTTGAGTTAAAGCGCACCTCGCCGCCGTTATCTATGATGCTTTTGCGTATGCCCTGCACCACGTTTATAAGTATGTCGGTTCCGATATGCGGCTTTGCGTCATAGAGTATGCTCTCGGGTGCGCCGTGCTTGTGAAAAACGCCGAGTATCCAGCGTATGCGCTTATCGCGTATGCCAGTGCCGAGCTTACCGTCGGAAAACGTTCCCGCTCCGCCCTCGCCGAACTGGACGTTGCACTCGGGGTCGAGCTCGCCGCCCGCCCTGAACGCATCGACTCTTTCCTTTCGAGTTTGTGCGTTCGCGCCGCGCTCGAGCACGATGGGTCTCAGTCCCGCCATGCTCAGCACCAGCGCGGAGAACATTCCGCCCGGCCCGAAACCCGCGACAACGGGGCGCGTATCCGAGCTGAGCTTGGGCACAGTGTACTCCGTCTCCTCGTACAGGGCAAGGCTTTTGCTCCTGCTTTTAGCCAATATCTTATTTTCGTTATCTGCCTCGACCGCTACGGAATACAGCCAGTGTATGTCGTTTTTCCGTCTCGCGTCGAGCGAGCGCTTTGTTATTTTGAGGCTCTTTACCGCATGCGGCGGAACGTGCATCTCGCGCGCGGCCTTTGCCCTGAGCTTATCCTCGCTTTGGCCTATATCGAGCCGCAGATTTCTAACAAGTATCATTTTCCGAGCCTCCCCGCCGTCACACCGCTTGCCCATGCCCACTGGAGATTGAAGCCGCCGCAGTCCGCGTCAACGTCCAGCAGCTCGCCCGTTATGAACAGATGCGGCACGAACCAGCTTTCAAGCGTTTCGGGGTTTACGCCCGTGGTTTTTATGCCGCCCGCCGTCACCTGCGCGTGGTCAAAGTCCTCAACGCCGCGCAGAGCGATCGTGAAGTCCCTGCACGCCTTTGCTATGGCTGCAATGTCGTTGCCGCCGAGCTCGCCGAGGGGCTTTGTGCCGGACACTCCTGCGTATTTGACCGCCATTTTGCCGAGGCGGTTGTGCACGACTCCCGTGAGCGCATCGTCGGCGCAGAGCGCGGGGTTTGCTTTTATCCGCGCACGGAGCTTTGCTTCAATATCCGCGCCGCCGGAGAGGTCGATGTGTACCTCTCCCCTGCCTATCTCCGCCGCTGCGCGGGATATATCGAAGGCCGCGGGCCCGGAGAGCCCCGTCTCGGTAAATTGCAGCTCACCTGCGCTGTTCGCTATGGTTTTTCCGTCCCTTTCAAGGCGCAGCTTTGCCATGACGCGCACGCCCTTGAGCGCCCTCGGATATGTCGGGTCTGTCACGAGCTGCACGAGCGAGGGCAAAAGCTGCGTACACCTATGGCCGAGCGGCTTTAAAAGCTCGTAGCCGTCATGAACTCCGCCGACCTTCGCTCCTGCCGCTCCGCCGCAGGAGACTATGACGAAGTCCGCGTCTATGCTCCCGCCATCGGTGATAACAGCAAAGCCCTCGCCGCGCTTTTCTATCCTCCGCGCAGGACAGGAGATCCTGACGCTTATATTATCGCGCATGAGCGCAAAGCGCAGCACGTCCACTACGCTGTTTGCCGAGTTTGACTGCGGATAGACCCTGCCGCCGTACTCGATGCTCATTGCAAGGCCGAGCGAGTCGAAAAAGTGCATGGTGTCCTCGGGCGTAAAGCGCGAGAGCACCGCGTCTGGAAAGCCCTGCTGCGAGCCGTGATAGTACCCTGGCGACGCAAGCGTGTTCGTAAGGTTGCACCTGCCGTTGCCTGTGCTCAGGAGCTTTTTGCCGACGCGCTGCTGACGCTCAAGCAATATGACATTATTATCTTTATCCTCGGAGGCAGTTATTGCCGCAGCCATGCCGGACGCGCCGCCTCCGATTATTACAACATTATTCATTTCAGTCACCGCAGTGATATAATATGTCGTGAGCGACGGGCTCGTAAAACAAGCTGCGTATCTCGTCGGAATCGTGCGTCCTGCCAAGGATGCACATGATCTTTGCCAGCACGGACTCCGTCGTCATGTCGTATGCCTCCAGCACGTTGCGCCAGCCCTTCAGCCTGTGCCCTACGTTGTACACCGCAAGATCAGAGCCCTCGTTCTGCACCTGTGTGGTCATGATGATGACCTTTCCCCTGCTTATGGCGTTTATGACGATATCCAGAAACTTATCGTCGCCGTATGACGGCAGTCCGCCGACGCCGAAGGCCTCGATTATCACCGCGTCCTTGCGCTCTGTCATAAACTGCAAAAGCTCAAAATCCATGCCGGGAACCATTTTTATAAGGCCGACATTCGTATCGAGCTCGGTGAAAAACTCCGGCCTCTCAAGGCTCTCCGGCTTTATATACTGCATGAGCATCCCATCCTGAAGCGTCGCTATAAAGGGGTAGTTTATGCTGGAGAAGGCCGCATAGGACTTTGAGCGCGTTTTGCGTGCGCGGGTGCCGAGTATGACGCGGCCATTAAAGACGATGCTCACGCCGCACATATCGTCAGAGCAGGCGCAGGTGAAGGCATCGAGCAGGTTCACCTTCGAGTCTGTCGAGTCAAAGCCTATTGGCTTCTGAGCACCCGTGAGTATTACGGGCTTTTTCGAGCCGCGTATCATATAGCTCAGGGCAGCCGCCGTGTATGCCATCGTGTCCGTTCCGTGGCTTATGACAAAGCCGTCGTACTTATCGTAATTTTCCTTTACGCACTGCGTTATCTTTACCCAGTGCGCGGGTGTCATGCTCGTGCTGTCAACATTGAAAAGCGCTATGCACTCGACCCTGCACAGCCTTGATATTGCCGGAACGAGCGCAAGCAGCTCCTCCGGCCTGAGCTGCGGAGACAGTGCGCTGCCGCTTATCTGCGAGGCTATCGTGCCGCCCGTGCCTATCATGAGTATCCTTTTCATTTTCTCTCGAACACCCCGCTTTTGCCGCCGGTCTTTTTGAGAAGGCGGATATCCGTTATCTCGATATCGCGCTGCACGGCCTTGCACATATCGTACACCGTGAGCGCCGCAACGGACACCGCCGTTAGCGCCTCCATCTCCACACCCGTAGCGCCTGTGCACTTCGTCGTTGCGACGATCTCGACGCTGTGCCTTTCCTCGCACAGCGAAATGTCGATATCCACGCCCGATATCATGACAGGATGACACATGGGTATGATCTCCGAGGTGCGCTTTGCGCCCATTATGCCGCCTATCTGCGCGACGGCCAAAACGTCGCCCTTTTTCATGCCGCCTGTTCTTATCAGCTCAAAGGTCTCAGCATTGACGAGCACCCGCCCCGCTGCGACCGCCGTGCGCACGGTGTCTGCCTTTTTGGAAACGTCCACCATCCTTGCTCTTCCGTTTTCATTAAAATGAGTAAAATCTGCCATAATGCTTCTCCGTATCGTAAAATAACCACCCGATGCATCAGGTGGTTATTTGTCATTCCGTTTATTCGACCGATATCATATAATAGTAAACGGGCTGGCCGCCGTTTACGACCGTGACCTCCGCGTCAGGGAATGCCTCCTCCAGCACTCCGGCTGTCGCCTCCGCGTCGTCCCCGCTGACATCCTCGCCGTAGTAAACGGTGATGATCTCGGGCTCAAGCTCATTGAAGGCCTCGGACATTTTGCCGAGCACCGAGGGCATCTCGGTGAAGCTGCCGATGAGCTTTCCGTCCAGAAGCGCCAGATACTCGCCCGCATGGATCGCGTAGCCGTCAAAGTCCGAGTCGCGCGCGGCATAGGTCACCTGAGCCGTGTGAACGTCTCCGAGGGTGTCGCTTATCGTCTCAACTATGTCCGACACCTCGCTTTCGGGGTCGAAGTTGAGCATTGCGGTTATTCCCTGGGGAATGGTCTTTGTCGGTATAACGACGACGGTCTTATCCTCGCACAGGGGGATGCTCTGCTCTGCTGCCATGATGATGTTCTTGTTATTGGGCAGAACGAACACGACTTCCGCCGGTGTGCGGTTTATCTCCTTTATTATATCCGCCGTGGAGGGGTTCATGGTCTGGCCGCCGGTGACGATGGTGTCGGCTCCGAGCTCCTTGAAGAGGCTTGCTATGCCCTCGCCCGCGCAGACGGCAACTATGCCGTAGCGCTTGGTGGGAGCCGCATGCTGCTCCTCTCCGCTTTCAAGCTCCTGCTCGATCTTCTCAAGATCGTCGGTGGACTGCGCCTTGCGGCCTGCCATTATGTCGTCATACTGTGTGCGCATATTCTCTATTTTGGCAAGCTCCAGCGTACCGTACTGCTGGCTCTTCGTGAGCGCTTCGCCTGGGATGTTCGTATGGACGTGTACCTTGAAGGCCTCGTCGTCCTCGCCGATAACAAGACTGTCGCCTATGCTGGAAAGATAGGCGCGCAGCGGCGTGAGGTCAACGTTGGGCTCGTGCTTGCGTACTATATAAACAGTGTCGAAGGCGTAGGTTATCTCGTCTGTTCCGAACACGTCAAAGGCACTGCTCTCGTTTGCGGCAGCTCCTACCTGTACGGCAGCCGCCGGTGCGCTCACCTCGCCGCGCAGACACGCGAGCATCGCGCCGAAGATGATGATATAGCCCTTGCCGCCGGCATCGACAACGCCGGCCTTTTGCAGAACGGGATTCTGGTTCACGGTGTTTTCGAGCGCTTCCTCGCCTATCTTGAGCGCAGTATCGAGCATCTCCTCGATATCCGTGCCCTTCTTGGTATACTCTACGGCGGCAGCCGAGGCCATACGCGCAACTGTAAGTATCGTGCCCTCGGCGGGCTTCATGACCGCCTTATATGCTGCGTCAACGCCGTCCTCCATGGCGGCGGCAAATTCCTTTGCGCCGACGGTCTCCATGCCCTTGAGCCTGCGCGATATGCCGCGGAACAGGAGCGACAGGATAACGCCGGAGTTTCCGCGCGCGCCGCGCAGCAGAGCGCCGGCCACGCAGTCGGCTACGGCATCGACCGCGTAAAATTCCTTCTTTCTAAGCTGCGTGGCAGCCTCGTTCATCGTAAGCCCCATGTTTGTGCCCGTATCGCCGTCAGGCACGGGGAAAACGTTGAGCTCGTTTATCTGCTGGGTGTTTTCGGCAAGCGCGGCGTCAGCGCACAAAAGCATGTCCTTGAACACCGCTGCGTCTAAATATTCTCTCAAACTAAAAGCACCTCCGGGAGGGATTTTCTCTGTAATTAACCGACTATGACCGTATCGACATAAACATCGACACTCTTAACGGGAACACCCGTGGCCTTTGCGACCTTGTAGCGCACTTCTTTTATAATGCTGCGGCACACGGCGCTTATATTGACGCCGTTGTCAACACCTATATGCAGCTCAAGCGAGAGCGTGCCGTCGTCATTAAGATGCGTCATAACGCCCTTTGACATCGACTCGCGTCTGAGAAGCTGGAGCGGACCGCCTTCCTTATTGCGTCCGGCCATGCCCTTTACGCCGAAGCAGCTTGTGGCCGCCGCGCCGGCAATATTCGTAAAGACCTCACTGGTGATGCTTATATTTCCAAGCTCATTGCTTATGTTCACCATATTGAAAGGCTCCTTTCGTCAAAAATACGCGCAATTATAAAATTGCTACAATAGTATAATACACGGCTTTGAAAAGTACAAGCAATAATTTGATGTTTACAGCGCATTTTTTTAGTGATAAACTCAAAGCATATAATATAATGTACAATTATTAGAAATCCATTAGTCCGGGAGGAAAAGATATGACAAGAAGATACAAGACGATGGACGGCAATGAGGCTGC
>CAVFCI010000080.1:0-7135 GCA_963620985.1 Hallerella sp. | reverse complement strand
TCGTAGTAAGGGGAAGGCATGGTGCGCAGCAGCATTTGAGATGCTGCAACAACACTACTCCGCACCTGCGGAACGCGAAACGTTACGGTTTATGCCAATATTTCCGGTCGGGACACCGCAATTACCGTATAGGTGCAGACTGAATGCGCCTGTAAAAAAGAGCGAAACGTACTTGTTTCCTCCAGCCTTTCCGGTCGGGCAGCCACAACACTACTCCGCACTCGCGGGAGGCGGCAGCTTTTCGGTTTTGTCGGAAGTCTCCGGCAGGGACACCGCGAAGTTTGCCTCGCACTTGCGGGAAGCGAAACGTTACGGTTTATTCCAGCGTTTCGATACCGTGCCACCGCAATATGCGTATCCGTAGCTGCGTCAAAGCGCCAGTAAAAAAGTTGCGTCAGTGCGCCTCCAGACGGGCATAGATGCCGCCGAGGGCGAGGAGCTCGTCGTGAGTGCCCTGCTCGGCGACGCGGCCATGCTCGATGACGGCGATGAGGTCGGCATTGCGGATGGTGGACAGGCGGTGGGCGATGACGATGCTGGTGCGCCCCACGCAGAGCCGGTCGAGCGAGGCCTGTATCCTGCGCTCGGTGACGGTATCGAGCGCACTGGTGGCCTCGTCGAGGATGAGCACCGGCGGGTTTTTCAGAAACACCCGCGCAATGGATATGCGCTGCTTCTGCCCGCCCGAGAGCATCACGCCGCGCTCGCCGATATAGCTGTCGTAGCCGTCGGGCATCTGCATGATCTCGTCGTGCAGCTCGGCAAGGCGCGCGGCCTGAACGACCTCCTCGTCCGTCGCGTCCGGCCTGCCGTAGCGGATATTCTCGCGCACGGTTCCGGCGAACATATAAACGTCCTGCTGGATGATGCCGATATTGCGCCGCAGCGAGGCCTGCGTGACGCTGCGCACGTCGGCACCGTCAACGGTGACGCTGCCGGAGGTCACGTCGTAAAAGCGCATGATGAGCTGGCTGACGGTGGTCTTGCCGCCGCCGGAGGGACCGATGAGCGCGAGGGTCTTGCCCGCCTCGGCGCGCAGCGACACATGGTGCAGCACCTCGACGCTGTCGTAGGTGAAGCTCACGTCATTGAGCGCGATATCGCCGTGCACCTGACCGATATCCGCAGCGTCCGGCGCGTCCTTTATCTCGGGCTCGGTGCGCATGATCTCAAGAAAGCGCTCGAAGCCCGCCGTGCCCTGCATGTATATCTCGGCAAACTGCGCGAGCTTGCGCACGGGGCTTATGAAGGTCGAGACGTACAGCGTGAAGGTGATGAGGTCGATATAGCTGAAGCTGCCCTGCATTATCATCAGGCCGCCGACCGCTATCACAACAACGGGCATGATGCCGGTCGTGAACTCCATGCCGCTCATGAACGCGCCCATGGTTCTGTAATATTCCTTTTTCGCGCCGCGGTAGAGGTCGTTTGCCGCGTCGAATTTCTCCTTTTCGAGCTCCTCGTTGGCGAAGGCCTTGGCCGTGCGCACGCCCGAAACGCCGTTTTCGAGCGCCGAGTAGATAACGCCCATCTTGCGCTTGACCTCCATGTTCGCGGCCTTCATCCTCACGCGGCATTTGAGCGTGAACCACAGGCACAGCGGCAGCAGCACCGCCAGCACGAGCGTCAGCTGCCAGTTTATCGTGAACATGATCGCCATCGCGCCGACTATCGTCAGGGCGCAGATGATGATATTCTCAGGGCCGTGGTGGGCAAGCTCGGTTATCTCGAACAGATCGCCGGTGAGCCTGCTCATGAGCGTGCCGGTGCGGTTGCGGTCATAAAAGCCGAAGGACAGCTCCTGCATATGGGTGTACAGATCCTCGCGCATGCGCGACTCGATGTTCACACCCATGCGGTGGCCGAGCACCGTGATAACGTAGTATAGCGCCGCCTTGAGCACATACGCCAGCGCCAGTATCGCCATGACGGTGAAAAAGGTCCTGTACATGCTCTGCGGCAGGTAGGTCTGCATGCTGCTCTTCGACACATACGGGAACGCAAGGTCGATCGCCGCGACCAGCACCGCACACACCGTGTCGATGATAAACAGCTTCCTTTCTCCCATGACATACGCCATGAATATCTGAAACGGACTTTTATTAGCGAACATACGTTTCTCCTTTTTTTGATAGCGCTTTGACGCACCTACGGATACGTTTATTGCAGGTGGCACGTTATCGGGGGTGCTGCGGAAACCGCGGCAAGCAGAGAGCTGAGAGCTGAAAGCTGATAGCTCAAAGTGTGCGTTTTTTTAGAGGCGCATTTAGGCTGCACCTATACGGTAATTGCGGTGGCACGGTATCGAAGCATCGGAATAAACCATAACGTTTCGCCTCCCGCAAGTGCAGCACAAATGTTGTTGCAGCATCTCAAAAGCTGCTGCGCACCATGCCTTCCCCTTACTACGAGGGGAAGGTGTCGGCGACAGCCGACGGATGAGGTGTTCATCAAATCGCGGCGTTAGCCGCAGCATTATTGAGTTGCGGCAACGCCGCACAAATCAAATATCATTCGCTCGGAGAGCGAATACATTCGGCTATCAGCTTTCAGCTATCAGCTCTCCACTAATCTTTCAGCTATCCGCTGGCGCGTCATCGCGCCATCAAAAAAGATTTCGTTGGGCGACGGCGAGCTCATCGCAGCGGTTATTGAACTCGTTCTCGGCGTGACCCTTGACCCAGTGGCAGCGGACCTCGTGCTTCTCGCACAGCTCCAGCAGCTCCGCCCAGAGGTCGGGGTTGAGCGCCGGCTTTTTATCGGCCTTTTTCCAGCCGTTGCGCCGCCACGAGACCGCCCAGCCCTTGCTGAGCGCGTCGATGACGTACTTCGAGTCCGAGTACAGCTCCACGATGCAGGGCTCACGGAGCGCGCGCAGCGCCGAGATCACACCCGTGAGCTCCATGCGGTTGTTCGTCGTCTGCTTCTCGCCGCCCGAGAGCTCCTTTTTTACGCCGTTATAGCATAAGATCGCGCCCCAGCCGCCCGGTCCCGGGTTGCCGGAGCACGCCCCGTCAGTGTATATCGTAACTGTTTTCATCATTTAAGTCCAAACTTTCGCATGAGTATGTTGTACTCGTCCTTCTCGATGATGCCGTTGCGCAGCATCTCCTTGAGCTGGGACGCCCGCTTTTCCGCGTCCGTGCCGCGGTAATTGGGCTCGACGTGCTCGTGATCGTCGTCGCAGCGGCTGAGATCGTCGCGCATTTTCTCGGTCAGGCGCTTGCTCAGGCTCTCGTCCTCGGCGCGCTTTCCGACAAATTTCGACATATCAAAGTGCTGCGGCTTGAACTCGCGCTTTACGGGCTCTGCCCGCTCCGGCGCGGCGTTATCGTCCGGCGCAGCGTTCTTCTTTGCCTCGTCCTGCTGCTTTTTCACCGCAAACGCCGCCAGCGCTATCAAGCCGAGCATCAGAATGATGAAGAATGCGCTGCCGCCGTCGATGCCGATGGCATCGGCGAACAAAATGAGCGCAGCAATGCCGAAGATAACAAGCTTCGCGATCCCGCCCTCCGGCTTCTGATCTTTCCTGTTGTCGTTCATTTTTTCACTTCACCTTTCCGCTGTACCTATACAGCTATTGCGGCTTTTTTACTGGCGCTTTTTTAGAGGCGCATTCAATCTGCACCTATACGGTGATTGCGGTGTCACGGTATCGAAACAATGGAATAAACCGTAACGTTTCGCTACCCGCGAGTGCGAGGCAGGCTTCGCGGTGTCCCGACCGGAAATATTGGCACAAACTACAGCGTTTCGCGTCCCGTAAGTGCAGAGCTGTGTTGTTGCAGCATCTCAAAGGCTGCGCCGCACCCTGCCTTCCCCTTACAGCATGGTAAGCGCTGACCAAATGACTGTCAGCGTCTGAACGGATAATTTGTGCCCTGATTTAGTCACGTTTTCTTGAAATACACAAAGTATTCCTGCGAAAAAGTGCCGTCATCAGAACCCAAATTCTCTCGCCCTGCCATCTGCCGCATTTAATCATCGCTTACCTGAGGGGAAGGTGTCAGCCGCAAGGCTGACGGATGAGGTGCTATGAAATCGCGGCGCAAGCCGCAGCATTATTGAGGTGCGCAAAGCGCACGGATTCAAATCTGTGCGGCGACAGCCGCACACCTTCGGCTATCAGCTTTCAGCTATCAGCTCTCCACTAATCTTTCAGCTATCAGCTATCAGCAACTACTCCTCGGACGGAGCATCGGGAGTCTCGGCGGCGGATTCCGTCTCCGCTTCCGCCTCGGTCTCCTCCTTATCGGTAGGGGCGATGGATATGACCTTCGCGTCGCCTGTCAGGCGCATGACGCGCACGCCCTGAGTGCTGCGCGACAGGAGGCTTATGCTGCCGACATCCATACGGATGATCGTTCCGTCATCGGATATGACCAGCAGATCCTCGCCGCCATGGACGATGACCACATCCGCGATGGGGCCTGTCTTATCGGTGACGTTGTAGTTTTTAAGACCCATGCCGCCGCGGTTCTGGACGCTGTACTCGCCGACATCGGTGCGCTTGCCGTAGCCGTTTTCGGTTATCGACAGTATCGCCGAGCCCTCGGCTGCTATGCCCGCGCCGACGACAAAGTCGCCCTCGCGCAGACGTATGCCGCGCACGCCGACCGCGTCGCGTCCCATTGCGCGCGCGTCGGTCTCGTTAAAGCAGATGGCCATGCCGTCGTGCGTTGCAAGCAGTATCTTATCCTCGCCGGAGGTCTGCAAAACGCTGATGAGCTCGTCGCCCTCGTCCAGCGACAGGGCGCGGATGCCGATCGAGCGGATATTTTTAAACGCCGACTGCGCGGTGCGCTTGACGGTTCCGCTGCGCGTGACGAACACGAGGTAGTTATCCTCTGTTATGCCGCGTCCGGCTATCATTGCGCTGACCTTTTCGCCGGGGTCTGTTGGGATTATATTGACGATATTCTGGCCTCGGGCGGCTCTGCCGGCCTCGGGGATGCGGTAGCCCTTGCGGACATAGACCTTGCCGAGGTTCGTGAAGAACAGTATGCTGTCGTGCGTGGAGGCGGTGAACACCGTTTCGACATAGTCCTCCTCGCGAGTTGCCATGGCCTTGACGCCCTTGCCGCCGCGGCCCTGAGCGCGGTACTCGGCTGTGGGCAGGCGCTTTATATAGCCATTGTGGGTGAGGGTGTAGACGCAGTCCTCCTCCTCGATGAGATCCTCGATGTCGATCTCGTCCTCAACGTCCTGTATCTCGGTCTTGCGCTCGTCGCCGTATTTGTCGCGGATCTCAAGAAGCTCGGTCTTGAGCACTCCCTTGATCTTCTCGGGATCTGCCAGCAGCTCCTTGTAATAGGCTATGCGCGCCTCGAGCTCGCGGTACTCGTTCTCCAGCTTCTCGCGGTCGAGACCCTGAAGCGATTTCAGGCGCATATCCAGTATCGCCTGCGCCTGCACGTCCGACAGGCCGAAGCGCTCCATGAGGTTCTGCTTTGCGTTGTCGTAGCTGCTGCGGATGATGCGTATGACCTCGTCGATATTGTCCTGCGCGATGAGCAGACCCTCCAGCAGGTGGGCGCGCTCCTCGGCCTTTCTGAGGTCGTACCTCGTCCTGCGCACGATGAGCTCCTCCTGGAAGGTGAGGTACTCGTCGATGATGTGGCGCAGGTTGAGTATCTTCGGCTGGGTCTGGTTGTTGACCAGCGCCAGCATATTTATCGAAAAGCTCGTCTGCATCTGGGTCTGGGTGAGCAGGCGGTTGAGTACGACCTGCGGGTTTGCGTCGCGCTTGAGCTCGATGACGATGCGCATGCCGTTGCGGTCGGTCTCGTCGCGCAGGTCGGATATGCCCTCAAGGCGCTTCTCGCGCACCTGCTCGGCGATGGTCGCTATGAGCTGGCGCTTGTTGACCTGATACGGAAGCTCGGTTACGATGATCCTCGTCCTGTCCTTGCCGAACTCCTCAAACTCCGTGCGCGAGCGCATGATGACCTTGCCGCGGCCTGTCATGTAGGCCTGACGGATGCCGCTGCGCCCCATGATGATGCCCTTGGTCGGGAAGTCGGGGCCTGTTATGTGCTGCAAAAGCTCGTTCATCGTGGCCTCGGGATTGTCCAGCACGCAGATGCAGGCGTTTATGACCTCGGTGAGATTGTGCGGCGGGATATTCGTCGCCATGCCGACGGCTATGCCCGACGAGCCGTTTACCAGCAGGTTCGGGAATCTCGACGGCAGCACACGCGGCTCCTTTCGCGTCTCGTCGAAGTTCGGATCCCAATCGACCGTGTCCTTTTCGATATCGCGCAGCATCTCGTCGGACATACGCGCCATGCGCGCCTCGGTGTAACGGTAGGCCGCGGGGGGGTCGCCGTCAACCGAGCCGAAGTTGCCGTGACCCTCGATGAGCGGATAGCGCATCGAGAAGTCCTGCGCCAGACGCACCAGCGCGTCGTAGACCGATGCGTCGCCGTGCGGATGGTACCTGCCCAGCACGTCGCCGACAGCCGTCGCGCACTTGCGGAAGGCCTTGTCGTGCGTGAGGTTGTCCTCGTACATCGCGTAGAGTATCCTGCGGTGCACGGGCTTGAGACCGTCGCGCACATCCGGCAGCGCACGGCCTATGATGACGCTCATCGCGTACTCTATATAGCTTGTCTTCATCTCGCCGACCAGCTCGGACCTGACTATGTGCTGCTCGGGAAATGCAATGTCCTCAGGTTTGTAATCCTTATTCTTACTTGCCATTTTTTTAGTTACGCCTTTCTGCTGTACTTATTTTTACTGGCGCTTTTAGTCTGCACCTATACGTTGATTGCGGTGTCACGGTATCGAGGGTGCTGCGGAAACCGCAGCAAGCTGAGAGCTGAAAGCTAAGAGCTGATAGCTCAAAGTGTGCGGCTGTCGCCGCACGGATTTTTACTGGCGCTTTTTTAGAGGCGCATTCAATCTGCACCTATACGGTGATTGCGGTGTCACGGTATCGAAACAATGGAATAAACCGTAACGTTTCGCTACCCGCGAGTGCGAGGCAGGCTTCGCGGTGTCCCGACCGGAAATATTGGCATAAACCATAGCGTTTCGCGTCCCATAAGTGCGGTGCAATGTTTGCCCGTACCGAAATCGGCGCACCATGCCTTCCCCTTACTACGAGGGGAAGGTGTCGGCGACAGCCGACGGA
>CAVFCI010000079.1:0-7191 GCA_963620985.1 Hallerella sp. | reverse complement strand
GCGGTTTATCTAACTCGAGGCGGGTCTTGCCCCCTCGAGCTCCCCCGCTGCGCGGATGTTTTTCCTCAGCAGCATAGGTTTTTTGACAGTCTGACAGCGTACCGAAAACGGCACGCTGTTTTTATATAATAAGTAGGCGGCTGTGCTGTGCAAAAGTTGCACAGCTAAATTTGAAAAAAGGTCTTGCTTTATTTCGCTAATGTGTTATTATAGCAGCGTGATAACAAACTAATAACCTAAACACATGTTTTTGGAGGAAAGAAAAATGAAACGAATTATCGCTATGATGCTGGCGCTGATGATGGTGTTCGCACTGTGCGCCTGCGGCAGCAATGACAGCAATGACGACAGCAAGGCAAACGAGGAGACCAAGACGCTCATCGTCGGCATCGACCCCGAGTATCCCCCCTACGCCTACATGGGCGACGACGGCGAGTACACCGGCTTTGACGTAGAGACCGCCAAGGCAGTCTGCGAGAAGCTCGGCTGGAACGTTGAGTTCTTCGCACTCAACTGGGATCAGAAGCTCGTTCAGCTCGACAGCAAGGAATGCGACTGCATCTGGGCAGGCATGACGATCCTCGACAGCATGAAGGAAGCTGGCTACGTCATCTCCGAGCCCTACTACGACAACACTCAGGTGCTTCTCGTAAAGAGCGACAGCGGCTACGAAAGCTCCAAGGATCTTGCCGGCAAGACCGTTGCCGTGCAGCTCGGCACCTCCGGCCAGACTCTTCTTGACGGCGACCTTGCCGACCTGAAGGCCACCTTCAAGGACGTAGTCACCTGCAACAGCTTCCTGAGCTGCTTCACTGAGCTCGGCGGCGGCAGCGTTGACGCGGTGTTCGTCGATTACCCCGTTGCAGCTGCATACATTGCCGAGAATGAGGGCTACTCCATCATCAACGAGAACCTCGGCGCAGAGCAGTACGGCATAGCCTTCCGCTCCGGCGATCAGGAGCTGTGCGACCAGATCCAGGCCGCTATCGATGAGCTCGTTGCCGACGGAACCTATCAGAAGATCGCCGACAACTACCCCGACATCGTAAACAACCTGATCTTTCTCAACAAGTAATTAAACAGGTATAAAAAGCACGTCTCCCGAAGGTGCGATGCATCTTCGGGAATGCATGCGTTAATATACATTTAATAATGAGGATATTATGAAGCTTACAACAATGATAAATCTGATGCTCGAGGGCATGGGCGGCACCTGCGCGATATTTTTCCTGACGCTGCTGTTCTCGCTGCCGCTCGGCATGGGCGTTGCCCTGCTCAGGATGAGCAAAAACAAGGTCGTTTCAAACTTCACCCGCGCCGTCATATCCGTCCTGCGCGGCACTCCGCTGATGCTCCAGCTCATCGCCGTGACCTACGGCCCGTACTATCTGTGGCATCTTTCCGTCTCCAAAAACAAGCTTATACCGGTCGTTATAGCCTTTGCGATAAACTACGCGGCGTATTTTGCCGAGATATACCGCAGCGGCATCGAGTCCATCCCCGTCGGCCAATACGAGGCCGCCGAGATACTCGGCTACTCCAAGGTGCAGACATTTTTCCGCATAATCCTGCCGCAGGTGATAAAGCGCATCATGCCCAGCGTCACCAATGAGGTCGTCACCCTCGTAAAGGACACCTCGCTGGCCTTCACCGTCTCCTATGTCGAGATGTTCACCATCGGCAAGAACCTTGCAAACTCGCAGACGAGCTTTGTGCCCTTCATCGTCGCGGGCGTGTTCTACTTCCTGTTCAACGCCATTGTCGATTTTGTCATGGGCAGGGCGGAAAAATCCCTGAACTACTATCAATAAGGAACTTATGCAATGAAGATATTAGAATTAAACCACGTTCAGAAAAGCTTCAACAACGAAACGCTCCACGTCCTCAAGGACATAAGCCTCAGCGTTTCCGAGGGCGAGGTCGTTTCGATCATTGGTCCCTCGGGCTCGGGCAAGTCCACGCTCCTGCGCTGCGCGACGCTCTTGACCGAGATGGACAGCGGCGAGCTGAGCTATTCCGGCGAATACGCGGCGAGGATAGGCGCGGATGGCCGTGCGGTGTATTCCGACAAGGCCGAGCTTAAAAAGATACGCAGCATCTTCGGCCTCGTTTTCCAGAACTTCAACCTCTTCCCCCACTACAGTGTGCTGAAAAACCTCACCGATCCGCAGATAAGCGTCTTAGGCCGCAGCAAGGAGGAGGCCAAGGCCAAGGCTGAGGAGCTGCTCGAAAAAATGAACCTCGCGGAAAAGGCCGACGCTTACCCCTGCCAGCTCTCGGGCGGCCAGCAGCAGCGCGTCGCCATTGCGCGGGCGCTTGCGATGGATCCGCAGATACTGTTCTTCGACGAGCCGACGAGTGCGCTCGACCCCGAGCTCACGGGCGAGGTGCTCAAGGTCATAAAGCAGCTTGCCGAGGAGCACATGACCATGGTCATAGTAACGCACGAGATGGCCTTTGCCCGCGCCGTGTCCGACCGCGTCATATTCATGGACGGCGGCGTTATCGTCGAGCAGGGCGATCCCGAGGAGGTATTCGGCGCACCGAAGATGGAGCGCACGAAGCAGTTTCTTAAAAATTACGGACAGTCATGAACATAAGCTATACAAAGATAGATCCCTCGGGCAATATAACACTAATAGTTGACAGCCCTGTGCCGAGAAGCGAGCAGAGCCGCATATCCTCCGAGCTCATGGCGCTCGATGCCGAGGCCGAGCAGGTGGGCTTTCTCGAAGCTCCCTCCGACCCCTGCTGCGCGGTGCGTCTGCAAATGATGGGCGGGGAGTTCTGCGGCAACGCGACGCTCTCTGCGGCGGCTGTGCTCACGCGGCAGCTCGATATGGACAGTGCCGATATGCTCATCGAGGTATCGGGCGCACCAGAGCCTGTGAGGGTCACGGGCTCGGTGTCCGCTCCCGAGGTCTTTGAGGGCGAGGTCGCCATGCCGCTGCCGGAGTCGATATCCGAGTGCAGCTTTTTAGACGGCTTTGACTGCTATACGCTGCCGCTGGTGCGCTTTCCCGGCATATGCCACGCGATCGTGCCGAACGGGGCGCTCACGCGGGAAAGGGCGGAAAAGCTTATCGGCGCATGGTGCAGGCAGATAAAGGCCGAGGCGCTGGGACTCATGTTCCTTGACAGGGATAAAAACGCGCTCACGCCGCTGGTATACGTCGAGTCCACCGGCACCGCCGTGTGGGAGGGCTCATGCGCGAGCGGCACTGCTGCCGTCGCCGCGTACCTTGCCGAGATAGACGGCGAATATGCCCGTGTGCGTCTTTCCGAGCCGCGAGGCACGCTCAG
This sequence comes from Hallerella sp., assembly GCA_963620985.1. Lineage (GTDB taxonomy): Bacteria > Bacillota > Clostridia > Oscillospirales > Oscillospiraceae > F23-B02. The sequence goes on along the minus strand of CAVFCI010000079.1, from coordinate 3,888 downwards.
TGCCGCGGCCTCCTGCGCCGGTGCGCAGATACGCTCGCTCAGTCTGAGCGGCAGCGCTGTCATTCGCGGAAAATTTACTGCCTTGATTTTTTAACATTTTTCGCGTATCATTTTCCCGAAAGGCGGTATGACTCTGATGAGAAAGAGAATAATATGCCTGTCGCTGGTGCTGGCAACGCTTCTTTGCCTGTGCGCCTGCGGCAGCGACGGAAAATACAAGGTCGTGAAAACGCTCGGCGAGCAGCAGTACTCCATCGGCTTTCGAAACGGCGACTCGACCTATCACTACATTGACAAGGCGCTCAAGGAGCTTTCCGCAGAGGGCGTTATAGCCGAGCTGAGCACACAGTGGTTCGGCAGCAGCCGCACGGTAGATTTCCCCTCGCAGGAAAACGCTCTCGATGAGCTCGGCTATATCTCCGAGCGCAGCTTCATAATCGGCGTGGATCTCGAATCCGCTCCGCTGAGCTTTGAAAAGAACGGCGAATACGTCGGCTTCGATATCGACCTTGCAGGCAAGGTCTGTGAAAAGCTCGGCTGGGTCTTGAAGATACAGCCGATACACTCCGAGGACGCTTACGTTGAGCTGAACTCCGGCAACATAGACTGCGCATGGGGCGGCGTTGTGCTCGATACCGCCTGCGCCGACTACACGATACTCAGAACCTACATGACAACGGACACCGTCCTTGCCGGTCTGGGCAGCGGCTCAGGCTCGGTGCGCGATAAGCTTCTGTACATCGGCACGACGCAGACAGCGCTCGACACGATAAATGCCAACGCCTCCGTCAGCCGCAAGCTCGGGCAGATAACCCGCGTAAACGGCGGCGCAGCGGAATACTTTGCCGCCCTCGACAGCGGCGACTGCGAGCTCATCCTCACAAGCGAGGCCGCGGTCAGCTACTACAACACACATTAAATTCAAGCCCTCATGCAGCCGCTTTCGCGGCTGCATTTTTCTTTTGCGCTATACATATTTATAATGTAGATATTAAGCAAACTCATAGCCGGAGAGCGTCAGGCATTTATCAAAGTGTTAGGCAAATTAATATATTTTTTACCTGTTTGTTAACGTCTTACAGCTCTTAAGACCGCATTTCGAGCAATTTTGACTATGCTTATGAACAAACTATTACCATTTTTATTGCAAATCGCATAAATTACTGTGAAGAGACTATGTATGCGCATTAGCAACGAGTTAATATCGCCCGAAAGCTATTGTAATCAATTTTTTAACAGATACAATAGACCCAGCGAAAGCATTTAAAATAAAGGAGAGAAAGTTATGGAAAACAATCGCGACTCTTTTGGCTCCAATTTTGGTTTCCTTATGGCTGCTGTCGGCTCGGCAGTCGGTCTGGGCAACATCTGGGGCTTCCCGTACAAGATAAGCGCATACGGCGGCTTCGCCTTCCTGCTGGTTTATCTTGCACTGGGCGTATTCGTAGGCTTCGCCGTCATGGTCGGCGAGTTCTGCATAGGCCGTAAGACCGGCCTGAGCCCGATCGCAGCTTACCGCAAGCTCAGCAAGAAGTACACATGGCTCGGATACATGGCAGTTATATGCCCCTTCCTCGTCCTGTGCTTCTACTTCGTCCTCGGCGGCATGGTCATGCGCTACGCTGTCGGCTACCTGACGGCCATCTTCGGCTGGGACACCTGGAACGTCGCAAGCATCTCCGACTTCTTCGGAACGTTCATTATGAACGGCGGCGGCATGATACTCTGGACGGCGATCTTCATTGCGCTTAACGTCGCTATCGTTGCAGGCGGTATCGGCGAAGGCATCGAGAAGTTCTGCAAGGTCGGTATGCCCGCCCTGTTTGTGATGCTCATCATCATCATCATCTATGTCGCATGCCAGCCCGGCGCAGGCGAGGGCTACAAGTTCATCTTTGGCTGGGATCTCTCCCCGCTCAAGGAGGACTGGCTGCTCGTTCTCAAGAGTGCCGCAGGTCAGATGTTCTTCTCACTGTCCCTCGGCATGGGCGCTATGATCACCTACGGCTCCTACCTTCAGAAGAAGGAAAGCGTTCAGAAGAACGCACTGATCGTCGTCATCAGCGATACCACCGTCGCGATCATGGCGGCAATGGTCGTCGTTCCCGCCTGCTTTGCCTTCCTCGGCGACAACGCCGGTGCAGGCCCCGGACTGCTCTTCAAGTCCATGCAGGAAGTATTCTACAACATGGGTTACGTCGGCAATATCATGGGCTTCCTGTTCTACACGCTCGTATTTATCGCCGCAATAACCTCTTCGATCTCGCTGCTTGAGGTCATCACCGCTTACAAGGTTGACAAGAACGTCGAGCAGGGCAAGGCTCCCGGACGCAAAAAGTACGCTATCCTCGCCGCCTGCATCATCTTCGTATTCTGCCTGCCCACCTGCCTCGACGGTCTGGGCGCAGGCACCAACGGCGGCGCCGCACTCGGCACTCCCGCCGAGATACTCGGCATGAACTGGGGCGAAGCCGGAGATATCACAGAGTTTGCCAAAAATACTACCTACTACACTCTCGGTGACGACGGTATCTACACAGCCGTTGCCGAAAATGCCGCCTTCGACGCATCCGAGACCTACTATCTGAAGACGGCCAAGACCTGGAACATCGACTGGCTCGACTTCTACGACGTGTTCTCTGAAGGCATTATGATGCCGCTCGGCGCACTGGTAATGTGTATCCTGATAGGCTATGTATTGAAGCTTGACTTCGTTGTCGAGGAGTGCGAATCCTCCGGCCACCCGTTCAAGGCTCGCGGCTTCTTCACCCTGTGCTACAAAGTCGTAACCCCGCTTGGCATGATCCTCGTCCTTTACGGACAGATCACAAGCTTCTTCTAAACCGCAACATAACATGAGATTTTGGGGCAGCTTCGGCTGCCCCTTTTTTCCTATCTCAAACGAGACCCGCTGCGTTGGGCTCTCGTTTGAAAAGGGCTGCGGCGAGCCGAAATGTATTTTTCCCGACGTACATGCCGCCGGAAAAAATAATTCTAATTTTATTTGCGCCTGCGGGCGCAAACTCTGCGAGGTTTTTTGTACTGTCTCAGGCCGCACATGCGGTCTCTTTTTTATTGTCCTGCGTCTTTATGCTTTCCAAACGTCAAGGCCGCCGGTATATACGATTTAATAATATCCATATTAACAGAGTTTATAACCGAAGCCCCTTCTGTAAGCAAATCACCGCTAAGAAAATTAACGCGATTTTGACCTGTTTGTTAACGACTTACAGGGCTATACAGGCATTTTCGAGCTATTTTTACCATGCTTATGAACAAATTATTGCCGTCAATGGTGCAAATCGCATAAATTCGTGTAAAGAGATTATTAATTGGTGTTAAGATTGAGTTAATTTCGGTATAAAGGACTTGTAATCAATTTTTTAACAGATACAATAGACTCCAGCGAAAGCATTTTTATAAAGGAGAGAAAGTTATGGAAAACAATCGCGCAACATTTGGCTCCAACTTTGGTTTCCTCATGGCCGCCATCGGCTCCGCCGTCGGTCTGGGCAACATTTGGGGCTTCCCGTACAAGATGGGCAGTAACGGCGGCTTCGCTTTCCTGCTCGTGTACCTCATTCTCGCAATCTTCGTCGGCCTCGCCGTTATGATCGGCGAATTTACCATCGGCCGTAAGACCGGCCTGAGTCCCGTTGCGGCTTACCGCAAGCTCAGCAAGAAGTTCACATGGCTCGGATATATGGCAGTCCTCTGCCCCTTCCTCGTCCTGTGCTTCTACTTCGTCCTCGGCGGCATGGTCACCCGTTACGCACTCGGCTATCTGACCGCTATCTTCGGCTGGAAAACCTGGGGTGTGGATGACATCTCCTCCTTCTTCGGAAGCTTCATCATGAACGGCGGCCAGATGATACTCTGGACTGCGAT
>CAVFCI010000078.1:0-7538 GCA_963620985.1 Hallerella sp. | reverse complement strand
AGAACGGCGAGGGCGATCTTGTCGTTATGAGCATCGAAGCCTTTGAACAGCGCGAGGAGACCTTGAAGCTGCGTGCAAAGCTGGAGGCAGCGGAGGCCGCCCTGTTTTCCGGTGCGCCCACCTATACGCCGGAGGAATCCAGAAAACGGCTGGAGGCGATCTATCGGCGTGGCTGATCTTGTGATTCTGGAGCCTGCCCAGCGGGAGCTTGAAGAAATCGCACCGCTCCACATGAACCTTGTGGGGTCAAGCTCGGCAAGGAAGATCACCGATCTGATTCCGGATACGCTTTCACGTCTGAAGCAGTTCCCGCTGTCCGGCCATATTCCGCAGGGCAAGGCGCTGCGAAACGGCGGATACCGCTATGTGATCGCGGGAAAGTATATCTGTGTGTATCGGCTGATCGCTGAAACGGTCTATGTCTATCATATCGCCCACGGCGCAGGCAATTATCCCATGCTGTTCAAGAGACTTCTGAAAGAAGGATATCAATCATAAGGCTTTTTATCCGAAAATATAGCAAACGAGCCTTGGGCATGATATAATACCTGTGCGCAAAGGCCTTGCGATATCAAGAAAACCAAGCAAAACCAAGGAGCTTCAGACCGATGATAAAAATACTTTTTGTTTGCCACGGCAGTATCCTAAGAAGCCTCGAAAAAGCCTGTTATATCAACGGTTTCTCTCGCACAGATGGCGCTTACTACACCACAATTACACCATTTGCGAAAGAGCTTTGATGTGACAATCCTAAATTACATATTCTGAATAAGATGAAGAGGACATATCCACGATGCCGGATATGTCCTCTTCATTTTATTTGCGTTTCTTTTTGCCTTTTCCGTGAGGTAACTGTGGTCGTGCTTTCCCTCGCTGACTGATAGGATTTTTCATATACTTTGACTTCTTGAGAATCCCAATCAGCGAAACAAATTCTTCCTTTGTAAGCGCGTCGTAATCAAGTCCGATTGTCGCAAGATATGCTCGGATTTCCCTTTCCTCAGAACTGCCCTCGAAGTTCATAGCTTCTTGTAGCTGTTCCTGCACGGTTGCTGCGAGGGATGTTTCGTCCGCAGTCATGGCATCCGGACGATGGTCGTTCCGAATATCGCAGAGAATACCTTTCAGATCATCCGCAATCAGGCTTCCAAAATACTCGTCCTCTCTGATTTGCGCGGCTTCCAGCGTCCGCAGATGCAGGTCATTTTCATCGCCGCCGTTTTTTATCAATGCCATCTGCCGGACGGCTTCCAGCACAGCGTTCATGTCGTTGACCCGCATATCCGCAATCCGGTCAACGTAAATTTCGGCGTCCAGCATGAACCGCTGGAAATCCTTATGGCAGACCAGTTCCGACAACAACCTGTGGTTGAATTTTCCCGTTTTCAATCGTCCGCACCGGCATGACCATGACCGAGGTGGTGGACTACCTCTCCGATGAATACGGCTGGAGCCGCAGCGTCCCCAATCTCTCAGGCAAGCTCAAGCGCGGCTCGCTCCGCTACGGCGAGGCGGTGGAACTGGCAGACGCGCTGGGGTATGACATTGTGTGGCAGAAGCGGTGAGACACCTTCCAAAAAGCAATATAGTAACAAAAATAATCAAGTACTATATTGACAAAATCGTTTTCTAATTGTATCATGTAAGCGAAGAGGTGATTTACATGAACCGGCTTATTTCAAAATGTCCCGCCTGTCATGGGACACTGCGAGTTAGCACGCTACAATGCCCTGATTGTGGCATGGAGTTAAGAAACACGTTCGACCTTAGCCCTTTTGATCGGCTCGACAAGGAGCAATTCGAGTTCTTGATTACTTTTTTGAAAGACAGAGGAAACCTGAAGGAGGTACAGTCTGATATGCAAATATCTTATCCAACTGCAAAAAAGAAACTGGATGAATTGCTTGCCGCCTTAAATCTTGGCAGTGGAACGGAGAAGGTAATGCCAAAGGAAATTGATGTAAGCCGCATGGATGTGGACTATACAAGCACACTCGCGTCCGAAATCATCAAAGCAAAGCTGAAAGCGCACGGTGGTCACATCACCGTATACACAGCCAGAGGTCTTCCTTGTGAGATCTACGCAGAGTCAGACGGAACAACTTTTACAAGTGATAAGTTGCCTGTTAAGCCAGCCTACGACTATAAGGTGTTTGACGATATTGTAGAACTCCTTATAAAACAAGGCGGCAGAGCAAAGAAAGGCAATGGAAGAAACTATAAGCTCGGTGAACCCGGCTGTGAGGAAAATACCGTTGTCGGTACAATAGCGCTTCACCGCGGTCGAACAATCGGAGAATCGGTTTTTGATCCCGTGTTTGTAATGGCTGCAATTTTAGAGTGGGCGGGGATTGCTAAGAATGGACGTGGCGAGCTAATTCTAACTGAGGAGCATAACGATTTATGATACAATTCTTACTCATTGTTTTTGTTAGTTTCTGGTACAAGCTCTTATTTAAGAACAAGTACTAAATCATACTGTGCATATTGGGAGGACGCGAAAATGGCGCGAAGGATTTGCTGCCCGAATATTTTTTGCAGAAGCACAAACATTGTTCCGGTGTCAACCAAAACAAAATTTTCCGTTGGAAGAGCTGTTGTCGGTGGAACTGTGGGGAGTTTGTTTAACCCTCTTGGCACGATAATCGGTGCAGCCAGCGGAATAAACGGAAAAAGGGGAAAGACTAAATTTCTATGTCAGGATTGCGGAAAAGTTTTTGAGCGAAAAATATAAAATGGGGGCGGTTATCACATGAAGGTATTGACAAGAACATTTGAAGAAGAACTGCGTGAAAAAATTATAGCCCGAAGATTGCCTTGCACATCGAGAATGAAATGCGCTGGGCGATGAAGAAATATCAAAAGCTGCACACGGACAAGCCGCTGCCGCATATCACACCTCATGTGTTACGGCACACCTTCTGAACGAACATGGCGAACGCTGGCATGGACATCAAGACCTTGCAGTATGTCATGGGGCATTCCGATGTGGGTGTCACGCTGAATGTTTACACGCACGCGAGCTATGACCGCGCCGCCGAGCAGATGGCAAAGATCATTGATTTTAGAGGTTTTGCCGAACCGGAACCGCAGAGAAAATCAGGTTGAAGAAGCCATAGCCACTACACCAATTACTACACCATTTGCCCGAAAATCTGCGTAGAGTTACGGAAATCTGCGTAGGTTTCCGGCATGACAGCAAAAATGAAGGAAGCGCCCAAAGCCCTTGAATATCAAGGCGCGGAGGTTTTTGAAGGGATATAACAGCAATGACAAAAATCTTATTTATCTGCCACGGCAATATATGCCGCAGTCCGATGGCGGAATATTTCATGAAGGAGCTCGTGCGGCACGAGGGACTTGAGGAGCGGTTTTATATCGCATCGGCGGCCACGAGCCGCGAGGAAATAGGAAACGACGTGTACCCTCCGGCGCGGAAAAAGCTCGCCGAGCACTCTGTCTCCTGCCCCAAGCGCGCCGCCCGTCAGCTCACGCGGGCGGATCTTGACGAGTACGACCTCATCATCGGCATGGACAGGGAAAACCTTCGCAATATGCGCCGGATATGCGGCGACAGCCCGAAGATACATCTGCTCATGGATTTCACCGACCGCCCTGGCGACGTTGCCGACCCGTGGTACACCCGCGACTTTGAGGCGACATGGCGCGACGTGTCAGACGGCTGCCGCGCCCTGTTAGATAAGTTAAAATCCGAGGCCTGAGCCTCGGATTTTTTCATGTTCATGCATATAGTCCCGCGTTTTTGAGCACGTCGGCATCAAGCTCCGAAAAGGGGATCACGTCCTGCGGCGTGTCGGGATGCGCACACAGGAGCTTTTCCATCCATACCATGTCGTACCAGCGTCCGAACTTGCGCCCGCACTTATTAAACCTTCCGACCATGCGGTAGCCGAGGTGCGCGTGAAACTCGGCGCTGTTGTTTGTAAGGTGCTCATCCGGCGTGTCAGTCCAGCCGATGCAGGCCTCAAGATTTATTATGCCCTGCTCACGGGCGATATCCTCAATCGCGGTGTACAGCAGCTTGCCGATACCCATGCGGCGGCAGTCAGGACGCAGGTATATCGTTGTCTCCGCCGCCCTATCGTAGGCCGCGCGGCCCACAAAGGGGCTGAGATAAGCATAGCCCAGAAGCTCTCCGCCGCGCTCGGCGACAATGTAGGGATATCTCGGCAGCTTATTAAGCATACGCTGTTTGAATTCTTCAAGGCTCGGGACAACGGTCTCGAAGCTTATGGCCGTAGCCTCGACGTAGGGCGCGTAGATCGCAAGCAGCCCGGCTGCGTCCGAAGGGCGGGCGGTGCGAAGCTTTATATCGCTCATGCTTTGCCGCTCCTTCCGTAGATATACGCCATGCGGCGCATTTTTTCGGCAAGCTCACCTGTCGTGCTGCCGGGCTTCATGCGCCAGCTCCAGTTGCCGCCGACCGTGCCCGGGGTGTTCATCCGTGCATCCGCACCGAGGCCGAGCCAGTCCTGCATCTGCGCAACGAAGAGTCCCGCCCGCGAGCGCATACCGGCACGCAGCACGGCATCGGCAAGCCCGCCGCTGTCCGCTCCGAGGTACTCGCACGCAAAGTCGAGCGTCTCGGGCTTTTCCTCGTCTATCCAGCCGCGCAGAGTGTTGTTGTCGTGCGTTCCTGCGTAGCAGATGCAGTTTTCCGTGTACCTGTGCGGCAGATAGTCGCTCAGGCTCGCGGGATCGAAGGCAAATTCGAGCACCTTCATTCCGGGAAGGCCGCTGTCAGACAGGAGCTTGTGCACCTCGGGCGTGAGCACACCGAGATCCTCGGCAATAAACTGAACGCCGCCGAACCACGCGGTGAGCCTGCCGACAAGATCCATGCCCGGACCTTGCCGCCATCGCCCCTGCTTTGCGCTTTTTGAGCTGCGCGGCACCGCCCAATAGCTTTCAAAGGCGCGGAAGTGGTCGATGCGCAGCATATCGTAGAGCCTTGACGCGCCGTCAACGCGGCGTATCCACCAGCCGTAGCCGTCGCGCCGCATGGCCTCCCAGTCGTAGAGCGGATTGCCCCAGAGCTGCCCGTCGGCGCTGAAATAGTCCGGCGGTACGCCCGCGACCTCGACGGGCACGTTTTTTTCGTCGAGCAGGAAGAACTCGGGCTCTGCCCACACGTCGGCGGAATCGAGCGCAACGTATATCGGCATATCACCGATGATGCCGATCCCGTGCCCGTGGGCATAGGCGCGCAGAGCGTCCCACTGGCGGTAAAAAAGATACTGCACATAGGCGTAGACCTGCGTGCTTTCGCGCAGCGCCGAGCCGCAGCGCTCCACTGCCTCATGGCGGCGCAGACGGATATCCTCCGGCCACTCATACCATGCGCTGCCGCCGAAGTGCTCCTTGAGCGCCATATACAGCGCAAAATCGGAAAGCCAACCCGCGTTGCTGCGGCAGAAGCCGGCAAAGTCCCCTCCCCCGCGCTCAAGTCCGCGCTGCGCTGCAAGGCGCAGGAGCGGCATGCGGCTTTTGCGCAGAGCATCGTAATCGACGCACTGCACATCGCTGCCCCTGCTTGCTGCGGCGATCTCGCCTTCCGTCAGCAGTCCGTCCTCGGCAAGCAGATCGAGGTCTATAAAATACGCATTGCCGGCAAAGCTTGAAAAGCTCTGATACGGCGAGTCGCCGCTTCCGGCGGGGCCGACGGGCAGTATCTGCCACCACGACTGCCCCGCGCCGGCAAGAAAATCCACAAATTCATACGCCGCCCTGCCGAGCGTGCCTATGCCATGCTCCGACGGCAGCGAAAACAGCGGCAGAAGCACGCCGCAGCTTCGTTTTATGTTCATAACGTCACCTCTTTTGTGATAGAGCTATTTTAGCCGTGCAGGGGATGAAAATCAAGCGCAATTTTGCGTTGAACTCGGAGCGGATTATATGTATAATATAATTGGATAAAAGGAGGCGGCAGCAATGATATTATACTACAGCGGAACGGGAAACAGTGCGTATGCGTCGCGGAGGATAGCCGAGGCTGTCGGCGACGAGGCGGTAGACCTCTTCTCCCGCCTGCGCGATAAGGATACATCCCCCATGGAGTCGCAAAAGCCATGGGTCATCGTAACACCGACCTACGCATGGCGCGTACCGCGCATCGTGCGCGACTGGCTCGACAAAACTGAGCTGCGCGGTGCCCGTGACATTTACTTTGTCATGACCTGCGGCAGCGATATCGGAAACGCCGGAGGCTACATTGAAAAGTGGTGCGCCGGAAGGGGGCTCAGCTTCAAAGGCTGCGCCGAGGTCGTCATGCCGGAAAACTACATCATCATGTTCACAGCGCCCTCGCCCAAGGAGGAGGCCGAGATCATCGTCCGCGCAAACGGCAGGCTCGACTCCCTCGCGCAGAGCATCGCAAACGGTGAAAGCTTCGCCAAGCCGCGGATAACGCTCGGCGGCAGACTGTCCAGCGGCATAGTGAACGAGGTTTTCTATTCTGTGTTCGTAAAATCGAAGAAATTCCGCGCAACAGACGAGTGCATCGGCTGCGGCAAATGCGCCGCCATGTGCCCGACCAAAAGCATACGCATCGAAAACGGCAGACCCGTATGGAGCGATAGCTGCACCCACTGCTCGGCCTGCATCTGCCGCTGCCCGAAGCAGGCGATAGAATACGGACGGCACACAAAGGGTCTGCGCAGATACTACCTTGACTGAAACGCCATGGATATTATTTATTACGATGACAACATAATAGTCGCCATAAAGCCCGCCGGTGTCATATCGACCGACGAGCCGGGCGGTATGCCCTCGCTCCTGCGCGAGGCGCTGGGCAATGAGAGCGCGGATATACGCACGGTGCACAGGCTCGATCAGGTCGTGTCGGGGCTGATGGTGTTCGCCCAGAACCCCGAGACCGCATCCGAGCTCAGCCGCCAGATACGCGCAGGCGAGTTCAAAAAGACCTATCTTGCCGTCGTTCACGGCGTTCCGCAGGAGCGGCGCGGGCGCATGGAGGATATCCTGCTTCGGTCAAAGGAGCAGCGCAAGACCTTCGTTGTCAGCAAACCCTGCCGCGGCTCGCAGGAGGCCGTGCTCGACTACAGGCTGCTCGGCTCGAACGGCGAAAGGAGCATGGTCGAGATAAACCTCGTCACGGGGCGCACACATCAGATACGTGCACAGTTCACGCACCGGCGCATGCCGCTCGTCGGCGACAGAAAATACGGCGGGCGCGATGAGGGCTGCAATATCGCCCTGTGGTCGTACAGCATCGGCTTTACCAATCCCGCTACAGGCCGCTTCATGACCTTTAAGGTAAAGCCGCCCAGAGATTTTCCCTGGACGGAATTTGACACGTCAATAATGCCTAAATGAAAAATTCCGTCCGGCAGGGCGGAATTTTTCATTTAGCTGACGGGAGTTGAACCCTGCCGGTTTTGACAGGCTGATTTTCACCCATGCGGCGTTAAAGTCCTTGCAAATACGGCAGTATGCGCTTCGGACTTTGCCTTGCCTGAGCAAAAATCAGCTCTGTCAAAACTGCTTGCACCTGTCAG
>CAVFCI010000077.1:0-7554 GCA_963620985.1 Hallerella sp. | reverse complement strand
GGAGTGAATGACATGCCGGTGGCATGTCAGAGCCGCGCCGTGACCGAGCCGCAGTGAGAAAAGACCCGCCTCGAGTTGGATTATAGCCATCAAAAACGCCTGAGCTATCAGGCGTTTTGATGAGCATAGCGAGATTTTTCGTGAAGCGAAAGCTTCACAAAAAATGTGGCGTATTTTCAATGTGCAAAAAAGTCACAGACTTTTTTGACACGCTGAAAAACTCCCGTTCACCGAACGGGAGTTTTTCATTGTATCAGTTGTTTTTCAGGATAACGTCGTGGCTACCGCCCTCGACGATGCTGACCGAGGACACGAGCGTGAGCTTTGCATCGCGCTTCAGGTCGGAAAGATTGGTCACGCCGCAGTTGCACATGGTGGACTTTATCTTGTAAACGCTCTTTTCGAGGTTATCGTGCAGCGGGCCTGCGTAGGTGACGTAGGAGTCAACGCCCTCCTCGAAGCTGAGCTTGCTCTGACCGCCGAGGTCATAGCGCTGCCAGTTGCGCGCACGGTTCGAGCCCTCGCCCCAGTACTCCTTGACGTAGCTGCCGTTTACGATGAGCTTTGCCGTGGGGCTCTCGTCGAAGCGGGCAAAGTATCTGCCCATCATGAGGAAGTCCGCGCCCATTGCCAGCGCAAGGGTCATATGATAGTCGTGCACGAGGCCGCCGTCCGAGCAGATGGGGACATACACGCCGGTCTTCTCAAAATACTCGTCGCGTGCCGCCGCGACCTCAATAAGCGCCGTCGCCTGACCGCGGCCTATGCCCTTGGTCTCGCGCGTTATGCAGATAGAGCCGCCGCCGATGCCGACCTTGACGAAGTCCGCGCCGGCCTCGGCGAGGAAGCGGAAGCCGTCCGCGTCAACGACGTTGCCCGCGCCGACCTTGACGCTGTCGCCGTATCTTTCGCGGATGAAGTCGATGGTCTTTTTCTGCCAGCAGGAGAAGCCCTCGGAGGAGTCAATGCACAGAACGTCCACGCCCGCGCCTATGAGTGCCGGAACGCGCTCGGCATAGTCGCGGCTGTTTATGCCAGCGCCGACGACGTAGCGCTTGTGCTCATCGAGGATCTCGTTGGGGTTGTTCTTATGCTCGGCGTAGTCCTTACGGAAAACGAAGTAAAGCAGTCTGCCCTCGGCATCGACTATGGGAAGGGAATTTAATTTATGATCCCAGATTATATCGTTTGCCTCCTTGAGCGAGGTGCCCTCGGGTGCGGTGACGAGCTTTTCCAGCGGAGTCATGAAGTCTGCGACGGGGGTGCTCAGCTCCATGCGCGATACGCGGTAGTCGCGGCTGGAGACTATGCCGAGCAGCCTGCCGTTGGCAGAGCCGTCGGAGGTGACAGCCATGGTGGAGTAGCCATTGCGCTCCTTGAGCTCGAGCACATCTCTGAGCGCTGCGTCGGGCGTGAGGTTCGACGCGCTGGGAACGAAGCCTGCCTTGTAGCTCTTTACGCGAGCAACCATAGCCGCCTCATCCTCTATCGACTGGGAGCCGTATATGAACGATATGCCGCCCTCCTTGGCCAGAGCGATCGCCATCGTGTCGTTGGAAACAGACTGCATGATGGCCGACGCAAACGGCACATTGAGACTCAGCGCGGGCTCCTCACCCTTTTTGAACTTCACAAGGGGAGTTCTGAGAGTGACCTTATCGGGGATGCAGTCCTCGCTCGTATAGCCGGGGATGAGAAGATATTCGCTGAAGGTTCTCGAGGGTTCGTTAAAATAAATCGCCATATTGCTTCTCCTTATCATCAAATATTAAACGATATTTTCGCATAAAACAGTAAAAACGTCAATTGACAAATTGACGTTTTTACAGACAAATTTCGAGGGCTTTATAGTCATACGATATCACACTATGAAGCCGCCGCCGAGGACGCGCTCGCCGTCGTACAGCACAGCCGACTGCCCCCGCGCCGGAGCGCGCACGGGCTCGTCGCAGACTATGCGGACAGTGCCGCCCTCGATGTAAGCCGTGCAGGGCGGGTTTTCCCATTTCGTGTGCCGCACGCGCACCGTGGCGCGAACGGGCTCGGTCGGAACATCGCACAGCCAGTTGAAGCTGTGTGCCGTGACCTCGGTCTTGAAAAGCTCCTCCCACAGCGCAAGCTCTATCTCGTTTTTTTCGGCGTTTATCGCGGAGATATACAGCTTGCGCCCGTTATAAAGCCCGGGGCGGCGCTGGCCGACGGTGTATCGGTATATGCCCTCGTGACGGCCTATGACCTCGCCGTGGAAAACGAAGTCGCCGTCGGGCGGGAGCTCGGCTCTTGCCGCGAGCCACGATATATAGTCATTGTCGGGGATAAAGCATATCTCCATGCTGTCGGGCTTATGCGCTACCGGCAGCCCGAAGCTCTCTGCCAGCCGGCGCACCTGCGTTTTTTCAAGCCTGCCGAGCGGCAGCGTGAGCCGGTCGAGCTGCTCGCGCCGTATGCGGCAGAGCATATAGCTCTGATCGTTTGACGGCATGCCCTTGTAAAGAACGCCGTTTTCCGCCCTCGCATAGTGTCCGGTGGCGATATGCTCCGCGCCGAGCTCGTCTGCAAAGCCGAGCAGGGTGCTGAACTTTAAAGTGGGGTTGCATATGATGCAGGGATTGGGCGTTTCGCCCCTGAGATAGCTCTCGGCAAAGCGCGAGCACACGCGCTCGTCGAGCTCCCTGTGCACGTCGCGCACCTCGAGCGGAATGCCGATAAACTCCGCGGTGCTCACGGCATCGGCAAGGGCGCGTCTATCGGTGTTGTCCATGTAAAGGCCGTGCACCTCAAAGCCTGCGTCCATTAAAAGCCGCGCACAGACCGCCGAGTCAACGCCGCCGGAAAATCCGAGTACGACCTTTTTCATCGCCTGCCCTCCATCCATACCATCAGCACCGAGATATCCGCCGGAGACACGCCGGATATGCGGCTTGCCTGACCGAAGGACTGCGGTCTTATTTTTTTGAGCTTTTCACGCGCCTCAAGACGCAGCCCCGTGACCTCGTCGTAGTCTATATCGTCCGGCAGAAGCCTGCTCTCCATACCGGCGAAGTCCTCGACCTGCTTGAGCTGGCGCTTTATATAGCCTTCATATTTGAGATTTATCTCCGCCTCGTACCGCACCTGACGCGGCAGCTCGCCACGCTCGGGGTCGAAGGGAGCGAGTCCCTCGTAGCTCAGCTGCGGCCGGCGTATGAGCTCCGCGAGAGACACGCCGCTCGTTACCGGCGCGGTGCCGTTTTCCGCAAGATATGCGTTGAGCGCCTCCGACGGGGCTATATGCGTTTTCTCAAGCCGCTTTATCTCACGTTTGACCGCAGCGTATTTTTCCTGCACCGCGTCGTAGCGCTCGTGCGATATAAGCCCAATGCGCAGGCCGATGCCGCAAAGACGCTCGTCGGCATTATCCTGCCTGTGCAGCAGCCTGTATTCGCTGCGCGAGGTCATCATGCGGTAGGGCTCGTTCGTGCCCTTGGTGACGAGATCGTCTATGAGCGTTCCGATGTAGCCGTCCGAGCGGCGCAGCAGCATAGGCTCCTCGCCGCGGAGCTTTAATGCGGCGTTGACACCGGCAACAAAGCCCTGCACTGCGGCCTCCTCGTAGCCGGATGAGCCGTTGAACTGCCCCGCACCGTAAAGGCCGCTGACCTTTTTCGTCTCCAGCGTGGGGTACAGCTCCGTGGGATCGACGCAGTCGTATTCTATGGCGTAGGCGCAGCGGGTCATCTCCGCGTGCTCAAGCCCCGCTATCGTGTGAAGCATTTTTACCTGAACATCCTCCGGCAGGGAGGAGGACAGACCCTGAATGTAAAGCTCCTGCGTGCCGAGACCCATGGGCTCGATGAAAAGCTGATGGCGCGGCTTGTCGCGGAAGGTCATGATCTTCGTTTCGATGCTGGGGCAGTAGCGCGGTCCGATGCCCTCGATAAGGCCGGAGTAGATCGGACTGCGGTCGATATTATCGAGTATTATCCTGTGCGTCTCCTCGTTGGTGTAGGTGAGGTAGCACACGGCTCGGTTCTCCGGCGGCGAGACCGTCTCGAAGGAAAAGCCCTCCGGCTCGCTGTCGCCGGGCTGAAGCTCCATTTTTGAAAAATCGACGCTGTGCGCGTTGACCCTCGGCGGAGTGCCGGTCTTGAAGCGGCGCATGGAAAGTCCCAGCGCCCTGAGACAGGGGGTGAGCCCCTTTGCCGCGGCCAAACCGTCAGGCCCCGAGGAGCGGATAACATCGCCGACTATCGTCCTGCCGTCGAGATAGGTGCCGCAGGCGATAACTGCCGCACGGCAGGAATACACAGCGCCCGTGTGCGTTTTAACGGCGCTCACCGCTCCGTTTTCCGTGCGTATTTCAACGACCTCGGCCTGCTTTACGCGCAGACTCTCCTGATCCTCGAGGGTGAGCTTCATGACCTCCTGATACCTGCGCCTGTCGGCCTGAGCGCGCAGCGAGTGCACCGCCGGACCCTTGCCGCGGTTGAGCATGCGGTACTGTATGCAGGCCTTGTCGGCGGCCCTTGCCATCTCGCCGCCCAGAGCGTCCAGTTCGCGCACAAGATGACCCTTGCCCGTGCCGCCTATTGCGGGGTTGCAGGGCATGTTGCCGACGCTGTCGAGGTTTATTGCAAAGCATATGGTGTCAAGCCCCATGCGCGCGGCGGCAAGCGCGGCCTCTATGCCCGCGTGTCCCGCGCCGATGACGGCTATATCGCATTTTCCCGCATTGTATTCAGTCAATTTCGTTCACCTTTATATCGTACATAATAAGAAGCCTGCCGCTTCGGACGCTGATCTCAGCCTCGGGGGAGACAAAGCTGTTGCTCACGCCGAGAGGGAAGTCGGAACTTATTTCGATATCGTCCGTCTCATATTTCAGCCCCTTTATCGTAACGCCCTCAGCTCTGCCGCTTATGCAGAACACCGAAACGTCGCCCTGACCCTCTATGCGCAGACGTGAGCCTTCTATCGCCGTCCAGACATAGCTCTCGCCGAACAGCCAGCCGCGTGCGCCGTGGCTGAGAAGATACAGCAGCGCCTGCATGTTCGCCATCGTGTGATCCGGCCTTTTGCCGCCGAGCCCGCCGTAGATATAAAAGCGCTTGTAGCCCTTTTCGAGGCCGAGCTTCACGGCAAACATCGTATCCGTATCGTCCTTCTCAACGGGAAGCTGCATGACGTTCGGGTGCTTGGGCGCCTTGCCGAGCGAGTCGAAGTCGCCGAGCACGAGGTCGGGTATGATGCAGTTTTTTTCGCAGTATTCAAAGCCCGCGTCGGCGGCTATGACATAGTCGCTGTCGTCAGGCTCGTCGCGCAGGCCGAAGAAATCGCCCGCGCCGATTATATAACATTCGTGTCCGTTCATGACTGCCTCCGGATCGTTTTTAACAATTAATAATAACATAGTCCGGCGCAAAATAAAAGAACCTTGATCCCACAAAAGAAAGGAAAAGAAAAAATGAAAAAGCTTTTATCGTCAGTTATCGCCGCAGCACTGCTGCTGGCAGCTCTTGCAGGCTGCACGTCAAACTCGGCAGCCGCGCTCACGGGCGAGGAGCTCGCCGCGATCATCAACGAAAACGGCGGAGAAATGGCCGAATATAACCCCGCCGCCGCGCTTGACGGCGACGACGCAAACGTCAGCGAATTCATGCAGTGGCAGGAATGGGACGCGGCAAGCTTTGAAAGCGGAGCGCTGTCGGTCTCGCTGATGAACGTGCAGGCCTACGCGATAGCCGTTGTGAAGCCCTCCGACGGGCAGAAGGACACGGTGCTCAAATATCTTGCCGACTATCAGACGCAGATCGAGAATAATTTCGATAAATACCTCGCCGACCAGTACGAGATCGCAAAAAACGCCGTAACACGCGAGGTAAACGGCTACATCGTCTTCGTCATGGCCGAAAATGCCGACAGCATAGCGGCAGACATCGCCGCAAAGCTCTGAATGCAGGCAATTATGGTTTGACTTGCCACTGCTGCCGTGATATTATGTAAATCAGCAAAAACTATTCTGGAGGTGCGGCATGGCAGACAATACCGTGTTTGACCCGCAAAAGCTGCAAAGCGGCAACCTTGCCGACTGCGCAGAGCAGCAAATTCTTGAGCTTGCGAAAAAGCTCTGCCGCATAGCTGTCGAGGAACGCGACGAAAACGGCTTTCGGGGCGGCATCCGTCCGGGCAATATCTACGTTGCCGAGGATGGGCGCGTAGCGGTCGGAAAGGCCGGAAAAAGCGGTGAGAACGGCTGGACGAAGCTTGAGCTTGAGTATCTCGCACCGGAGGTGTTCTGGAACGGCGAGGAGAGCGCGGCGGCGGATGTGTATTCCATCGCGCTGATCATGTACGCAGGGCTCAACGGCGGCAGGCTTCCCTTTGCCGAGGACGGCGAGCCGAGCTCGGAAAAGCGTGCCCACGCTCTGCGGCGGCGCATGAGCGGCGACAGCTTCCCGATGCCGGAGGGCATTTCGGAAAAGCTTGCGGAGATATTAAGGCGATCCTTGGCCTTCGAGCCGTCGCAGCGCTTTGAAGATTCATATGATATGCTCAGGGCGCTGTGGGATTACTGCGGCGATGAGCCGGAGGAGATAAAGCCGAAACCCGCGCCGGTACCCGAGGCCGAGCCTGTGAAAAAAACCGAGCCGGAAAAGCAGCCTGAGCCAAAAAAGAAGCCCGAGCAGGGCAAGGCGAAGAAAAAACAGGCGAAGGCGCCGGAGAAAAAAGAGCCCGCGCCGCCTCCGAAGCAGGAAAAGCAGCCCGCAAAAAGGGAGGAGGCAAAGCCCGAGCCGGAGGCAAAAGCGCCGGAGGCAAAGCCTGCCGCGCCAAAGCCCGTGCGCACGATCCATGAAAAGCATGCGGCGCGGCGCTCAGCTGCGACCCTTGCGGTGATAAGCCTGCTGCTCATCGGTGTGGGATTTGCACGCGACGGCATTGACCTTGAGCCTGCGCCGCCCGTCGTGCAGACGCAGAGCCCCGATAAGACAGAACCCACGGCAGCGCCAACGGCAGAGCCGACGCAGACTCCCGCTCCGAGCAAGACTCCTGCGGATGTGCAGTATATCCTGTATACCGAGGATGTCAGCTGGGATGAGGCCGAGGCGCAGTGCCGCTCGCTCGGCGGTCACCTTGCAACGATAAAGGATGAGGCCGACTACGAAAAGCTCTGCCAGCTCCTTGAGGACAGCAGCGTGCAGTACGTCTGGATAGGCGCGTACCGCGATGCCGCAGGGCAGATAAAATGGGCGGACGGACAGAGCAGCGACTTCTATGCATGGGCGCAGGGCGAGCCGTCCCTGACCGACGCTTACGACGGCGAGGCGGAAAACTACGTCATGCTCGTAAAGCAAAGTGACGGCACATGGCTTTATAACGACAGCCGCGCAGACCCCATGGCGAAGTATTCAAGCTTCTACAACGGCAAGATAGCGTACATCTGCCAGATAGGATGATAGTAGCAGAAAGCTCCTCCGACGGAGGAGCTTTCTGATCAGCGTGTCAAAAAACCTACCCAATCTCCCTCGTTTCTGGTATAATAAAAGAAACGGGGGTGTTGTCATGGAAGAATGGAAA
>CAVFCI010000076.1:0-7724 GCA_963620985.1 Hallerella sp. | reverse complement strand
TTTCAAGGATTTCGGTAAAAGCATTTTGAATACTTTCAAAATGCTCGGCGGGAAAAGTGCAGTCAAAAAAGTCCCTCGAGGGACTTTTTTGACAAGCTGTGTCGGCGATAGCTGACGGATGAGGTGTTCATCAAATCCTTTGCCGTCAGGCAAACACAAATTTGTATAAAACGTGGCGATTTAGTCGGCAGAAAAAATGAGAGCACAGATTTTGAAGTCTGTGCTCTCGTTTTGCATCTGATATTAAATTTTAGTCCCAACGTGACGAAAATTTAAAATAAAGCGTTGATTTTAGCCGCGTCAAAACCGGCAGGGTTCAACTCCCGTCAGCTTTATGCCAGAGCTTCGCTCTGCTCCTTCTTTGCTCTGAAGAACTCGTAAGCGGTCAGACCGCCGATGACGGCGAGGCCGACGAGGTCTGTCTTCCAGCCGGGGATGATAAGTCCAAGTCCGCCGACAAAGAACAGGATGCGGACAAACCAGTTGAGCTTGCGCTTTACGAAGCCGTTGAGGCCTGCCGCAACGCCGTAGATACCGAGCATCGCGCTCACGCAGATGGAGACGACCTCGACCCAGCTCGTTACGTCGATGAAGAGCATCTCGGGGCTGTAGGCGAAAACGTAGGGGACGATGAAGGCCGCGATGGCAAGCTTTGTTGCATTGATGCCCGTCTTCATGGGGTTTGACTTTGCGATAGCGCTGCCGGCGTAGGCCGCGAGTGCAACGGGCGGGGTGATATCGGCGACGATGCCGAAGTAGAACACGAAGAAGTGCGCCGCGACAGTGGGAACGCCGAGCTTTTCGAGGATCGGCGCGCAGGTTGCGGCCATGATGCAGTAGTTTGCGGTCGTGGGAACGCCCATGCCGAGGATGATGCAGCAGATCATGGTCAGGAACAGGCCGATTATCAGGGTGTTGCCCGACAGGGCGACGATCGCCGCGATGAGCTTGGACGCAAGCCCCGTTACGGTGATGCAGCCTGCTATAACGCCGGCCATCGAGCAGGCGACGGCGACGGTGATGGTGCCCTTGCCGCCGGCCTCAAGAGCCTCGACGATCTTTGCAAAATTCAGCTTGCTGTCCTTGTTTATAAGGCCGACGAGAATCGCCGCGAAGATGGACAGAGTTGCCGCGAACTGCATGGTGTAGAGGTTCAGGCTGACCAGAACGATGAGCAGCACGATGGGGGTCAGCAGATATATCTTGGATGCAAGCTGCCTGCCTGGTACCATTTCGCTGCGCGAAATGCCCTTCAGACCGAGCTTCTTGGCCTCGAGGTGGACGGCGATGAAGATGCCCGCGAAGTACAGGAAGGCGGGCAGGATGGCCTTGACCGCTATCGTGCTGTACGGCAGATTGACGTACTCGGCCATAAGGAAGGCCGCCGCGCCCATGATGGGGGGCATGATCTGGCCGCCGGTGGAGGCTGCCGCCTCGACAGCGCCCGCAAACTCGGGCTTGTAGCCGGTTCTTTTCATCATGGGGATGGTCACCGAGCCCGTGGTGACGGTGTTGCCGACCGAGGAGCCGGAAACCATGCCGCACAGAGCCGAGGACACGACCGCGACCTTCGCAGGGCCGCCGGCTGCCGAGCCGCAGGCCTTGTTTGCAAGGTCGATGAAGAACTGGGCTATGCCGGTGCGTTCAAGGAAGGCGCCGAACACGATGAACACGACGATGAACTTTGCACAGACGTTTATCGGGGTGCCGATAACGCCGCCGGTGCTGTAGAACAGGGTGTAGATAACTCTGGCGAACACGGTCTGGATATCCATGCCCTTGCCGAGCATGTTCCAGAAGGTATAGACCAGCAGAACGCCCGCAACGCAGAGGATGGGAACGCCGACGCAGCGGCGGCACAGCTCCATAAGGCAGATTATGCCGATAACGCCGATGACGGTGAACTCCGGAGTCATCTTCGAGGCGCTCGTGAGCACATCGATTATGCTGTGGTAGCCGAAGCCGTAATAGAAGAAGCAGGCAGCGCCGATCATCATGATCACCCAGTCGTACCAGGGCATGTAGTTTTCACGGACGTGGTGCTTGCTCATGGGGTAGTACAGATAGCCCATGATGGTAACGCAGCCGAGGAATATCATAAGACGAACCTCGAGCGAGGCGTTGCTCAGCAGGGTGGAGTATATGCAGTAAAGGGAAAACAGCGCCATGATGCAGCGTATGATCTTCTGCGGAGTGCCCGTCCATATTCGGATGTTCGACTCCTTGTCATACTTCTTCATGACCTCCTCCACCTCTTCGATGGAAACGGTCTCCCCCAGATCCGCTGCGGAGGTGTCTACCTCGGGTGCCTGCGCGGCGGTGTCTTTTTTCTTTGACAGGGACATATGAAAACGATCCTTTCACTCGGCTCGCAGCAGCGCGGTCCGAGGCTTTTGTTGTAATGCATTTACCGCAATGACTACGGGGCAAAAATGCACCGTAGTCATTGATAATGTTGGTTTTTCTGTTAAGATGCCGTTAAATTTATGCGGCGGTGTCAACGGTGATGTCGTGCTCGGCAAAATACTTTGCAGCGCCGGGATGATAGGGAACACCGGACATGGAGGCCGCGAAGTCGAGATTCAGCTCGGACTTCTTTGCGTGGCCGATATCGTCGATGTTGTCGAAGATAGCGGTCATGAAGTTGTAGATAGCGGCCTCGGAAACGTCGTTGCTTGCAACCACGACTGCGGCGACCGCGACGGTGGTGACATCCTCGGGAGTGTTGTAAACGGACTTGTCAATGGTGTACTCCTTGTAGTAGGGGCAGGTCTTCACGAGGTTTGCCAGATGGTCGCCGTCGATGGAGACGAGGTAGACCTGTCTGCCGGTGCCGAGATCCTGAACAGCGGGAGTGGGAGCGCCGGCGACGACGAACGCTGCGTCGATCTTGCCGTCCTTGAGGCTGTCGGCGGAGTCGCCGAAGTTGAGGTACTCAGCCTTTATATCGCTCTCGGAAAGGCCGTACTCGCCGAGAACGTCAAGTGCGTTGAAGTAAACGCCCGAGCCCTTTGCGCCGATGGAAACGGTCTTGCCCTTGAGGTCGGCAACGGACTTGATGCTCGAATCGAGGGTAACGATCTGGACCTGCTCCATGTACAGAGCCGCGACGACGGAGAAGTTGGAGACCTTCTCGGAGAAGAGCTTCTCGCCGTTGTATGCATAGCTCATAACGTCGGACTGTACGAAGCCGAGCTGAGCGTTGCCGGCTGCGATATCCTCGATGTTTGCCTGCGAGCCGTTGCTCGTAAGAGCGGTAATGCTCGTCGAGGTCTTATCGGAGACCTGCTGAGCCAGAACGGTGCCGAAGCCGTAGTAGGTGCCCTGATCGCCGCCGGTGACGAAGTCGAGGCTGACCTTGCCCTCGTCCTTTGCGCTGTCGTCGCTGCTGTCGCTGCCGCAGGCACACAGCGCGAAGACCATCATAACAGCCAGAAGCATAGCTATTATTCTTTTCATGTTTCTTTTCCTCCTGTTTGTTTTTGAATTTTGCATTTTGAATAATGTTATCCGAAAAAATTCATTACAGAAGCATTATACACCCTTGCGAAGGGCTTTTCAAGCCTGAAAATGAAACTTATGCATTTGAATTTTGCAAAAAATTTAGCATGTTAGTTTGTTTTATCCCGTTTTTCGGCCATTTTCCGACGGTGTTTGCAATATCTGCCGTCTGTTTTGCAATTTCGGACTATATATAGGTGCAAAAAATAAATGCGTATTTTTTCGGGCAAAATTCGCTTTCGTCATTGTGCCCTGTTTCGGGCTGCATTTCTTGTGACTTTTTTACATGCTTTTTGCAGAAAAAGCTTGCATATTGCCGCCGTGCATGTTATATTGTTTTCACGTCAAAAACAAATGTTTTTGAGAGAAAGACACACAAAGGCGGTAAGGATATGAAAATTGCACTTTTGGGCTGCGGAGTAGTCGGCGGCGGAGTTCTGGAGATCGCGGATAAGCGCTCGGATATGTCGGTAAAATACGTTCTTGTCAGGCGCGATAAGCCCGAGCTCGGCGAGAGAGCCGTTAAGGATATAAACATTATATTGAATGATAAAGAGGTGGACACCGTCGTCGAGGTCATGGGCGGCCTGTCCCCCGCGTTTGAATACGTTTCGGCGGCGCTGCACGCAGGAAAAAACGTCGTGACGGCAAACAAGCATCTTGTTGCTCATTATTATAAGGAGCTGACGGAGCTTGCCTCGGAAAACGGCGCTGCCTTCCGCTGCACCCCCGCCGTCGGCGGCGGCATACCGTGGCTCGTGAACCTTGAGCGGGTAAAGCGGCTCGATGCCGTCCAGTCGTTCTGCGGCATCATGAACGGCACGACGAACTTCATCCTCGACGCGATGCACACAAACGGCTCGGACTTTTCCGAGGTGCTTGCCGAGGCGCAGAGGCTCGGCTATGCCGAGGCAGACCCCTCGGCGGACATTGACGGACTGGATATCCAGCGCAAGGCGGTCATTTCCGCAAACGTCGCCTTCGATGCCTGCCTTTCCGAGGCGGACGTTCCCGTGTTCGGCATCCGCAGCATACTCGCCTGCGACATCGCCGCTGCCGAGAGCCGCGAGCGCATCTGCAAGATGCTCGCCTTCGGCGAAAAGAGCGCCTCGGGCGCTGTCAGCTGCTATGTCGAGCCCTGCTTCGTGCCCGTGGGCGAGCTTGAGGCCGCGGTATCGACAAACCGCAACGTCATTTCCTTCGTCACAGAGCTCACCGGCAAGGAGAGCTTTTACGGTCAGGGCGCGGGACGCTATCCCACCGCGTACAACGCAGTCGCCGACTGCCTTGACATAATGGGCGGCGTGAAGTCGTTTTACACCTCGCTCGTGCGCGATGTGCCGGTCGATAACAGCGCCGTATCTCACCGCTACTATGTGCGCTTTTCCGGCAGCGACGGGTTCCTGAGCTCGGTCGAGAGCGAAAAGTGCGGCGACGGCATCGTCACCATGCCCGTCCCCGTCGCGAAAATGCACGCATGGGCAGCAAAGGCAAAGGAGGCAGACCCCGGAGTGTTCATAGCGGGGCTCATATAATATAATGTTGAAGGTAGCAAAATTCGGCGGCTCGTCCATGGCGGACGCCGGACAATTCAGAAAAGTAAGAGCCATCATCGAAGCAGACCCCGCGCGCAGGGTGATCGTCGTCTCCGCCGCGGGAAAGCGCTTTAAGGACGATCACAAGCTGACCGACCTTCTGTATCTCTGCCACGCGCACAAAAAATACGGCGTGAGCTGCGACCCCGTGTTTGAAATGATAGCCGAGCGCTATCGCGGGATATGCTCGGAGCTCGGCCTGAGCGTCGATATAAACGAAAAGCTGTGCGCTCTGCGCGAGGAGATCGAGGCCGGCATATCCAAGGATAAGCTCGTCTCCCGCGGCGAGTATTTCTCGGCGCTTTTGATGGCCGATTACCTCGGCTACGACTTCCTCGACGCGGAGCTGTGGCTGCATTTTTCCTTTGACGGCACTATCGACAAGGAGCGCTCCTACGCAGAGCTTGAGCGCCTCGCCGCCGGACGCAGGGTCGTTATCCCGGGCTTCTACGGCAGCATGCCCGACGGCAGCATAAGGGTGCTCTCACGCGGCGGCAGCGATGTCACCGGCGCTCTTGCGGCGGCGGCGCTGGACGCGGACGTGTACGAAAACTGGACGGACGTTTCCGGCATTCTCATGGCCGACCCCCGCATAGTTGACGACCCCGACGCTATCGAGCGCATAACCTACAACGAGCTGCGCGAGCTCAGCTACATGGGCGCGCAGGTGCTGCACGAGGGCGCGGTGTTCCCCGTCAGGGAGAAGAACATTCCGCTGAACATACGCAACACAAACGCTCCCGGCCATCCGGGCACGCTCATTATGGAGAGCTTTCCCGACGAGCAGGTCAGCGACCGCTTCATAACCGGCATCGCGGGGCGCAAGAATTTTTCGATAATCACCGTGTCCAAGGCCGGAATGAGCTCGCAGATGGGCTCGCTGCGACAGATGCTGGAGGTTTTTGAAAAGCACGGCGTGTGCGTGGAGTACACTCCCTCCGGCATCGACAGCGTGTCCTTCGTCGTCGCGGCAGACAAGGCAAAGGATCGCATCTACTCCATCGTCGGCGAGATACGCGACTGCCTCGACCCCGACAACATCCAGATAACCGGCGGCATTTCCGTTGTCGCCGCGGTAGGCCGTCAGATGGCCTTCCAGCCCGGCACCTCGGGGCGCATCTTCGCCGCCCTCGGCAAGGCCGGCATAAACATCCGCATGATATCGCAGGGTCCGGACGAGCTGAATATAATCGTCGGCGTTAATAACGATGATTTTGAAAGCTGCGTGCGCGTACTATATAACAGCTTTGTAAAGTGAGGTAAATTACAATGAAAAAATACAACGTAGGCATTCTCGGCGCAACGGGCGCGGTCGGTCAGGAAATGATGAAGATACTCGCAGAGCGCAGCTTCCCCATAGCCGAGCTCCGGCTTCTGGCGAGCAAGAACTCCGCGGGTAAGGTCATAGACGGTCACACGGTCGTCGAGGCGTGCAGAGAAAACTTTGAGGGGCTCGACATCATCCTCGGCGCTGCCGAGAACGACATTGCCGAGCGCTTTGTCGAGGATATCAAGGCCTCGGGCGCGGTGTTTATCGACAACTCCAGCGCCTTCCGCCTCTGCCCCGATGTGCCCCTCGTCGTGCCCGAGATAAACCCCGAGGACGTGAAAATGCACAAGGGCGTTATCTCAAACCCCAACTGCACCACCGTCATCTCCTGCACCGCCGTCAACGCTCTCAACGCGGTCTCGCCCATCGAGAGCATGGTCGTCTCGTCCTATCAGGCCGTCTCCGGCGCGGGCGCGGCAGGCCCCAAGGAGCTCTTCGGCGAGGTCGAGGCGCTTGCAAAGGGCGAGAGCTTCGAGCCGAAGGTCTTTGCCTACCAGATAGCCTACAACGTCATCCCGCAGATCGGCGGCGAGGAGCTTGCCGGCTACACCTCCGAGGAGATGAAGCTCCAGAACGAGGGACGGCGCATCATGCACCTGCCGGAGCTCAAGGTCAGCTGCACCTGCGTGCGCGTACCCGTCGTGCGCAGCCACAGCGTCTCCATCTGCCTGAAAACCAAGGAAAAGATATCCGTCGAGCGCGCCCGCGAGGTCATCGCCGCCGCGCCCGGTGTCAAGCTCGTTGACGACCTGAGCGCCCTGCAATACCCCATGCCGCTGGACACCTCGGATCAGGATCTCGTTTTTGTCGGACGCATCCGCGACGACCTCACCGACGAGCGCGGCCTGAATATCTGGTGCTGCGGCGACCAGGTCCGCAAGGGTGCCGCCACCAACGCCGTCCAGATCGCCGAGCTTTTAGTGGCGCTTTAAGGCTCCTGCCTATACGTTTTTTTGGAGGCGCATTGAGGCAGCTACGGATACGTTTTTTTGGAGGCGCTTTGACACACCTACGGATACGCATATTGCGGTGGCACGGTATCGAAACAACGGAATAAACCGTAACGTTTTGCTCCCCGCAAGTGCGGTGTAATGTTTGTTGCGGCATCTCAAAAACTGCGCCGCACCAAGCCTTCCCCTTACTTCGAGGGGAAGGTGTCGGCGACAGCCGACGGATGAGGTGTTTATCAAATCATTTGCCGTCAGGCAAACACAAATTTCAGCTTGTCAAAAAAGTCCCTCGCGGGACTTTTTTGACTGCACTTTTCCGCCGAGCATTTTGAAAGTATTCAAAATGCT
>CAVFCI010000075.1:0-8217 GCA_963620985.1 Hallerella sp. | reverse complement strand
CTGTCAAAACTGCTTGCACCTGTCAGCTGACAATTTTCGTGTGATTTTCGGCTTTCTTTGATGCAGATGGGCTATCGCCCATCAAAGAGAAAAAGGCGAAAAGCGCCGAAAAGGGGCGCTGACAGGCGGTAGGGTTCGGCTTCCGTCAGCTTACGCAGCAGCATAGGTTTTTTGACAGGCTGAGAAAAACCACTGCCTATAAAAGCAGTGGTTTTTTCTGTCTGGAGCTGGTGGTGAGAATCGAACTCACAACCTTCTCATTACGAGTGAGATGCTCTGCCATTGAGCCACACCAGCAGACGACATTAGGCATTTTAGCACACAGCGGCGATAAAGTCAAATAAAAATAATAATTACAGTTCGTATATGCTCATTTCTGCCATTTCCAAGCAGACAGATAATGTTTATTAAAAGTTTAAGAAATTCAAGGCTTTTATGCTGCTGCAATTTCGTGACAAATTGTTTACATAATTATTTCAGCATATTATTTTGCAAATAGTTATCAACATTATCAACAGAGTTTCCAACACGAAAAAATCGTTGAATTTCAACGATTTTTGTCGATATGTTAATAATTTAAAAACTCTGAACTTGATTTTGGTTGCAAAGCAGAAACAAGTTATTGTTTACATAAGACCATGTTTGTTAAGGGATTGAAACTCTTTGCCTCCGACGATAATATGGTCAAGTAATTTTACGTCAACAAGGTCCAGCGCCTTCCTGACAAGTTCTGTGCAGTACTCGTCCTCCTTGGACGGAAGCGGCAGCGCGCCTGGGTGATTGTGGGCGATTATCACGCTTACGGCATTGTTTTTTATGGCTGCCTCGACCAGCATTCTTATGCCGACCTCCGTTGCGTTCACAACGCCGCGGCTTATCTGCTTGCAGGCGATCACGCCGTTTGAGGAGTTCAAAAGCAGCGCATAGCATATCTCGTTTACCTCATACATGAACTTTGCGACGAAGTATGCTCCCGCGTCCTCGCTGCGGCGGATGACTCTGGTCGGCAGGCTTTTTGTGAGAAGGTACCGGCGGCTGACCTCGGGGACGAGCTTAATGAGCGTCGCCGCGTTCTCGCCGATGCCGTCAATGCGCATAAGCTCCTCGTGGCTTGCCTCGAACACCGCCGCAAGCGAGCCGAAGTGCTTTAAAAGTCTGTGCGCAAGCTCGTTTGTGTCCTTGCGCGGCACGGCGTAAAACAGCAGCATCTCCAAGGCGTTATGGTCGTTAAAGCCGTCCAGTCCGGCCTCGACGAAGCGGCTTTTCATCCTCTCTCTGTGTCCGTCGTGTACGCCCATGTGCCCCTCTCCTTACAGCTCCATATTCGCGTAGGCATTGAGATCCCAGCCGGCGGTATTTCCGGCAAGGTACTCGTAATAGCCCTGACAGCCTATCATCGCGGCATTGTCTCCGCACAGTCTGAGCGGCGGAACGAACAGCTCGCAGCCGGCCTTTTCAGCGGCGGCCGCAAAGTCTGCGCGGATGCGTGAGTTTGCCGCCACGCCTCCGGCTATGGCGATCTTTTTATAGCCGAGCTCATGCGCCGCCAGCATGGTGCGCGGTACGAGGGCATCGCTCACGGCAGCAGTAAAGGATGCTGCCAGCGAGCTTCTGTCAAGCTCCTCACCCTTCTGCTCGGCGTTGTGAACAAGGTTTATGACCGCCGTCTTGAGGCCGGAAAAGCTCATTTCATAGGGCTGTCCCTCTATATGCGTCCTCGGCAGATGATATTTCTTATCGTCGCCGCCCTGCGAGAGCTCGTCGATGGGCTTGCCGCCCGGATACGGCAGGCCGAGCACGCGCGCTGTTTTGTCAAAGCACTCGCCGGCTGCGTCGTCGCGGGTCGCGCCGATGACCTTGAGCTCGGTGTAGCTGCGCACGTCGATGATTAGCGTGTTGCCGCCGGATATGGCAAGGCAGAGAAACGGAGGCTCAAGCTCGGGATAGGCTATGTAGTTTGCCGCAACGTGACCCTTTATATGGTGCACCGGTATAAGCGGCACACCGAGGCTCATGGCCGCGCCCTTTGCAAAATTCAGCCCCACGAGCACCGTTCCTATAAGTCCGGGAGCATAGGTAGCCGCGACGGCATCGATATCGCTTTTTTTGATGCCTGCTGCCTGAACTGCGCGTTCGGCAAGGCGCGATATGACCTCGACATGGCTTCTTGACGCTATCTCCGGCACTACGCCGCCGTATATGGCGTGAAGGTCGGCCTGAGAGAATATCTGATCTGTCAGGACCCTTCTCCCGTCCTCAACGACGGCGACCGCAGTCTCGTCGCAGGATGATTCAAAGGCAAGTATTTTCATTTTTCTTCCTCACTTAGAAAACAAGTCATCAAAACGGCATCCTCCTTGGGCAGGCTGTAATAGCCTCTGCGTCGGCCTACCTCGGTGTAGCCGTGTTTTTTATACAGGCTCTGCGCCGGAAAATTGCTCTCGCGCACCTCAAGGGTCAGAAAGCTGAGCTTCTTCTCCGCGGCGCGTGCATAAAGCTCCGTGAGCAGCATATCGGCTATGCCCTCTCGCCGTCTGTCCGGCGACACGGCGACATTGGAGATATAGCCCTCGTCAAGAACATACAAGAGCCCGACATAGCCCAGCACACTGCCGTCCTCGTCCTCGGCGGCAAGGAATATGTGCATGCTGTCCGTCAGCTGCGCCGCGAGCTGCTCGCGCGTCCACGGCAGCGAAAAGCACTGCCGCTCAATGCGCAGGATATCGTCAAGCTGCTCCGGCCTCGTATCGACGACGCGGAGCATCACAGCTCCTCTTCCCGCAGCTCGTCAATGACGGCAAGCGTCTCGTCTTCGATGCGCAGGACGCACTTCTTCCAGCCCAGCGGCAGCGTCGGCGGATATATATCCTCATCGGCAAGGCACATTATGCGCTCGTCGAGATCCTGATATTCGTCGGAGAGCTTCTGCGCCTGAAGTGCCGTCATGCACAATACAACATCGCAGCGCTCAATGAGCTCGCGCGTGACGGGTACGGCGCAGTTTCGCGCAAGCTTTATATCCAGCGCCTCGCAGCATTTTACAACACGCGGATTGATCCCGTCCCTCACGCTTATGCCGCCGGAGCAGGCCGTGACCTCGGGGCAGTGATCTGCCTTGGAGGAATTGAACACCGCCTCGGCAACGGCGGACAGGCTGTTATCGTCGCATACAAAGAGTATGCTCTTAACATCTATGCCGTTAAAGCCGCACAGCTCCGCCTGCCGCTCATCCCAGCGCTCAAGGCTGCGGTCACCGGCCTGACTTTCAATATGGTGCGTGAGCTCGTGATGGAGCGTGCTCCTGAGGCGGCGGCGGAAGGTCTCGTCGTCCATGTCGCCGTAAAGCTCGGTGAACGAGCCGTAGTACAGCTCGATATGCCTGCCCATTTTGCCTCGGAAATACATGCCGAGCGTGTATCTTCCGTCATCGCTGCGCACGGCGTTTTCAACAAAGCTCACGCCGCCGTTTAAGTTTTTGAATATCTCCTCGGGAAGCTCATCGACCAGATCGTCGAGAACGTCCCCTGCCTGTTCATAAGTCAGCATCAGTGTGCCTCCGCCCAGCTGCGTCCTGTTTTCGCCTCGACCGTGAGCGGTACGCTCAGCTGCGCCGCGCCGCTCATTTCCTCACGGAGGATATCGGCCACTCTCTGTGCCTCGTCCTCGGGGCATTCGCATATAAGCTCGTCGTGCACCTGCAAAATGAGCCGCGCCCTCAGTTCCTCGGAGCTGAGCCTGTTATAAACATTGACCATGGCAAGCTTTATTATATC
Source organism: Hallerella sp. (assembly GCA_963620985.1). Lineage (GTDB taxonomy): Bacteria > Bacillota > Clostridia > Oscillospirales > Oscillospiraceae > F23-B02. The sequence goes on along the minus strand of CAVFCI010000075.1, from coordinate 4,444 downwards.
CGCCGCAGTGCCCTGAATTGGCATATTCAGCGCAACGCGCTCGCCGAAGGAGCGTGTGTTGAAGTTTGACGATCTAAGCTCCGGCAGCTCGCGGCGGCGCGCATAGAGCGTTGTCACAAAGCCGTCCCGTTTTGCCTTATCGACGATCGTCTTCATATACTCACGCACGCCGTCGTATTTGTTCAGATACGCCTCCATATACGCCTTGGCCTCGGCCTGCGAAACGCCTATGTCCTGCGCGAGCGACCATGCGGAAATGCCGTAGACTATACCGAAGTTCACGGCCTTTGCGCGGCTGCGCTGCAGGGGCGTTACTTCGTCTACGGGCGTATTGAATACCTGCGAGGCCGTGACCGTGTGGATATCCTCGCCGCTCAGGAAGGCCTCCTGCATATGCTTATCTCCCGATATGTGCGCAAGGAGCCTGAGCTCTATCTGGCTGTAGTCCGCGTCAACGAGGACATTGCCCTTTGAGGCGATGAACATCTCGCGGATATGGCTGCCGAGCTCCTTTCGGATGGGGATGTTCTGCAAATTGGGGTCGGTGCTCGAAAGCCGCCCCGTGGCCGTGACGGTCATCTGGAACTTTGTTCTTATCCTGCCGTCGGGGTCGATGAGCTTCAGAAGCCCGTCGGCATAGGTGGATTTGAGCTTCGTGAGCATGCGGTAGTCGAGCACCATCTGCACTATCGGGTGCTTTCTGCGCAGCTTTTCGAGAACGTCGGCGTTCGTGCTCCAGCCGGTTTTCGTCTTTTTGCCCGCCGGAAGCATGAGCCTGTCAAACAGCACCTCGCCGAGCTGCTTGGGGGAATTTATATTGAACTCGCTGCCGGCCTCGGCGTATATCGCCCGCTCAAGCTCCGCTATCGCGCCCGTAAGGCTCTCGCCGAAGCCGGAGAGCGCCGCTCTGTCTATCATAAAGCCCTGCTCCTGCATATCGGCAAGCACACGGCACAGCGGCATCTCGATATCGTAAAAAAGCCTTGTCATCCCGAGCTCGGCAAGCTTGTCCTCCGTCGGGCGGTACAGCCTGTACACGGCCTGTGCTCCGTCAAGCTCCGTGCCGCAATAGCCCATGCTCATGCGGGCAAGGCTGTAGTCTCCGGCTGTTGCGTCAAGGAGATATCCCGCAAGCGCCGTGTCGTAGATAAAGCCGTCAAGCGGCAGCTTTTCGGCTATGAGCAGCGTCATGAGCTCCTTTACGTTATGGCCGAGCTTTTTCACCCTGTCGGAGAAAACGTATTCGGCAATGCGCCTGTAATCGTCGCCGAGCGTGCTCCAGCGCACGGGATACACGGCCTTTCCGTCGCACAGCTCAAAGCTGTCAAAGCCTTCACCGGCTGTCACGGCGACGCACTCGGCGGCCTTGACAGCGCTCATTATATCGTCAAGCGATGCGTCCTCGATGCACGGGAGGCGGTCAAGCTGCGCCGCTGCCGCGCTCTGTTCGCTTTCGCTGAGCTTCCATTTTTCGATAAATTTGTTAAAGCCGAGCCTTTTGAAAACATCGTACAGCTCGGGTCTGTAGTCCTCGTGCCAGACCGCGTCCTCGGGCGAAAACTCCACCGGCGCATCGGTGCGTATCGTTGCGAGCTCGAAGGACAAAAACGCGCTGTCCCTGCCCTCGCGCAGCTTTTTTCGCATTCCCTCTTTTACGTCGATGCTATCAAGGCTTTCGTATATAGTCTCGATGCTCTTATATTTCTGCACGAGCCCCATCGCCGTTTTCTCACCCACTCCGGGCACGCCGGGTATATTATCCGAGGCATCGCCCATGAGAGCCTTGAGATCGACTATATGCTCGGGCTCGAAGCCGTACTCAGTGAAAAAGAGCTCGGGCGTGTATTCCGTCGTTGTTGTCTGACCTATGCGGCTTTTGACATGGCAGACGTGGTTTGTTTCCGTTATGAGCTGGAAGCTGTCCTTATCGCCGGTGACTATGCGGCACTCCCAGCCCTTATCGCGGCAGCGGGCGGCGACCGTGCCGAGCAGATCGTCGGCCTCGAAGCCCTCGAGCTCCATGCGCAGTATACCCATTGCGTCAAGCACCTGCTTTAATACCGGCATCTGCACGGCAAGCTCCTCAGGCATCCCCTTGCGCTGCGCCTTGTAGCCTGCATAGCGCAGGTGGCGGAAGGTCGGCGCCTTGAGGTCAAAGGCTACGCACACGGCCTCAGGCTTTTCCTCGTCGAGCAGCTTGCGGAGTATCGACAGAAAGCCGTACACTCCGTTTGTGGGCGTACCGTCGGGGGCGCTGAGCGCACGGATGCCGTAAAAGGCACGGTTTACTATGCTGTTGCCGTCAAGAATCATCAGTTTCATCATTTCACCTCGCCGCGCAGACGGACTATCTCGTCCCTGAGCTGTGCCGCCAGCTCGAACTCAAGCATTTTCGCGGCGACCTTCATTTCCTTTTCAAGCTTTTCTATAAGCTCCCTGCGCTCATTCTTTGTGAGCTTCACGCCGTCGGCACGGCGCAGGGTCTTCTCACTTTCGCTGGATATCTCGATGAGCTCGCGGACACTTTTTACTATGGTCTTCGGCACTATGCCGTGCTCTTTGTTATATGCCGACTGCTTTGCCCGCCTTCGCTCTGTCTCGTCGATGGCAAGGCGCATCGAGCGCGTCACCGTGTCGGCGTACATGATGACCGTGCCCTCGGCGTTGCGGGCGGCGCGCCCGATGGTCTGGATAAGGCTCGTTTCGCTTCGCAGGAAGCCCTCCTTATCCGCGTCGAGGATCGCCACAAGGCTCACCTCCGGCAGGTCAAGCCCCTCGCGCAGCAGATTTATGCCGACGAGCACGTCAAAATCGCCCAGACGCAGGCTGCGTATTATCTCCATTCGCTCTATCGCGCCGATATCATGGTGCATATAGCGGCATTTTATACCGGCAGCGCCGAGGTATTCCGTCAGATCCTCGGCCATTTTCTTCGTGAGCGTCGTGACCAGCGTGCGCTGACCCTTTTCTATGCGCATGTTTATCTCGCTTATCAGATCGTCTATCTGCCCCTCTATCGGGCGGACGGATATCTCGGGGTCGAGCAGCCCTGTCGGGCGGATGATCTGCTCTGCTATCTGCCCCGCCCTCTCGCGCTCATAGTCGCCGGGCGTTGCGGAGACGTACACAGCCTGATTTATCCGCTCCTGAAATTCCTCGAACTTCAGCGGCCTGTTGTCGTATGCCGAGGGCAGCCGGAAGCCGTATTCGACCAGCGACTCCTTGCGTGCGTGATCGCCGCGGTACATTGCTCTGACCTGCGGCAGCGTGACGTGGCTCTCATCAACGAAGAGCAGAAAATCCTTCGGGAAATAGTCAAGCAGCGTCATGGGCGCAGAGCCGGCAGGCCGGTTTGATATAACACGCGAATAGTTTTCTATGCCGGAGCAGTAGCCGAGCTCCTGCATCATCTCGATATCGTAATTGGTGCGCTGCGATATGCGCTGCGCCTCAAGCAGCTTGCCGTTATCCTGAAAATACTTTACTCTCTCATCGCACTCGGCGCGGATATCGCCGATGGCTCGCGCCATTTTGTCGCGGCTGACAACATAGTGGCTTGCGGGGTATATCGCCGCGTGGCTGAGATAGCGTATCGGCACGCCCGTTACAACGTTCACCTCGCTTATTCTGTCCACCTCGTCGCCGAAAAACTCGACACGGATGGCCCTATCGTGCGAATAGGCCGGAAATATCTCGACCGTGTCGCCCCGAACGCGGAACATATTGCGCTCGAACGCAATATCGTTGCGCTCGTAGCGTATCTCGATGAGCTTGCGCAGCAGCTCGTCAAAGCTGCGCGTCTGCCCCGGGCGCAGGGATATGACCATGCTCTTGTAATCTATCGGGTCGCCAAGGCCATAGATGCACGACACAGAGGCGACGACGATCACGTCGCGGCGCTCAAAGAGGCTGGAGGTCGCGCTGTGGCGCAGGCGCTCGATCTCGTCGTTTATGGAGCTGTCCTTTTCGATAAAGGTATCGGTGTGCGGGATATATGCCTCGGGCTGGTAATAGTCGTAGTAGGAGACGAAATACTCGACCGCGTTATCGGGAAAAAACTCGCGGAACTCCGAGCACAGCTGGGCGGCGAGCGTTTTATTGTGCGCCAGCACGAGCGTCGGGCGGTTTAAGCGCTCTATGACGCTTGCCATCGTGAAGGTCTTGCCCGAGCCCGTAACGCCGAGGAGCACCTGCTCTTCAAGGCCGTTTTCGATCCCGCGCACGAGCGTTTCTATCGCCTCGGGCTGGTCGCCCGTGGGAGAGTATGATGATTTCAGCACAAATTTATCCAAGCTACCGCTCCTCAAAGCATCAATTCACATCATTATACCACGCGCACGGCGCAACGGCAAGAAGTTAAAAATCCCCGTATTCTATCCGAATACGGGGCAGCCTGTCAAAGAACCCCCGTTTTCAGTATGCGAAAACGGGGGTGTTGCTATAA
>CAVFCI010000074.1:0-8508 GCA_963620985.1 Hallerella sp. | reverse complement strand
AGCTGACCCCCTATGCCCTCAGAGAGCTTGTCAAGGCGGTCTATGTAGATGCACCTGACAAGTCCAGCGGCAAGCGCAGACAGAAGGTACATATCGAGTACGACCTTGTGGGCTACATTCCCGTGGATGAACTGCTAAAAGCGGAACAGGCATGATCTCGGTCATGCCTGTTCCAAGAAATTTGAATTTTACTGTCTTACCAGCAGGGAGCCTTAAAGCAGTGGCTTTTCAGTTTGTCAAAAACCCCCGTTTTCGCAGCTTGAAAACGGGGGTTTTTGACAGGCTGGAATAAAGCGGGAGTCAGCGACTCCCGCTTTATTTTTCTCCTGCACCTTTGGCATTTCAACGGGCGGAGTGCTCAATTCCTCCCGATATCATGTTCTCGGTGCGCGCTGTCCGGTTTCGCAGATGACGCTTCGGACAGTCTGCGTCAGTCCCCCCGCATCAATTCCGAAACAGGTACTGCCGTGCGTACCTCGCCGCCGTCACCGGCTCGGGAAGCAGATACTCCGATGTGGGCTTCGTCGTATCACGATCCGGCAAAGGCGCTGTGAATGCGCATGGCGCTATCTCAATAAGAGGTCGGGCTCACACCCTTCCAATAAATGAAATACCGTATCAGTGCTCCTCGCACCATTTGACGATATCGTCAACGCACCAGCAGGGCGGCTCGCCTACGCCGGTGGAGGCCATCTTAAAGGTAGCCTTCTGCGCGTCGCTGAGCTCGGTCTTGCCCTCGAAGCGGGCGGCGATATCCTTGTTCTTTATCTTCATGATAAATCTGTAGTGCGGCGGCAGCTTGTTGATATCAAAGCCGCCCTGACGTGTGAAGAGAGGAACATCGGGGCTTATCGTGTTTTTCTTGCGGCCTGTCTCCTCGCTCTTTGCAGAAACGGGGCTCATGCCGACCTGAACGACGGCACCGATATCATACTTCTTTGCGGCCTTGTCATAGCCCATGATCTTTCCGGCAAGCAGCCAGCCGACGAAAATTATCTTCGTATCGGCGGGTATGTACTCTTTGCCGAGAGGGAACGCAGGAATGTGCAGGCGTGCCGAGAGGAGCTGCGCGTACTTTTTGCAGGAACCGGTCGTGGATTTGTAAACTATTGCGCTGAACATAAAATAATACCCCCTGTACTGTATTTTTTGTTTAGTATAGAATATCACAAGTATCTGTCAAATTCAAGACTAATAAATGCACGATAATGCCAATTTGTTAAATTGGCGGAGCGTCGCCGGGCAAAAGCCGCAGCAGGTTTACATAATGTCATTGCTTTTTTATCTTCCCCGGGCTTACGCGGAAGGTCTGCGTAAAGGCGCGGTGAAAGGCCGAATAGTCGGAAAAGCCGCATTCTGCGGCTGCTGCCGCGGCGCTCATTCCCTCACGGATGAGCCGTGCGGCGAGGACAAGGCGCTTTTGCCTTATATAATTATGTACAGTGCAGCCCGTCTGAGCCTTGAAAAGGCGCATGAAATGATAGCGGCTGAGATAGCAGAGCGCTGCCATATCGTCTATGCTGAGCTCTGAGCTGAGGTTTTCGTTTATATACGACAGCGCGGGAGCTATCCTGCCGCCGCTGCCGGCGCTGTCTTCACGGCCGCTGTCGCTGAGCGTGATGCGGTTTATCAGGACCAGCAGCTGGACCAGCAGCGTTCCGCGCAGCAGCTGCGCTCCGAAAAGCTCATCGTCCCTCGCATTTTCAAGCCTGCACAGCGCGTCCCTAAGCTGCTCTGCGCTGGCCTCATCAGGCCGCATCAGGCAGCAGCGCCGCTTTTCAGCCGCCGCAAAGCAGTCCATAAGCCCCGCCTCGGGCGCAAAGCGCTCGACATAGGCAGAGTCGAGATATATTATTATCCGCTCATACGGAACGGAGAGGTCTATCGCCGCCCTGTGTATCATATGGTGGCGCACAAGGAGGACATCCCACGGCTCGAGCCTGTAGCTCGTGCCCTCGACGGTATAGTCCACCCTGCCGGAGACGAGGATAACTATCTTGTCAAACTCATGGAAGTGGAAGTCCTTTTCCTGCCCCGAGCTGTCCTTCAGATGGAACAGACGGAAGTTTTCATTGAGGTAGCCGTCGTTTGAATATTTATACCGTTCTGTCATCGCAATGCTCCCAAAATGTTTTCGTCCACGATTATATAGCACTTTTTGCAATGTTTCAAGCACTATTATCAATTTACTTGGCAAATATATGCGAATATAATCTTCCCGTAAAAAATTTAAAAGGAGTTAGATCATGGCAAAGAAGACATCTTTCTTTAAGTCCTACGGATTTATACTGTTCATGCTGGCCGGCATCATCGGCGGCTGCGTGGTCGGTGCGCTCAACCCCGTCGTAAAGGATGCGTCGGGCGAGGTCATGTCCAAGGGCGCTACCGTTCTTGAGCCTCTCGGAACGGTTTTCATAAACCTCATGTTCTGCGTCGTCGTGCCGATGGTTTTCTGCTCGATAGCCTCGGCCATAGCTAACATGTCCAGTGCAAAGCGCGCAGGCAAGGTCATGGGCATCACCGTTGCCACCTTCTTCGTTACCGCAGCGATAGCTGCCGTTATCATGTACGTTATCGTGCGCTGCATCCCCGTCGTTACCGGCGACTACACCGTCGTTGAGGGTGAGGTCAGCTCGACGCTGAGCATCACAGACATGATAATCAACTTCTTCACCAAGCCCGACTTCGGCGAGCTGTGGAGCCGCAAGGCGATACTGCCTCTCATCATAGCCGCCATTTTCTTCGGCTTCGGCGTTCAGATGACCGGCGGCAGGGACAGCATGGTAGCAAAGTTCCTTGACAACCTCACCTCTGTTCTCATGAACGTTGTCAAGATCATCACCTACTACGCTCCCATCGGCTTCTTCGGCTTCTTTGCCTACCTCGTCGCCACCTACGGTCCCGACCTCATCGGCGACTACAGCCGCACGCTTATCATCTACTACGTTCTGTGCTTTGCCTACATGTTCGTTTTCTTCCCTGTCTATGCCCGCTTCGGCGGCGGCAAGGACGGCGCGAAGGTCATGTGGAAGCACCTGTTCCGTCCGGCGGCTGTCTCCTTCGGCACCTGCTCCTCGGTAGCTACGATCCCCACGAACCTTGAGGTCTGCGAGGAGACCGGCGTTTCCAAGGAGGTCTCGAATATCGTTATCCCCCTCGGTGCGACCATGCACATGGACGGTTCTGCAATGAGCGCCATCATCAAGGTCGCGTTCCTCTTCGGCATCTTCGGCATGGACTTCGGCACGGGTCAGGCAATACTGGCGATCATCGTCGCGGTGTTCTCCTCCGTTGCGATGAGCGGCATCCCCGGCGGCGGCGGTACGGGCGAGCTCGTGCTGTGCACCCTGTTCTTCCCCGACCAGCTCGCTGTAGCCTTCCCCATCGCTCTGGCTATCGGCAACCTCGTCGATCCTCCCGCGACAATGGTAAACGCAGCAGGCGACTATGTAGTGTCCTACATCGTCGAGCGCTTCGTAAACGGCAAGGATTGGCTTCAGAAGAAGCTTGCGAAGGACTCCGCAAAGATCGAAGCATAACTTTATCTCTCTCATATGCCAAAGCTCCCATACGGAAACAAAACCGTATGGGAGCTTTTATACGTTATGACGTTATGCGTTTTTATTCGTTCCTGCGGAGGAATCTGAGCTTTGTTTCGCTCGTGAGCACCGCAAAGAAAATGAGGCAGAAGCCGAGGGCTATGTTGAACGTGAGCACCTCTTCGCCGAGAACGACGGATATCGCCGTGCCGAACACGGACTCCAGCGTCAGGATAACGGCGGCCTGCGACGGCGGCGTGAACTTCTGGCCGATTGTCTGGAGGAAGAAGCACAGTCCCGTGCACATAAAGGTCATATACGCTATGCCCCACCATGTGCCGGAGGGGATATCATGCGGCACGGGCTCGAATACGGCTGCGCCTATGAGGCAGATAAGGCCGCCGACGGCAAATTGCAGCATCGTGAGGATGAGCGGGTCGCGCTCCTCCACCGAGCGCCCCGTCACGATGATGTGCAGGCCGTAGAACAGGCCGCAGCAGATCGTGAGCACGTCGCCTATATTAACGCTCAGGTCATCGTTGAGGCAGACAAAGCCCATGCCGATGAGACAGACGAGGGCGGCGATAATATTATATCTGTCCGGCTTCTTGTGCGCTATCGCCCAGTACAGGAACGGGACGAGGATGCAGTAGGTCGCGGTTAGAAAGGCGTTTTTGCCCGGCGTTGTGTACACAAGGCCGTAGGTCTGCACGATGTATGCAAGTGCAAGGCAGATGCCCATTACAAGGCCGCCCCTGAGATAGCCCCTGTCGATCCTTTTAAGTCGCGGAAGGCAGGCTATGAGCATCATTATCGCAGCTCCCGCAAAGCGGATGGCAAGCACCCACATCGGGGTGATGCTGTCGAGCGCGGACTTCAAGATCACAAACGAGCTGCCCCATATGAGCGTTGTGCATATAAGGCAGAGCCGTCCTATATTTGCTTTGTTTTTCATTTTTCTATATCTTCACCATATGCAGTGCGGCAGCGCGCAGCATGAGCTTTTTGACCGTGCCGCCGTCAAATTCGATCTCTATCAGATAGTCGTTTCCCATCGGGCTCATCTTTACGAGCTTGCCCTCGCCGAAGGCCTTATGGCGCACCCTGTCGCCGACGGAAAACTGCGGCTTCTCAGCCGCCTTGGGCTTGGGCGCGGCAGCCGGAGGCGCAACGGGTCTTTTAAAGCCCTGCTGCGGCGGTGCGCGGAAGGCAAATTCCTTCTGCACCTGCGAGCGCTCGGAGTAGCCGTAGCCCTTGGGGATATTTCGCTTTTCGAGGTGCTCCTCGGGTATCTCGTCGATAAAGCGCGAGACACGGTTTGCCGTCGTGCGGCCAAAGAGCATCCTCTGCCTTGCGCAGGACAGGAACAGGCGCTTTTTTGCCCTCGTTATCGCAACGTAGCAGAGTCTGCGCTCCTCCTCCATCTCATCGGCCTCGCCGATGGCCTTGATGCCGGGGAAAATGCCCTCCTCACAGCCAACGACAAAAACGTTGGGGAACTCAAGCCCCTTGGCCGAGTGCATGGTCATCATGACGACACAGTCGGAGCTTTCGTCGTAGTTGTCCATATCGGTGTACAGCGCAACGTCGGCAAGATAGCCCTCGAGAGTGGGCTCCTCCGTCTCGCCCTTGTAGTTTATTATGCTGGATTTGAGCTCTCTTATGTTCTGCGCACGCGCATCATCCTCGACGGTGTGCTTTTCCTCGAGCATGCGCAGATATCCCGTGCGCTCGACGAGCTGGTCGTACAGCAGATCGGGCGCGAGCTCGTCTTTTTGCGCAATGAGCTCGTTTATCATTCCGGCAAACAGCAGGAGTCTCGGCGCAGCGCGGCCAAGCTCCGGATAGAGGTCTGCCTTGCTTATGACGGAAAACAGCGAGCAGTTATTTTCATGCGCTATCGCGGCGGCAGCCTCGACGCTCTTTGCGCCGATGCCTCGCGGCGGATTGTTTATTATCCTGCCAAGGCGCAGATCGTCGTCGGGCGAGGCTATGACGCACAGATAGGCCAGCATATCCTTTATCTCGGCGCGGTCGAAGAAGCCCGTGCCTCCGAAAATTTTATACGGTATGCCGTTGCGCTTGAAGGCCTGCTCTATCTGGTGCGACTGCGCGTTCATGCGGTAGAGCACCGCGTTATCGCCCCAGCACGCGCCCTTGCCGTACAGTCCGAGGAGCTGAGAGGCCACGAATCTTGCCTCGTCGTGCTCATTGTCGGCAACGTAGAGCTCGGGCTTATCGCCCATATCGCCCTTTGTCCACAGCTCCTTGCCCTTGCGCCCGAGGTTGTTTTTTATTACGGAGTTTGCAGCGCCGAGGATATGCCCCGTGCTGCGGTAGTTCTGCTCGAGGCGTATCACGCGGCAGCCCTTATACTCGTCCTCGAACGAGAGGATGTTCTCTATCGTCGCGCCTCGGAATTTATAAATGCTCTGGTCGTCGTCGCCGACGACGCAGATATTGCCCCAGCCCTCTGCGAGCTTGGAGGCGAGCATGTACTGAAGCTTGTTTGTGTCCTGATACTCGTCGATGAGGATGTATTTAAAACGCCTCTGCCAATATTGGCAGACATCCTCGTTTTCGTTGAGAAGCTTTACCGTGTAGTATATGAGATCGTCAAAATCCATTGCACCGGCGGCAAATGCGCGGCGCGAGTACTCGGCGTATATCTCCGCTATCTTGATCCTGCGGGCATCCCCCGTCGCCCTTGCGCGGGCATAGTACTGCTCGGGTGAGCAGCAGTCGTCCTTTGCGCGGCTTATCTCCGAGAGCAGCATGCGCGGCGGGTATTTTTTATCGTCAAGGTCAAGGTCGCGCAGTATGCGCTTTATGAGGCTCTGACTGTCGGCGCTGTCATAGATGGTAAAGCTCGATGTAAAGCCGAGACGCTCGGCATCGCGGCGCAGTATGCGCACGCAGGCCGAGTGGAAGGTCGATGCCCACACGTCCGCTCCCGCCTCGCCGAGCATTTTGGAAAGGCGCGCCTTCAGCTCGTCGGCTGCTTTATTGGTAAACGTTATGGCGAGGATGCGCCACGGCTCTACCGGCTCAAAGGCCGCCGTGCGGCGAGCCTCATCGTCGAGCCTCGCCATTTTGTCGATATCCTCAACGCAGGCGTTTTCGGGGATCTCATCGCTGTCGGAGGCTTTGCCGTAGCGCATGAGGTTTGCTATTCTGTTTATGAGCACCGTCGTTTTGCCGCTGCCTGCGCCGGCCAGAATGAGCAATGCACCCTCAGTCGCCATGACAGCCTTTCTCTGCATGGGATTAAGCCCGGCAAAATCGGTCTCTATTATCTTTTTTCTTGCTTCAAGATATCTTGTTTCAAAACTGTTATTCATAGCGAGTTATTTTACCACGAACATAGCTTAGTTTCAAGAGTCAAGCACGACATGATCGTAGCGCTTGGACGGGCGGTAGATCAGCAGCGCAATGAAAATGAGCACCGAGGTCGCCGCAAGGCTTATCGGATAAACGGTCATTATCGTGGTAAACGTGCGGCTCAGGGGGAAGACTGTGTATATCCATGTGATGCGTATGCCGCACACGCCGAGCATCGTCAGTATCGCCGGCACGAGGGATATGCCGTAGCCGCGCATATACGCCGACATGACCTCGTACAGAAGACAGAATATATACGAGGTGTAGACTATCTTCAGGCGCGTATAGCCGATCTCGATGACCTCAGGGTCGTTGTTGAACAGGCTTAGGAGAAATCTTCCGGCAAGCAGCATGGCAAGGATCGTAATGCCCGTTGCGATGATATCCTCGATGATGCAGAGCTTCAGGGTCTTGCGGCAGCGGTCGATCTGCGCCGCGCCGTAGTTCTGGCCGACGAAGGTCGTGCAGGCCTGACCGAAGGAGTTGAGGATATAATACGCAATGATCTCGACATTGAAGCCCGCGGAGGAGGCCGCCATCGTGACCTTGCCGAGGCTGTTCACAGCCGAGGAGATGATGATGTTTGAAAGCGAGAACACCGCGCTCTGTATGCCGGCGGGCAGTCCTATCTTGAGTATGCGGCCAAGTATCCTCCAGTCGATACCCAGCTTTTTGAGCTCTACCCTGACCGAAAGCTCGGTCCTCATGAGCTTTACGCAGAGAATGGCCGAGCTGACCGCGTTTGCTATGACCGTTGCGACGGCAACGCCGTCCACCGTCATATCAAGCACGGTGACGAAGAATATATTGAGCAGGACATTCAGAACGCCCGACACGGCAAGCGCTATCAGCGGCGTTTTCGTATCGCCCGCACTTCTGAATATCGCAGACTCGAAGTTATACAGGAATATGACCGGCAGACCCAGCAGGTAAATGCGCATATAGGTCATGGCAAGCGGGAACACGTCGTCGGGCACGTTGAGCATCAAAAGCACGCCCTTTGCCAGCGCCTGACCGATAAGCATGACAACAATGCCGCCGAGGAAGGACGCGACTATTGACGTGTGCACCGCACGCGAGACCGTTTCCCTGTCGCCTCTGCCGATGGCGTTTGCTATGACGACGTTCGCGCCGAGGGCAATGCCGATAAAAAGGTTGAGTATAAGGCCTATGACAGGGCCGTTAGCGCCGACGGCGGCAACTGCCGCGACACGGTCGGTGGACGCAAAGTTTCCGACTATTGCAACGTCCGACGCATTAAAAAGCTGCCCCAGAATGCCGGTGGCCGCGACGGGCATGGCATAGAGCAGTATCTTATCCCACATTGAGCCGTTGAGCATATCAATTGCAAGGCTTCTTTTTCTTTTTTCCATAAATACACCCCACATTTCAAAACACCCTGACATTTTAACGCATAGTTTATAAAATTCAAGCCCCCGCGCAGCATTTAATAAATTGTTAATAAGTTTTGGTCAATGTGTATCAGATAAGTTCAAAAAGCTGCTCACGCGCCGCTATATTTGCGCGTGAGCAGCTCAGCTTGTCAAAAAAGTCCCTCGCGGGACTTTTTTGACTGCACTTTTCCGCC
>CAVFCI010000073.1:0-9276 GCA_963620985.1 Hallerella sp. | reverse complement strand
CTCGGCGGAAAAGTGCAGTCAAAAAAGTCCCGCGAGGGACTTTTTTGACAAGCTAAGCACCCTGCGGGGTGCTTTTTTCGTAAAATCGTAAAATCGTAAAATCAGAAAATCAGATTATCAGTCCGTATTTATCGCACAGGGGCAGCAGCTCGCTTTCGGGGATGCCGCCCTCGTACAGGGCGCGTCCCTGATACACGCGCAGCGCGGATTCCAGAACGGAGGCATCGTCGCACACTATGCACAGGGGCTTATTTATCATGTACTGGCAGTCGGCGAAGCTATCGACATCCTCCCAGCCCGAGAGCCTTATTGCGATCATCACGCCGTCGGAGTCGAGCTCCTCGGAAAGCGCGTCCTCAAACTCGTCCGTTACATCGAGCACCCTGCCGTGCTTTGCATCGGCGGGAAGATACACGGGCTCTTTCTCCGTCGAGGCGGGGAGCATATCCGTGTGCTCCGGCGCGGGACGGGCAAAGTCTGCGTCCCTGAGCGCTTGCCTGAGAGCGGCTATGTGCTCGCTCGCCGTGCCGCAGCAGCCGCCGAATATTGCAACGCCCGCATCGAGCATGGGCTGAACGAAGGCCGTGAACTCCTCCGGCGGGCAGTCGTACACCGTTTTGCCGTCAACTATCTCTGGCATACCGGCGTTGGGCTTTGCGATGAGCGGAACGCGGGCAAACTCGCGCAGGCGTTTAAGCTGCACGAGCATCTGCTCGGGGCCTGCCGAGCAGTTGAGGCCGAAGGCGCTTATGCCCATACCCTGCAGGACCGTGAGCGCCGCCGTCACGTCCGTGCCGGAGAGACTGCGCCCTGTGCCGTCGCAGGTGAAGGTCACGAATATGGGCTTATCGCTCACGCTGCGCACCGCAAGCACCGCCGCGCGCGCATCGGAAAGCGTCATCATCGTCTCGATAACGAACAGATCGACTCCGGCCTCTTCAAGCCCTGCCGCCTGCTCTGTGTAGATATCCACAAGCTCCTCGAACGAGGCCTCGCCCAGAGGTGCAAGGAACATGCCGGTGGGCGAGATATCGCCCGCCACCCAGGCTCTGCCTCCGGCGGCTTCCTTCGACAGCGCCGCAAGGCGGCGGTTATACTCAGCCGTTTTGTTGAAAATGCCGTGCTCTTCGAGCTTGCGCCTGTTTGCACCGAAGCTCGGCGAGTACAGGACATTGCTTCCGGCCTCGACGTAGCCGCGCTGGATATCGATTATGCTGTCAGGGTTTTCGAGCACCCACTGCTCTGCGCTCATATCGCCGGTGTAGCCGCGCTTTTGCAGCTGCGTGCCTGTTGCGCCGTCAAGGATAAGAGGGAAACGGATCTCCATAAAAATAACCTCCGCAGTAAAATTCAGAATGTCATGCTTCCGGCAAAGGCTTCGGCAAAGTCAGCGCGGCCGGAGAGTTCTATATAATTGCAGCTTTGCGCGATATCGCGCATTTTGCCGAGCATTTCGGGATCGAGCGCGGCCATGGACGCTCCGGCAAGCGCGGTGTTTCCGGGATTGCAGAGCTTATCGCGTGCAATATCCGGCAGCATGCCGAGCCTCACGGCGCTCGTCGGATCGAGCCAGCTCCCGAAGCCTCCGGCGAGATACACGCCGTCGAGCTCGTTTGCACTCATGCCCTCAGAGTCGAGCAGTACCCGTATACCGGCAGCGACCGCGGCCTTTGCAAGCTGAAGACTGCGCACGTCACGGGCGCTTAGATAAACCTCGCGTGTCAGGCGGAAAACGCCGTTGCCGTTTTCGTCCCGCGTCAGATACCTGCGCATTTTCTCCGGCGCGTCCTCCGGCGGCAGGAGCCTGCCGCCCTCGTCTATGCAGCCGAGCGCGAGCAGCTCAGCGGCAAGGTCTATAAGCCCCGAGCCGCACAGCCCGCGAGGAGAGCCGCTGCCGATGATATCGTACAAAAAGCCGCCGTCATAGCGCACATGGCTCACCGCGCCGTCAACCGCGGCCATGCCGCAGCCTATGCCCGCGCCCTCGAAAGCAGGGCCCGAGGCGACGGCGCAGCAGCGAAAGCCGCCCTTTCCGCCGAGTGCCATCTCTCCGTTCGTGCCGATATCGAGAAACAGGTACCGTCCGTCCGTTTCGTGCAGGCCGGAGGCCAGAAGTCCGGCGGTGATATCTCCGCCGACGTAGCCGGCAACGCAGGGCGCATAGTATACCGACGCTCCGAGGAGAGTGTCGTCAAGATCACCGTCAAACAGTGTGTACGGCTCAAACGGGGCAAGCGCTATGCTCTGCACCGGCAGACCCGCGAATATATGCTGCATGACCGTGTTTCCGGCAAGCACGATGCGCCGCAGCTCGCCTTTATCACGCCCGCAGCTGTCCAGCGCCGAGATCACCATGTCCGAAACCTGCCCGCGTATGATGCGCGACAGCTCAGCCAGCCCATCGGGGCAGTCTGCCGTGTACTGTATGCGGCTTATAACATCGCCGCCGTAGGCGGCCTGCGCGTTCCATGCGCTCACTGTAGCCTCGCCGCGCCCGTCGAGCTCGTAAAGCCTCACGGCGACCGTCGTCGTGCCGAGATCGACAGCGGCGGCGCAGCCGGAGGCGCAGTCGGATGCGCGCCTTATCTCCGGCGTTTGCGTAAGTATCCTGCCGCCGGAGCTCTCGGGAAGCACGACCTCGTCGCCGTCTGACACCGCGGCGCGGCAGGCGAGGCGGGAAACACCGTTTATCACGACTCGGCACTTGCCGCATTTGCCCCTGCCTCCGCAGGCGGCGGGGAGGGTGAATCCGTTTTTTCGCAGCGCTGCAAGCAGAGGAGAGCCCGCTTCGGCTTCAATATCAAAACTTTTGCCGCCGAGCAGCACCCGAACGCTTGACACGGACAAGCCCCCTTAATATAATTAATATGATATAATTTTTATCAGCAAGATCATGCTTTGTCAAGAGGCTGAGGACATATGACGGATATTCTTACTCTGGCAAGTGAAAACGGCTTTTTGCATACTGGCTTTGCCGACATGGAAGCGCTCACGCCGCTGGAGGATGTGCGCAAAATGTGCGCCTCAGGCCGCTGCGGAAGGTGGAACACGAACTGGGCGTGTCCTCCGGCCTGCGGCAGCATAGAGTATGCTACGCGGCGCATTGCGCAGTATAATAAATGCCTGCTCGTGCAGACGGTCGGCGAGCTTGCCGATGAGTTTGACTATGAGGGGATGCAGAGCGCCGCCGAGACGCACAAAAAGCGCTTTTCAAGCCTTGCGCGTCAGGCGAGGATGCTTTATCCCGACTGCCTTCCGCTCACGGCGGGGACGTGCACCGTATGCGCAAAATGCACCTACCCGGGCAAGCCCTGCCGCTATCCGTCAAAGCGCCTTTCCTCCATGGAGGCCTTCGGACTTTTCGTCAGCGATATATGTGTCCGCTCGGGACTTAAATATAACTACGGGCCGCGCACGATAGCCTATACCTCGTGCCTGCTTTATTCTGAGGAGTGAATTTTTATGCAGACAGCAAAGGAAATCTTTCTTGAAATGCTGAAGCCGGACGCTCAGCCGGAGCGCCAGCTCAAGCAGTACGAGGCGCTGCACATGTGCCTTTACGATCCGATAAACATATACCTCAGGGGCAACCGCAAGCGCGGCAGCGTGAGCGTTGACCGCTGGGGCACGACCATAAGCTTTCCGGAGAACGCGCCGGGCGCGATGCCGCTGAACCACGGCGAGCTTGCCGTATGCAGGGATATAACCCGATGGAGGGAGACCGTCCATGCGCCGGAGCTTGAGCTCAACTGCGCCGAGGGCTGGGAGGAGTGCCGCAAAAAAGTGCGGGAGACCGCCGGAGACGGGCAGCTCGTCGCCGGCTTCATGGGCACGGGCATATTCGAGCAGTGCCATTTCCTCATGGGCTTTGAGCCGACGCTCACCGCGCTCTACGAGCACCCTGACGAGATGCACGAGCTTATAGAGTATATAACCGAGTACCGCCTGCGCTATGTGAAGATGCTAATAGATAATCTTCAGCCGGATGTGATATTCTCGCACGACGACTGGGGCACGAGGGATGCGCTGTTCATGAAGCCGGATATGTGGCGCGAGTTTTTCAAGGAGCCCTACCGCCGCTTCTACGGCTATATCCGCTCACGCGGCTGCATCGCCCTGCACCATGCGGACTCGTACCTTGTCCCGATAATCGACGATATGATAGAGCTTGGCATTCAGGTCTGGCAGGGAACTCTGCCGGAAAACGATATACCGGCCCTTCAGCGCCATGTTAAGGGAAAGCTCGTTTTCATGGGCGGCATGGGTGCCGCGATAGACAGGGAGGACGCAAAGCCCGAGGAGATACTGGCCTATGCACGCAAGACCCTCAAAGACTGCTGCCCGGGCGGACATTTTATCCCGTCGATAACCTACGGCGTACCCGGCGCTGTGTTCCCGCATGTGGATAAGTATATAAATCAGGCGATCGACGAGTACAACGCGCAGCTTCACGTTCCGGCCTTTGATCTGCCGCCCGTGCCGCGCCGCGTGCTCGGCGAGAGCTCTGCCCGCGGGGAGATAAAAAAGCCCGCGAGCGAGGAACCCGTTGGCAACAGCGTGCTTGAGCGCATAAGCGCGGCGCTGTGCCGCGGTCAGCAGAAGAAGCTGCTCGCGCTGTGTCAGGAAGCTCTCGACGAGGGCATTTCGGCGCAGGAGATACTATCCGGCGGCCTTGTCAAGGGCATGAACAGGCTCGGCGACGATTTTTCGGCAAACCGCGTTTTCGTCCCCGAAATGCTCATTGCAGCCCGCTGCATGTCGGCGGCTACAGCACTTTTGAAGCCTTATATGACAGGCGAGGGCGGACAGAGCGGCTGCGTCGGCAGCGCCGTTATCGGCACCGTGCGCGGCGATATGCACGATATCGGCAAAAACCTCGTCAAGATCATGATGGAGGGCAGCGGCATAGAGGTCTACGACCTCGGAACGGACGTTTCAGCCGAGCAGTTTATCGACACTGCCCTTGAGCACGGCTGCGGCATAATCGCCTGCTCCTCGCTGCTGACGACGACCATGAACGAAATGCGCCGCGTGGTAGCTCTTGCCGAGGAAAAGGGCATACGCGACAATGTCAGAATACTTGTCGGCGGAGCGCCCATAAGCCAGAGCTTCTGCGACGAGATAGGCGCGGATGTGTACACCGAGGATGCCGGAGCGGCAGCCCGTGCGGCAGTGGAGATACTCAAGTCATGTCAAAGCAGCAGATAAGGGACGAAAACAGGCAGCGCGTCATAGAGACCGCGCAGGCGCTGTTCATCGACGAGGGGGTCGCGGTCACGAGCATAAACCGCATTGCAAAGGAGGCCGGACTGACCCCCATGTCGGTCTACCGCTATTTCGGCACGAAGGACGGCCTCGTTATTGCCGCGTGGCGCGACGCGCTCGCAAAATTTTACGAGAGATTCATGCAGCGCTACAGGCTGCGCACAAGGGGACTGCGCACGGGCTTTGAAAAGTATGTCGCCTGCATGGACGAGTATACCGAAACCTATACCGAGATGCCCAAGTGGTATGCCTACACGCGCGAAATGCTCAGCTACGCCATGGAGGAGAATACCGAGACGGAGCTCAACATAAGCGACGTGTTCTGGCAGTTTGCCGATAAGGAGATACCGATACCCGCGCTCATAGCGCTGCGCGAGGGAGTAGACGACGGCTCGATACGCGCAGATATCAATATACACATGATCTATCAGATACTCATAAACGCCTACACGGGCACGAATATCTATGACGGCACGGAATTTGCCACAGACCCCGTCGAAACTCTGCGTACCTCCTCCGAGATCATCGCAAATTACATAAAAAACGACACTTGAATTTATACGATTTATACAAAGATGAGTTTGTGGCTAAATATTTTACGAGTTAAGTAACAAAAGATGCGGAAATGTATTCGGGATTTGATAAAATTCAGTCAAACAGAAAAAAACGTTTCCGCACAAATTTTTTTGGGCACAAATGTTAGTACCTATAACAAGAGCGCCCGTGGGAGAAAAATATTTGATGCAGGAGTGATATAAATGAAGCACGGCATAAGTGAGTGCATACCGTTCTGGAGCTCGCTGAGCGAAAAGCAGCAGCATGCCCTGAGCGATAACGCGATCTTCCGCAGCTACGGCAGGGGAGAGCACGTCGTATTCAGAACGGTCAAGAAGGACGGCATAATCTTTGTGCTGGAGGGTGGGCTTCGGGTCTATCTCGCCTCGAACTCAGGACGCGAGATCACGCTGTTCCACCTGAAAAAGGGTGATGCGTTCAGCATCATGACCGTTGACAACGCCCTTGAAACCGACGTGATACCCTGCCTTCAGGCAGACGCTGCGACGCAGCTTGCGTATTTGCAGAGGCCGAGTCTGGCGGAGGTGGCACGCGACGAATGGCAGATGTCGCTTTTCGTCTACGAGACCTGCGCAAAGACAGCGCAGGCGATACTAAATAACATTTCCTACTTTGTGTTCAACGATCTGCGGCACTGCGTGGCGCGTGAGCTCATCGAAAAAAGCCGTGAGCGCAGGTCAAGCACGGTCATCGTGACGCATGAGGAGATAGCAAACAGCCTCGGCACGACGCGCGTAGTCATAAGCCGCGAGATAGACAAGCTGCGCGATCTCGGCATCATCGAAACGGGCAGGGGAAGGATAGTCATCCTCGACCGTCAGGCTCTTGAAAAATTCGCTATACAATAATTTATCTCTCTCTCCGTACCTTATTCATCCCCCGCTGCTGTGGCGGCGGCTTGCCGCCGTCACGGCGTTTAAAAACCGAAAGGACGGCACCGTGGATACTTATTTTATAGGCGCAAAATGCGTCGGCTGCGGCGGCTGCCGCTCAAGATGCCCCGTGAGGTGCATCGACTACAGCAGAAAGCCCATGCTCATCGACCAGAGCCGCTGCACCGGCTGCGGAGCATGCTATCTTGCCTGCCCGCTGCGTGCCATCGAAAAGCGCAGGGACTCCGAAATGTAATTTACTGCACCGAGTGCAGACAAAATAAATTTTTTTAGGAGGAATAATAATGTATTACAGCAGCGGTAACTATGAGGCATTTGCCACACCGAAGAAGCCGGAAGGCATTGATAAGAAGTCAGCTTACATAGTCGGCACCGGCCTTGCGGGTCTTGCGGCGGCCTGCTTCCTGATCCGTGACGCACAGATGCCCGGCGACCACATCACGCTTTTCGAGCACCTGCCCCTTGCCGGCGGCTCCTGCGACGGCATTTATGACGCGACCAAGGGCTTTATCATGCGCGGCGGACGCGAGATGGACAACCACTTTGAATGCATGTGGGATCTGTTCAAATCCATTCCCTCCATCGTAAATCCCGGCGAAACGATCTTCTCCGAGTACTATCATCTGAACAAGGAGGATCCGAACTTCTCCCTGTGCCGCGTCACCGAGAAACAGGGTCAGGATGCACACACGGACAGAAAGTACGGCCTTACCCCCGGCGCGGCGACGCAGCTTCTGAAGCTGTTCATGGCCACAAACAAGTCCCTTGAGGATAAGAAGATCGACGATGTGTTCGACGATGAGTTCTACGCAACGAACTTCTGGACCTACTGGCAGACCATGTTCGCGTTTGAAAAATGGCACTCTGCGCTTGAGATGAAGCTGTACCTGCAGCGCTACATCCACCACATCGACGGCCTGCCCGATCTGAGCGCACTGCGCTTTACACGCTACAATCAGTATGAATCCATGATCCTGCCCATGTGCAAGTACATCACCGACCACGGCGGCAAGATCCTTTACGATACGACCGTCACCAACATCGTCTGCGACTGCACGCCCGAGAAGAAGGTCGCAAAGAAGATAGAGTACACTCAGGGCGGCGCAGAGAAGGTCATCGACCTCACCGAGGACGACCTCGTTATCTGCACCAACGGCTGTCAGGGCGATGCCTCGGCCTACGGCGATCAGACCCACGCTCCCGTCTTGAATATCAAAAACGGCGAAGGTCCGTCTATCGAGATGTGGAAGAAGATCGCAGCTCAGGATCCGGCCTTTGGCCGCCCCGAAAAGTTCTTCGCCGGCATCAAGGAGACCTCTTGGGAATCGTGGACGGTCGATACCGCAAACAAGCAGATACTCGACGCTATCCAGAAGATCTGCAAGCGCGACCCGCTCTCCGGCAAGGTCGTCACCGGCGGCATCGTGACCTGCCGCGACTCCAGCTGGCTTGTGAGCTGGACGATAAACCGTCAGGGTCAGTTCCAGGAGCAGCCCTCCGACCACTGCCTGATCTGGGTCTACGGCCTCAACTGCTGGGACGATGAGGGCGACTTTATCAAAAAGCCCATGTACCAGTGCACCGGCATAGAGCTTGCAGCAGAGTGGCTGTACCACATCGGCATTCCCGAGGATCAGATCATGGAGCTTGCCGAAAAAGAGTGCAACACCACGCCCTGCATGATGCCCTACGTCACCACCTTCTTCATGCCCAGAGCGGAGGGCGACCGCCCCAAGGTCGTTCCCGACGGCTCTGTAAACCTCGCATTCGTCGGCCAGTTTGCCGATACCCCGCGTGACACGGTGTTCACTACCGAGTATTCGATCCGAACCGGCATGGAGGCGGTCTACACGCTGTGCAATGTTGACCGCGGCGTTCCTGAGGTCTGGGGCTCGGTGTACGATGTGCGCGATCTGCTGTACGCGACCAGCAAGCTGCTCGACGGCAAGAAGCCGGCAGAGTTCCTGCTTCCGTCGATCATGCCGCTGCTCGGCCTGCTCAAGGAGCCTCTGACCAACAACGTCGTTGTCGATCTGCTCAAGAAGTACGGCATAGTATAAGCATCAAGTCAGTGTTGCCCCCAGCTTGCCGTGAAGGGCGGATAAACGCTTCATTATCCGCCCTCCGGCAAAAGGAGGTTCAGGGTGCGGCTCTCCCACGCCGCACCCGTTTTATATGTAAAAATCTGGGCAGCCGAAAGGCTGCCCCGAACCAGTTTGTCAAAAAAGTCCCCCGAGGGACTTTTTTGACAAACTAAAAAATCCGAACGCATTGCGTTCGGATCTTTTGGAGGCGTCACCCGGATTTGAACCGGGGAATCGCGGATTTGCAGTCCGCTGCCTTACCACTTGGCTATGACGCCATATTAGTTTGCAGGCCTTTGATAACGCAGCCTGCAAACGCATTTTTTGGAGCGGGCAACGAGACTCGAACTCGCTACCTCCACCTTGGCAAGGTGGCGCTCTACCGGATGAGCTATGCCCGCAGATGGTGCCTCCGGTCGGAGTTGAACCAACGACACGCGGATTTTCAGTCCGCTGCT
>CAVFCI010000072.1:0-9654 GCA_963620985.1 Hallerella sp. | reverse complement strand
CTCATTGAATCCATTTTTTCGTCTCCTTATTGAGAAGCGGCAGAAATACGACATATATAATGCCGAGCAGCGCCTGAATGACTACCGGACTCCGGAATGAGCAGCAGTAAAATCCGATCTCGGCGAGCGTGAGCAGCTCAAAGACTATGCACAGGGCGTTGAAGTGGCGCAGCGTCCCGATTATGCCGCCCTCAACGTCGGGAATGAGCAGATGCTTGAGGTTGAAGTATCCGGCAAGCCCCGCGAGCAGCAGCAGGACGGCGTAGGAAATGCGCACATCGAGCGAGACCGCATCGTAGGTCAGCGCGAAAACCGCAAGCGCCAGCTCCGCTATCGGAAGGATGAGCGCGAGCAGCCTGTATCTTGAGTAGCCCCTGTCGGCCTCGTCGAGCAGGTGGTCGATCGCGCCGACGTTCGGAAGGTACAGGAACAGGAAGAACGCGGCGAAGCCCAGAAAGCCGATATTGAAGCCGTCCGGCAGCTCTCCGTAGCACAGGAGCGTTACAATATAAAAAGCTCTCGAAAAGACCTGACAGGCGATCGGGAAGATCATCAGCCGGAAATACAGCGGCTGCTTTCTCCTGTACGTGGCCATCAGTCCGTAGACGAGCCCCGCGCAGGCACAGATAAACAGATATATGTTTATCGCAACAACAAGATTCATCCGGCTCTCTCCTCTTCCTCTAAGTGCGTTTTGTCACGCACGGTATTGCCTTGAACTTTGACATTGCATTGTACCACTATGAATAGTCAACGTCAAGCAAAATGTCGTATTTTTTTACCCAAGGTGAAGGTAAAGCTTGATTGCAGGCAGGATTACCGCATCACCGCGGAGGCCTTGGAGGCCGCCTGCACCGACAAAACCCGCCTTATCATCATTAACTACCCGAATAATCCGACAGGCCGCATTCTCCATAGGGACGAGGCAGATATCCTCGAGGCCTTCATGCTGCGCCACCCTCATGTGTATATGCTCAGCGACGAGGTATACGAAAGGCTTGTCTATGACGGCTGCAGGAGCATCAGCATGGGCTCCTATCCCTCCATCCGCGACAGAGTGGCGACCATGAACGGTTTCTCCAAGAGCGTTGCAATGACCGGCTGGCGCATGGGTTATTTGGCCGCGCCCAAGGCTATATTTGATGTGGCATATAAGCTGTATCAGCACAGCCTTTCCTGCATGAGCGGCTTCCTGCAAAAGGGTGCTGTTGAGGCATTCCGCTGTGACCGTGAAATAGAGGAAATGCGCAGGACCTATGAATACCGCCGTGATTTGTTTACCGGCGCACTCAACAAAATTCCGGGTGTCCGCTGCCTGAAGCCGGAGGGCGCCTTCTACGCATGGGTCTTCTTTGATATCGGAGGAATGGACTCTGCCCAAATGTGCGAATATTTGCTTGAGAACGCAGGTGTGGTCGGTATGCCCGGCAGTGCCTACGGCGAGGATACGGCCTGCTGTATGCGTTTCTCCTTTGCCAATGCCACCGAGGATCTCGAACGTGCGGCGCAGAAGATCACCGACGCGCTTATGAAGCTGCAATAAAACGTTTAAATAAAAGCAGAGAGAAAAAAAGAAAAAAGAAACGGAGGCTGTTTCGTTGGAAAAGAAATCAGAATTCTACGGCGGCAAGATCGGAGTATGGCTGCCGGTACTGTTCATGCTGGTCGGAATGCTCGTCAGCACCATTATCGGCGGAGGCGGTCTTGCCCGTCTGACCGGTATCACATTCTTTGCGCTGTCACTGGGCTTTCTGCTGGCTAAAGACAAGAAAAGCTACGGAAAGATAACCCTTAAAGGGCTCCAGAATCCCATGCTCGGGACTATCATCATGGCATACATCATGGCCGGTATGCTGGCACAGCTTTTACGTCAGAGCGGTCTTATCGACGCACTCATCTGGGGCATTTCTCAGCTTGGCATGAACGCAGGCTGGATACCCTTGATCGCCTTCCTTGCATGTGTACTCATTTCCACCTCCTGCGGCACATCCACCGGCTCCGTAGCGGCTGTCGCTCCCGTTCTGCTGCCGCTGGCTCATGAGCTTGGCATAGACATGGGGCTGATGTGCGGTGCTATTATCAGCGGCGCTATCTTTGGCGATAATCTGGCTCCTATTTCAGACACCACCATCTCCTCAGCGCTTACTCAGGAGGCTGAGATATCTCAGGTCGTTAAAACCCGTTTCCCTTATGCGGCAATATCCGCAAGCGTTGCAGCGGTGCTGTTTGCCGTGGTGGGACTTACGCAGGATGCCAACATTCCGGCGGCTCTGGAGCTGGACGGAAGCACGGCGCTGTCTCTTTTCCTTCTGGTACTCCCCGTTCTTATGGTCATCCTCATGCGCATGGGCTGGGATCTTATGGGCACACTGATACTCTGCAACCTCAGCGGCATCGTGCTGAATCTGGTTCTCGGCACGATCCCTGCCGCAAACATGTTCAGCAATGAGGGACCTATCGTTGCCGGTATGGGCGGAATGATGACCCTTGTGTTGTATGTTATCCTGCTGTTCCAGATCTTAGAGATCCTCAACGGCAGCGGCGCATTTGACCAGATGACAGTCAGCCTTATGAAGCATTGCAAGTCTCCGCGTTCCGGCGAGCTTGTCTGCTATTTTGTGGCTTCGCTGGGCTCGATCGTTACCGGCGGCAGCGGTATAGCTATCGTATTCTTCGGCTCTCTGGTCCGCCGCATCACAAAGGCATTCAATATTGACCGCTGCCGCGGTGCCAACATTCTCGACGGCGTAGCCTGCGGTGCTACCGGCCTTATGCCCCACGGAAATCCCACCCTTGTATCTTTGGGCGTAGCGCTGGCCATCGACGGTGTCGATCCGAACTTCTCCTTCCTCGATATCATACCTTATAATTTTCACTGCTGGGGTCTGCTCATCATCTTCCTGCTGAGCATTCTCACCGGCATAGGCCGCAGATATGAGCCCGCCGGGAAAATCGAGTCCGCCGACGCATGACGCATAAAGCTTTTTCCATATCCCACATCTGATTTTCAGGGAGCATCGGCATGAAGCCGATGTTCCCTGATTCTTTCTCCTTCTCCGTTTTATCCGTTGCGGCGCAGGGCAGTTTCCTGTATAATAGCTTCGTCGGGGAGGTGCTTCATATGGATCAAAAAAATATCACCATATTTCTGGAGCTGGTGCGCTGCCGAAACATCTCAAAGGCAGCACAAAATCTGTACCTGTCCCAGTCGGCGGTCAGCAGTCGCCTGAAGGCCTTGGAGGAAGAGTTGGGCTGCCAGCTTGTGCTGAGATCCAAGGGACAGCGCAGCGTGGAGCTGACAAGGCAGGGAGAGGCCTTCGTTTCCGTTGCCGAGCGCTGGAGCATGCTGATGGAGGAAATGGATTCTGTCAAAAGCAGCGCCTTGTCTGTGATCCGTATCGCAAGCAACGGAAGCACCTATGACCGCCTGCTGGACGGCTTCCTGCGGCAGTATACCGCACAGCATCCCGAGAAGAGAATACAGGTAAAGGTCTGTGATTCACAGGATGTATATGATCAGGTTTCCAAAGACATGACAGACTTCGGCTTTGCGTCCTACGATTCCCGTCAGGGAGGCGTGTCCACTCGCTGCATTGACCAGCAGCAGCTGTGTATCGTTCGCCGCTCGGATAATCCCCTGCCTCCGTATCCGATTTGCCCAAGCGAGCTGGATCCTGAACAGGAGGTTCGTTTTATAGGCGGCAATTTCAGCGGCCTGATACTGTGGCGAAAAAAGTGGTTTGGAAACGAAAACAGATGTCATGTGGATATCAATACGGTATCCGGCGTGCGGTCATTTTTGCAGCACGGCAGTTACTGGGCATTGATCCCCGTGAGCTCAGCCCGCGAGCTGGCTCAGGATATTCCCTTGCAGCTCTTTACTCTGGAGGAGCAGCCGGAGCCGTGGAGAGTATATCTGGTGCGCAATCCGAAAAGTGCCTCGCAGAGCTTGGAGAGCTGCCGCAGCTTTGAAGCGGAGCTTTTAGCTTACACCGATAGGCTCCATGACCTTGAAAAGCAGCAGGCGCTTATTTAACTATATATCCATTTCTGAATTTCATATAGAAAAAACACCGAATTGATACAGTGTATCAGCTCGGTGTTTTTTCAGTTCAGCGTATCGGCATTGAGGGCAAACAGGCGCTCGACGGCGGTTTTCAGTGCGGCGTGCTCCGGCGCGGAAAGCTCTGGGTCGGAGTCAAGCAGCTCCTGCGCCGCCTGCTGAGCGGTTTGCAGGACATTCATGTCCGAGCAGAGGTCGGCAACGTGCATGGCCGGAAGTCCGTGCTGACGCGAGCCGAAGAAATCGCCCGGCCCGCGCAGTCTGAGATCCTCCTCGGATATCTTAAAGCCGTCGTTTGTCTTTGTCATGATCTTCAGGCGCGCCTGCGTTGCCTCGTTATCACTGTCGGAAACGAGCACACAGTAGCTTTTGTGCTGTCCGCGTCCGACGCGGCCACGCAGCTGGTGCAGCTGGCTCAGACCGAAACGGTCGGCGTTTTCCACTATCATGAGCGCCGCGTTGGGCACGTCAACGCCGACCTCGATGACCGTGGTCGAGACGAGGATGTCGATATCTCCCGCGACGAAGGTTGACATAATATCATTCTTGTCCTTGGCCTTGAGCTTGCCGTGGACGCAGGCGACCCTGAGGTCGGGGAACACTCTTTGCAGCTCGGCTGCGTGCTCCTGCGCCGAACTCACATTCGGCGGGAGCTCCTCGCTCTCCTCTATCATCGGGCATACGACGAACACCTGCCTCCCCTCGGAAACGAGCCTGCGGATAAAGCCGTTCAGGCGCGTGCGATAGCTTTCGGTGACGGCAAAGGTATCGACCTTCTGTCTGCCGGGCGGCATTTCGTCGATGACGGAAATGTCAAGGTCACCGTAGATGATGAGCGCCAGCGTGCGCGGTATGGGCGTTGCGGACATGACGAGGACATGCGGCCTTTCGCCCTTGGATATGAGGCTCGAGCGCTGGTTCACGCCGAAGCGGTGCTGCTCGTCGGTTATGACGAGGGCGAGGTCGGAATACTCGACATCCTCGGAAAACAGGGCGTGAGTGCCGATGATGAGGTCAAGCGCACCGGAAGCGAGCTCAGCCTTGACCTCGCGCTTGCGCTTTGCCGTCATCGAACCCGTGAGCAGGCCGACGCGCAGGCCGAAGGGCGCAAGGAAGGAGCTGAGCGTTTCAAAATGCTGCCGCGCAAGTATCTCGGTCGGCGCCATGAACGCGGAGGCATATCCGTTTTTCCATGTGTACCACACGAGCGCCGCCGCGACGAGCGTTTTGCCGCTGCCGACATCGCCCTGAACGAGCCTGTTCATCGCCTTGCCCGAGCGCATATCGCGCACGGCATCGGAAACAGCGCGCCTCTGCGCCCCCGTCGGGGCAAACGGCAGGCTTGCAAAGAACTCGTCAAGGCTCTCATCCTGCATTGCTATGCCGCTCTGCTTCGAGTGGCTGCCCTTCATTCTGCCGAGGGCGCAGGCCAGCAGAAACAGCTCCTCGAAAACGAGCCTTCGCCGCGCAAGCTCAAGATCCTCAAAGCTTGCGGGAAAATGGATATTCTCATAGGCGTAGCCCGTCTGCGCAAGACGGTACTTTTCGCGCAGGCTCTCCGGCAGCACCTCGGGCAGCTCAGACGAGCAGGCATCCAGCGCCTGACGCACAGCGGTCATTATGAGCTTCTGCGAAAGCCCCGTCGTGAGCCTGTAGATCGGAACGATGCGCCCCGTAACGCCGCCGATCGAGCCCTGACGCTCCACGACGGGGTTTGTCATCGTCCTCTTGCCGCCCACAGCGACGATCCTGCCGTAGATGTTAAGGCAGTCGCCGCGGTGGATGCTGTTTTTGATATAGGGCTGATTAAAGAATGTTATGTCAACCGAACCGCTTTCGTCCACGACGCGGAACTTGACAAGCTCCAGTCCCCTTCTTATGCGCACAAGGTGCGCGTCCTCGGCGGCGAGGGCGTTTATGCACACCGTTTCGCCGTCGCAGGTCAGAGCGATGGGCTTAAAGCTGCTGCGATCCTCATATTTCCGCGGAAAATACGAAACAAGGTCACGGACGGTAAAGACGCCGAGCTTGTTAAACAGCAGCGCCTTTTTCTCGCCTATGCCCTTGCAGTATCGTATATCAGTGTCAAGATAGTTCATTTTTGAAGCTTGAATCTCCATAAAGCCTCGCGGTCGTCAGGCTCGGCATAAGCTATGCCGACTCTTGGCAGTTGTATTATGTTAACCTCCGCGCCGTCGTCCTCGATGCGCAGTCCGCCGCAGGAGAGGATATCGAGGCCGTTGAGGCTGCGGTCAACGGACAGTGCCCTTGTGAGCTTTCCCGGGCCTTCAAAGCCCTCGCAGCAGCGGATGAGCACGGCCTGCGGCTCGTTCTCCCTGCCGGATACGATGTTGAGCATCTCGTGCATACCGTAGCAGAGGTAAACGTATATCGTGCCTCCATCGCGCCAGAGCATCTCTGTGCGCTTTGTTTTGCCCTTGTGGGCGTGGCAGGCGCTGTCCTCAGCGCCGCGATACGCCTCGGTCTCCGTTATCCTCAGGCGCTTTTCGCTGCCGTCTGGGAGGCTTCGCACGAGGAGCTTACCGACGAGTGCGGGTGCGAGCGTCAGTGCGTCGGCGCGGAAAAATTCACGGTCAGGCATATCACTCCACCATTCTGAGAGTGTAGTCCGTGCGGTTTGTTAGCGTGAACACCTCAAGCAGGCCGGTCGTGCACAGTATCTCGTTGTCCTTGGTTATCATTATCATTTCAAAGCCGCCGTTATTGCGCCAGTATTCGAGCGCGGCGCTCTCGCCGAGGACGAACATCGCGGTGGACAGGCAGTCGGCCAGCGTTCCGTCGGAGCAGACGATGGTCACGGATACGAGGTTGTTATCGGCGGGCTTGCCGGTGCTCGGGTCTATCAGATGATGATACTTCACACCGTCGGAACCGGTGAAATATCGCTGATAGCTGCCGCTGGTTATGATCGCCGTCTCGCCGACGGAGAGCGTTCCGACATAGCTGCTCGTGTCGTTAGGATCCTCGACAGCTACCGTCCAGTTCGAGCCGTCGGGCTTCGTGCCGAGGGTCTGCACATTGCCGCCGAGGGAAACTATGCCGCTCGTAACGCCGCTTTTGCGCATTGCGTCGATCGCGTATTTCGACGCGCAGCCCTTGGCCACCGCGCCGAAGCTTATCTGCGTTCCCGAGGGCATGCGCACGGAGTAGTTTGCCTCGCCCTCGAAGTTCGTGATCTCGGTCTTGCCGAAGCCGAGATTCTTGCGCAGCTGCTTTATCTCGTCGTCCGATGGGATGCGCCCCGTCTCGTCCTTAAACTCGCCCCACGCCTCATACAGCGGATACACCGACAGGTCGAGCGCACCGCCTGAGAGATTGTACACGCTCAGCGCAGTCGAGAGCATTTCGTTCACCTGAGGCGTGACGATAACGTCCTTGCCCTCGGCACTGTTTATCTGCGCAGTGTAGCTGCCCTCGTTATCGGGGTCGAGCATATCGTCCATCGCGTTTATCACGCCGACGGCGGCGCTTATCCCGTCATTTGCGTACTTTCCGTAGGCGGTCAGGTTCATGACCGTGTCCATTGCGAATATCTGCTTCTGCACGGGCTCGTCATTAGAGCACGCACACAGCGGAAGCGCCATGCACGCGCACAGCAGCAGTGCGATAATTTTTTTAGCCGGCTTCATATTTTATCCTCGGAGCAAAATTTATTTTTATAATAAATCAGTATAACATATAAAAATGAAATTGGGAACCGAAATTTTGCGCCACCAAAAGCTGCTGAAGCACTATAACTGTTTGTTGAAAACATCGGCTGGCACAAGATATAGTAAATTGCGGCAAAATGCTCAATTTACAGAACGTTTACGACTTTATGCGTTGCTTTACGACTGCCCGTGTTGACATAACTCGACTTATGTGTTACAATTTGATTACACATTGAAATATTTCACGGAGAGTTCAAAGATGAAAAAACGACTTATCAGTTCACTGCTGGCAGTGATAATGTGCGTTTCGCTGCTTGCCTTCCCCGCAGACGCATCGGGCATAAGCGGAGCGAAAACAACGAGCGCGCTCAATCTCAGAAGCGGTGCGAGCACAAGCAAATCAATAATAATGACAATGCCTGCCGGCGCGGAGGTCATTGTCGGCATGACGCAGGGCGGCTGGTGCAAGGTCGTTTATAACAACACTGTGGGCTATGCCTCGGCTGATTACCTCAAGACCGTCAGCAGCGTAAGCGGCAACTTCGGAACGGGCACGGTCTCGGGCGACGATGTGCGCATGAGAAGCGGCGCGGGCACGGGTTCCTCCGTCATCGGCACTTATGACAAGGGCACGAAAATGTCCGTCATCGGAGCCGCAGGAAACTGGTATCAGGTCAGCTATAACGGCAAGACCGGCTACGTCAGCGCAGACTATATGAAGCTGTCGGTCGGAAGCACGGGCTCCTCGTCCTCCGGCACGGCAACGCCCTCCCCCACAGCCACGGCAAGCAGCTCCTCGGCGGCAGCCAACGGCTGCACCGCAAGCGTCATCGGAACGAGCGTAAGGCTCAGGAGCCAGCCGAATACGAGCTCCGACACTCTCGGCTATTACTCCAACGGTGTGACGCTGACGGCGCTCGGCTCGGTCAGCGGCTGGTACAAGCTGTCCTACAACGGCAAGACCGGCTATATGGCAGCGCAATATGTACGCATAACTCCGTCCGACAGCTACTCCGCCGCGAAAAGCGGCAGCGTGACCGGCAGCGACGTTCGCATGAGAATGGGTCCGAGCACGGACTTCGCCTCCGTCGGAACGCTCAGCAAGGGCGCAAGCGTCAAGATAAGCGGCGAGACCGGAAACTGGTACGAGGTCAGCTATAACGGCAAATACGGCTACATGAGCAAGGACTACATAAAGCTCGTCAGCACCGCCTCGACCCAGACGGTCGAAAAAATGGACAAGATCGGTATAGTCACCGGCAACGGTGTGCGGATGAGAAGCGGTGCGGGTACAAGCTACTCCGTCATAGGCTACTACGACAAGGGCATTCAGGTTCAGGTGACCGGCAAGACCGGCTCGTGGTATGCCGTAAGCTACAACGGACTGAGCGGCTACATGAGCAGCGACTATGTAAAGCTCAGCACCGGCAGCGCCGTTGCAGATCAGATCGTCGCAACAGCAAAGCAGTATCTCGGAACGCCCTATGTCTACGGCGGCTCCTCGCCCCGCGGCTTTGACTGCTCGGGCTTCATGTACTACCTCTACGGTCAGTACGGCTACAGCCTCTGGCGCGGCGCGACCGGCCAGTGGAACAACAACGGCACGAAGGTAGACAAAAGCGAGCTTCAGCCCGGCGACCTCGTGTTCTTCTCCGACAGCGTCGATCCCATCGGTCACGTCGGCATGTACATCGGAGACGGCCAGTTTATCCACGCCTCCTCCGGCAAGGGCTGCGTCGTGATAACCTCGCTCAGCTCCAGCTACTACCTTAATCACTACACCGGCGCAAAGCGCATCATTCAGTAGAATGCTGAATATGAATATGCCCCGCAGCTCAAAAATGAGCTGCGGGGCTCAGCGTGTCAAAAAAGTCTGTGACTTTTTTGCACGCTTCACAAACGCCACATTTTTCGTGAAGC
>CAVFCI010000071.1:0-10326 GCA_963620985.1 Hallerella sp. | reverse complement strand
CCCCCGTTTCTTTTATTATACCAGAAACGAGGGCGGTTGGGTAGGTTTTTTGACAGGCTGAGCAGTTGCTGAAAGGCAACTGTTTTTTTGATTATTTCATTAGAAATTCGGAGGAGAAACCGCAAAAACAAGAGACATTTCACCATCGCCGACGTTGCGCCAGCTGTGCTTTATTTCGCTTTTTATTCTGACGCTGTCCCCTGCATGAAGAATAATGCTGTCATGCTCCAAAACGAGCTTGACTGTACCGCTGAGAATGAGCGCGACCTCCTCACCGATGTGACTGAGCGGCTGATCGCAGGAAGCTGTGTTGGGCTTAAGCGTCATCTTTATCATTTCAAGGTTCCCGCGCATATCCGGCGTGAGCATTTCATAGTCTACTCCGTTTTCGATCACATGCTTGCGTTTATCCCGCCGAACAACATCATTTTCAACGCTCACCTCATCCATAAAGAAGCGAAACATCGGCTCATCCAAGGCCTTGGACAGCAGCCTTATTGTGTTCAAAGACGGATTGGCCTGCCCCTTCTCTATCTGACTGAGCATCGACGGAGTGATCTGTGCCTGTTCCGCAAGCTCCTTCATTGTCAGTCCGCGATCTATTCTGCAATTTTTTATTTTAAGTCCTATTTGCAATCCGTAATCCATTTTTGTCCCCTTATTTTGAGCTTGGAAAGTATTTTATCACAGCAAACTTGAAAATGCAATATATGCAAATTTGTGCTTTGAGCATTAATAATTTGGAGCATGAAAAACGCAGCAAAAAAACAGCCACCTCGTGATGACTGTTTTTCTTGGTCCGAGTGACTGGATTTGAACCAGCGGCCTCTTGAACCCCATTCAAGCGCGCTACCATCTGCGCTACACCCGGATTTCTAACGCCCGATTATATTAACACAATTGCGCTCCGATTGCAATACTTATTTTCAAATTTTTATTGCTTTCCGCAATTTTTTCGCTGTGCAGGTTTTCCCGAGCATATAAATTTGTACATAAAAAGTCAGATAACTATTGCTTAGAGCCAATGTTTGGGCTATAATAATGCCGTAAAAACCCGTAAAGAAAACAAGAGTAAGAAAGAGGAGGAATTGACCATGAAATGTCCTCGCTGCGGACATGAAATGACCCTTGATACCCACCGCAAGTATGCTTTGAACATGTGCTACGAGTGCGGCTACATCGAAGGCAGACTCAACGACGGCCCCGGCGCCGGCGCAAGCAACTACGCTCGCCTGAGAGCTATGAACTTCAACGAGGCTGTTGCCTTTATCTCCGGCGGACTCGGCCTTGACGAGGCAAAGGTCGCCGACTGGCTCGACAACAAGGAATAAGCCGCCGGCATCGCCCCGTAATGGCGGCGCGGCACAGGTTTTTTGACAGGCTGAAATCTCGGTAATACGCAGGGTATTACCGAGATTTTTCATAACGCTCACGCAGACGGCTGCGCCTTTGCTTTTGTCTGACACTGCATGCCGGTGTTGTCGATGATATAGTCGCCGGTGAGAAGCAGCTGCGACACGGGAACGATCTTATAGCCGTCTGTAAGCAGCCCCTCGATTATGCCTGGCAGCGCCTCTGGCGTATTCTCGGCGGCGTTATGGAAGAGGACTATGCTGCCGGACTTTACGTTTTTGAGCACGCGGTCTGCGATATCCGCAGCCGCTGTACCCTTCCAGTCGAGGCTGTCAACGTCCCACTGGATGGCGCTCATGCCCATGGAGCTCACGGTGCTTATCACGGTGTCGTTGTACTCGCCGTAGGGGCAGCGGAACAGCACGGGCTCCGTGCCGGTGATATTTTTTATCTTCTCGTTTGAGGCCGCGATATTCGATTTTATCTCCTCGGCCGAAAGCTGCGCAAAATGGGCGTGATCGTCCGAATGGCTCATGACCTCGTTGCCCGCGTCATGCAGCGCCTTGACGGACTCGGGGTACTTATCAGCCCACTGGCCGACGACGAAGAACGTCGCGTTTATGCCGTACTTATTGAGTATATCTATCAGCTGCTGCGTATCCTCGTTGCCCCAGGCCGCGTCGAACGACAGCGCGACCGTTTTATCGTCACGCTGGACGCAGTAGATGGGAAGCTGCCGCTCGGAGGCCGAAACGCCGACCACCGCCGGACTGTTCGTCGTCCAGAATATCACTGCCGTGAGCACAACAAGCGCAACGGCGGAGGCTGCGGCTCTGCGATTTTTGATTTTTCCGATTATTTGCTTCAAAAAAGATCCCTCCCGTAAGGCTTTGTACATTACTATGCCTGTTCGGGAGGGATTATGTTATTACTTCAGCCAAAGACCCATTGATACGTTACGCCGAAGGCCTCGCGGAGAAAGTAGTTTATCATAATGGGCGCATAGGTCGTGTGCGCGGCAAGCGAGCCGATGCTGACACCGAGCGACTGCGCCAGCAGCTTTGCCCTGTATATGTGGTACTCGCTCGTGACCACCGCAGAGGTATTCGGGTCGCCGCCGCGAGAGCGGATGATATCGAAGCTGTTTTCAAGGTTTTCGCGCGTTGATGTGGACTTGTCCTCAGGGATGATGCGGCTTGCGTCAATACCGTTTTGACTGAGCCACACGGACATGGCCTCGGCCTCGCTTATGTTCTCGTCATCCCCCTGTCCCCCGCTGACGATGGCAACGGTATCCGGATGCTCCTTCATATAATCCGCGGCGGCGCTCACGCGCTCGACGAGCGATAGCGAGGGCGTATCGCCGTGCACCGCTGCGCCGAGGACGATTATATAGTCATATTCCCCGTCCCCGTCGCCGGAGGCTGCTCCGACTATCGGCACCTCGACCGCGGCGAGGTATGTAAGCCCTATCGCCGTGAGAACGCACACCGTGCGCCTTATCCACGCCTTCGGGCAAAAGCGCATTATCCCAACAAGGGCGGCGGTGAAAAACAGCGCATATGCGATATAGCCCACGCCCGTGAAGAAAAAGCGCAGGATAAGCCCCGCAAGCAGCAGTGCGCAGGGCAAAACGAGTCTCTTATTCATCCGACAGCTCCTCCCACTGTCCGTACAGCTCAAGCAGCTTTTCGTTCAGTTCCTCCTTCTGTGCTCCGAGCTCCATGAGCTTGTGATAGTCGCTTGCGTTCTCCTGCTCGAGGGCGGTGATATCCGCGGTCTGCTCCTCCAGCGCCGCTATCTCGCGCTCAAGCCTCGCAAGGCGCTTTTCCCTGTTCGGGGAGCTTTTCTTTTCCGGCTTTGCCGCTCTGGACTCGGCCTTTGCCGTGCGCGTAAAGACCTCCTGACGGCTGAGATACTCGCGCATCTGCCCGTAGCTTCCGCGGTAATCGAGCAGCCTTCCGCCGTCGAGATACCATATGCGCGTTGCAAATTTCTCGATAAAATACCTGTCATGCGAAACGAACAGCAGCGCCTCGGAATAGTCGGAGACCGCATCCTCCATCCACTCGCGGCTGGCGATATCCAAATGATTCGTCGGCTCGTCGAGAATGAGAAGGTTTATATCGCTGCCCATGAGCATGCACAGCCTGAGCCTGCTCTTTTCGCCGCCGGACAGCGCCCCGACGGGCGTGAACACATCCTCGCCGCGAAAGCCGAACGCAGCCAGCCTATCGCGTGCCTCCTGCGGCTGACAGCGGCAGTCATAGAGCATCGTATCGAGCAGCGAGCGCTCCTCGTTTGAAAAGCTGATTATCTGCGGCAGGTACGCAGGACGCACGGAGGGGCCGAGCTTGACATAGCCCTCGTCGGGTGTCTCCTTCTGCATTATGAGCTTTACGAGCGTGCTCTTTCCTGTGCCGTTATCGCCTATGAGCGCGATGCGCTCGCCGCCGGATACCGTGAGCTCAAGTCCGTCGAAGAGCCTTTTTCCGCCGAAGGACTTGGACAGCCTATGGCACACAAGCACCTCATCGGCGTGAAAATCAGCGGAGCTGAACCTTGCCGAGAGCTTCTTTGCCTCCGTGGGCTTTTCGGTCTGTTCAAGCCTTGCTATGCGCTTTTCCATCGAAAAGGCGCGCTTGTGCAGCTTATCGTTGCCCATGAACGCCCAGAGATGCATCTGCTCTGCGGCGCGGGTGAGCTGTTCGAGCTTTGCCTGATCCTTTTCGTATTTCCTGAGCTTTTCCTCAAAGCGCTTCTGCCGCTCGACAACGTAAAAGCTGTAGCCGCCGGAGTAAAACTCGGCCTTGCCGTCGTTTATCTCTATGCAGCGGCGGGCGATCCTGTCGATAAAATAGCGGTCGTGGCTTATGAGCAGCACCGTTCCCTTGAAGTGCCGGAGATATTCCTCCAGCCACTCGGTCGCACGGAGGTCGAGGTGGTTGGTCGGCTCGTCGAGCAGAAGTATGTCCGTCTTTTCAAGGATAAGCCGCGCAAGGTTCACCCTCGTGCGTTCGCCGCCCGAGAGGCTGTCAAAGAGCTGCTCGCGCATGCTCTGCGGGATATCCAGACCGTTTGCGACGCGGTTTCGGTCGGTGTCCATATCGTAGCCGCCGAGCCGCGCAAAGTCGTTTGAGAGCCTGTCGTACTCGGAAAGGAGCCTGTCCGACTGGTCGGTCTCCATCCTGTGCGCAAGCTCGTCGAGCCGTGCGCTTATGGCGTACAGCTCTCGGTGCGCGTCCTTCAGAACGTCCTCGGTCGTCCAGCCCTCGGGATAGACGGGGATCTGCGATATCAGCCCCAACCGCTTGCCGGAGGCTATGGCTACCTCGCCCTCGTCGCAGTCGAGCTCGCCCGTCAGGATGCGGAACAGCGTGGTCTTGCCGCAGCCGTTATGCCCGAGAATGCCGACGCGCTCACCCTCGGCAATGTCGAAGCTGAGCCCGTCAAGTATGTTTTTACCCAATTCAAAGGACTTTACAAGTCCGTTGACGGATATGTCTGTCATTTTATTTCTCCCTGTGAATTACCTGTTATCTACTTGCTCACCGCCGCCTGAAGTACGGTGTTTATGACGCCGCCTGCTGCGCTCAGACCGCTGCCGCCGTTTTCAACGATGCATACGAAGGCGTAGGGGTGCTCATCGTCGTTGAGGAAGCCGACGAACCAGCCGTGGGCGGCCTTGCCGTCACCGACCTCGGCAGTGCCGGTCTTGGCGGAGATATTGAGTCCCTGAAAGCGATCCTGCCCGTAGTGATACACGACGTTGTAGTTCATCATCGACGCGACCTTCTGCGCCGTGTCCTCCGATATCAGCTGCGTCGTCTTTTTCGACTGGCCGAGCAGCGAGGGCTCGACGACCGTGCCGCCGTTTGCATATGCTCCGGCAAGGCGCATCATGGCGTAGGGGCAGACGAGGTCGTTATACTGGCCGATGCCCGACCATGCCATCGCAGCGCTCATGGAGCTGTCCTTGTCGTAGTTTCCGGCCTGCGTCGATATGCTGTCAAGCTTCAGCGACGTTGTTATGCCGAGCTTTTCGGCGTACTGTGCTATGATATCCGGCCCGAGCTCGAGCGAGAGCTCGGCAAAGGTGCAGTTGCAGGAGTTTGAAAGCGCCTGCTCGATGGTCTGCTGCCCGTGAATGCCGGTGCAGTTTATCGCAACGCCCTTGACATCGACAGAGCCTGTGCAGGTGAAGGTTCGGTGGTAGAGATCGTCGATATTTTCAATAGCCGCCGTGAGCGTCACGAGCTTAAACACCGAGCCCGGCGTGAACGACGCGCTTATGCAGCGGTTTATATACGCGCCGTCCGGCAGCGTCTCCGGCGGGTTGAGCGGGTCTATCGACGGAGAAGACACCATGCACAGCACCTCGCCGGTCTTGTAGTTATAGACCATCACCGCACCGCTGCGTCCGTTGAGCGCCTCGTATGCCTTCAGGTTGAGGTCAGCATCTATCGTGAGCTGAAGGTTCACATCCTCCTGCTCCTCGATGCCGGTTATGAGATTAAAGCCCGAAAGCTCGCGCTTAAACGAGCTCAGAGCGCCGGTTCCGACATTTCCCGTATAGTCGCCGGTGGCGTGATAGCAGGCTATGCGCGTATTCGCGTTTTCCGCGTAGCTCTTTTCGCCGCCGCCCATTTGAGCAAGCTTTGTGCCGTTGCGGTCTGTTATCGTGTACTCGCTGCCGGAGGTGGACTGGTCAAAATACAGCGCCCACATCTCGCCGTCCTTTATATACCGCCCGACATACACGAACAGTCCGACGACGATGAGAAACGCCATCAAAAGCGCGGAAAAGGCGCGAAGAGATACCTTTTTCATGCCGTTTCCTCCTTCTGCTGCGCGCTTTCACGCTGCTGCTTTTTTGTTTTGGCCTCGGGCGGACGCACGACGAAGCTTGCGCCCTTGCGCGTATCTCCGGCCTTTATGAACGCAAGCAGCATCCAGCAGGCGAGCACCGACGTTCCGCCGCGCGACACAAAGGGGAACGTTACGCCCGTAAACGGCAGGATATCCACCGAGCCGAATACGTTGAGCGCGACCTGCACCATGAACATGCTCGCCGTAGCGCAGGCGGCTATGGAATAGTACGCGCTGCGTCCGTGGCCGGAATTGCGCACGGCGAAAAACGCAAGCGCAAGTATCGCAAGCACGGCACATATTGCGATTATTAGCCCGAGCTCCTCGCACATCACGCCGAACACCGTGTCGGTATTTCCGGCAAAGGTGCTCTTGAGCCAGCCATTGCCCGCGCCCTTTCCGAAAAGCCCGCCGGAGGCTCCGGCAGAGAGTGCGTGCGTCTGCTGATAGCCGCCGTCCCATATATTCTCGGCATCCCAGATATGTCCCCATGTGGCAAAGCGCTTTGCGACATGATCCTTCATCTTCAGCATCAGAAAGCCCGCCATGCCCGCTCCCGTTACGGCCAGCGCCACGGTCGCTATCGAGCCCGAGCGCATGAAGGATATGACGAGGAAGGTCACGAAGAATATGAGCGCCGTGCCGAAATCGCTGCTGAAGGCAAGGCAGATGACGCACAGAGCCGAAAACGCGATGAAAAGTATAAGGTTTTTGGTGCTGAACAGCCTGTCGAGCGTCGCAGCGCCGACATAGATGAACGCTACCTTTACAAACTCCGAGGGCTGGATCGACATTGTTCCGATGAATATCCAGTTCTTCGCGCCGTACTGCTCGCGTCCGAGCACGAGCACCGCCGCAAGAATGAGCACCGACAGTATCGCCAGCGGCAGACGCATGGTCTTTGTCCTGTCAAGATCGCGCAGCCACCAGCCGAGAGTGAAAAATGCGACCACGCCCGCAAAGACGATCAGCATCTGCCGGAACATCTCATCCGGCACGGAGGAGGCTATGACGGAAAGGCCGATGGACGAGAGGAAAAACGCGAGCGTTTCGACCTCAAAGCCCGTGCGCCGTATGCTTCGCATGGCAAAATAGCAGAACCACTCGAGCAGCACCAGCAGCGCAAAGCCCAGCATTATGCCCGCAAGATATTCGCTTTCCGCCGTGCACAGGTGCTCCAGCAGGAGCAGTGCCTGAAACAGCGTCAGGAAAAAAAGCGTCACCGCCGGATGCACGCGCTTCCAGCTCTGCGTCCTGCGTGCCTCTATAGCGTCGCGCTGCTTTTCGCTTATGTCGCGGAAGCGCACGCTGTTTCCGGCGAGGTTGAGAATGTCGCCGTCGCGCACGGGCGTGCCCGTGCCCTGCACCTTTTCGCCGTTGACCCAGACTCCGCCCTTGGAAAAGATATCGAATATGCGCCACGCACCCTTGGGACTGCGTATGAGTACGGCGTGTACGCGGCTGACCGAGGCATAGGGCAGGCAGATATCCGCAGACCTTGAACGGCCTATGAGGTTTTCCCAGTGGTTTATGAGCGCCACGCCGTCGTCCCTGTGGATATAGCCCCATATCTCCGTCTGCGATTTGCTGCCGAGCATACTGCGCATACAGCGGATAAGGACGATTATCGCAAACAGCGGGAGTATATATGAAGCTGTCGTGACTATCATGTCAGCCAAGCTTTTCACCTCTTTGAAATTAATTAGTATTGCAATATACACATCTGAATAATATCATAAATGCAGCGCATTGACAAGCGAGCCGGATTTATTTACAATAGGTTCATGAACATGAAAAGCTCAAAAACATGGATAGTGATATTCGCCGCAGTGCTCATCATATGCGCGGCGGCCTTCCTGCTGCTCAAGGGCAACGATGCGCAGGGAACGACGGCGGTCATCCGCGTTGACGGCGAGGTATACGAAAAAATCGACCTTGATGCCGTCGCTGTGGCATATGACATGGAAATAAAAACGCAGTACGGGTATAATAAGCTGCATATAGAGCACGGCGCGATAAGCATCACCGAGGCCGACTGCCGCGACCACATCTGCGTCTCGCAGGGCAGGGTGAGCACATCGGGCGTTCCCATCGTCTGCCTTCCGCACAGGCTCACAGTTGAGATCGAGGGGGGCGATATAGATGCCTAAGACGCGAAGGCTTGCGCTCATGGCGATGTTCACGGCGGCCTCGCTGATCGTTTTCGTCATCGAGGCGCAGATACCCGCTCCCCTGCCCGTACCAGGCGTGAAGCTCGGCCTTGCAAACGTCGTGACGCTTATAGCCATGGTCATGCTCGGACGGCGCGAGGCAGGGCTTATCCTGCTCGTGCGCATAGTGATGGGCAGCGTATTCACCGGCGGGGTGTCGGCGTTTATATTCAGCATCGCCGGCGGCGTGCTCGCCTATGCCGTCATGTGCCTGACGCTCAGGCCGTTTTCGGAAAGGCTCCTGTGGGTCGTCAGCGTATTCGGCGCTGCGGCGCACAATTTCGGTCAGCTTGCGGCGGCGGTGCTCATAACGAAAACGAGCTCGCTTTTCCTCTACGCGCCCGTGCTTCTGGCCTCGGCTGTCGTCACAGGTCTGTTCACCGGCCTTGCGGCAATGTATCTTGTCCGGCGGCTGGACAAAAGGCTCAAACAGTGATAGTATTAACACAGATAAAACATTTGATATTAGGAGTATATTAAAATGAGCGAATGTACACACGATTGCTCGACCTGTCAGGAAAACTGCGGCGAGCGCGAAACTCAGGATCTGAGCGCGAAGCTCAATCCGGCGGCAAGCGTCAGAAAGGTCATTGCCGTTGTCAGCGGCAAGGGCGGTGTAGGCAAGAGCCTCGTCACCGGCCTTCTGGCCAGCAAAATGCAGAGCCGCGGCTATCAGGCCGCCGTTCTGGATGCGGACATAACAGGTCCGTCGATCCCCAAGGCCTTCGGCATACACGAGCATGCACGCGGCACGGAGGAAATGCTCATCCCCTGCTACTCGCACAGGGGCACGCAGATCATGTCCGTAAACCTCATTCTCGACCATGAGACCGACCCCGTCGTATGGCGCGGTCCCGTGATCGCGGGCGTTGTCACGCAGTTCTGGAGCGATGTGCTGTGGGATAACGTGGACTACATGTTTGTCGATATGCCCCCCGGAACGGGCGACGTTCCCCTGACGGTTTTCCAGTCGCTGCCCATCGACGGCATCGTCATCGTCACCTCACCGCAGGAGCTTGTGTCCATGATCGTGGCAAAGGCCGTGAACATGGCAAAGCTCATGAACATCCCCGTGCTCGGCATAGTCGAGAACATGAGCTACTTCAAATGCCCCGACTGCGGCAAGGAGCACGAGATCTTCGGCGCGAGCAAGGTCGCCAAGGTCGCCGGGGAGTTCGGCATCAAGCACACTGCCCGTCTGCCCATCGACCCCGTCGTTGCAACGATGGTCGATGCCGGCGAGATCGAAAGCATCGACTCTGACGCTCTTAACGAGCTTGCAGACTTCATAGAAAAAGGAGAATAAAAAATGATAATCGCAGTATCTTACAAGGACAATGAGATATTCGAGCACTTCGGCCACGCCGAAATGTTTGCGGTCTATAAGACCAATGACGACAATACCGAGCTTGTATCCAAGGAGCTCGTCGAGGTCAAGGAGACCGGCCATCAGGCGGTAGCAGATCTTATGGACAGCCTGCATGTCGATGCGGTCATCGTCGGAAACATCGGCGTTCACGCAAGGGCGGCGCTGGCAGCCTACGGCATCGTTGCCTTTGCCGGCTTCTGCGGCAATTCCGACGACGCGGCGGAGCTTCTGATGCGCGGTCAGCTCCCCTTCATCTCCGATGAGGGCGGCGGCTGCGGCAGCGGCGGCTGCTCCGGCTGCTCCGGCGGCTGCGGAGATCACAGTCATGAGGACGGCGGCGACTGCGGCTGCGGCTGCGGCGGAAGCTGCCATTGATAAAGTAAACAGGCACAGCAAAGCTCCGGAGGCGCAAGTCTCCGGAGCTTTGCTGTTTATGTAGGTTTTACTGTGCGCGGTAGAGGAATGTCACGACCTGACCGCGGGTGCAGGTATCGTTCGGTGAGAAGTGTGTTGCGTCAAAGCCCT
>CAVFCI010000070.1:0-10385 GCA_963620985.1 Hallerella sp. | reverse complement strand
CGTATTTTCAAGGGCTTTAACGAAGCATGGGTGAAAATCAGCCTGTCAAAACCGGCAGGGTTCAACTCCCGTCAGCTTAAGCGGCTGCCGTTTTTCAGGAGCTGAGCTTATGGCAAATTTTATTGAGATACACGATTTTTCCGCGCCGGAGCTTGATGTTTACGCACGTCTTACGGAAAATCAGCTGCTTTGCAGGCGCGATCCCGAAAACGCGATGTTCATAGCCGAGAGCCCCATGGTCATAGAGCGTGCGCTGGACGCAGGCTGTGTGCCGCTGTCGTTTCTTATGGAGACAAAGCACGCCGAGGGCAAGGCAAGGGAGCTGCTTGCGCGATGCCCTGCGGATATAAGCGTTTACACTGCGCCGCTCGAGGTTCTCACGCAACTCACGGGCTTTCACTTAACTCGCGGGATGCTCTGCGCCATGCTCAGGCCAAAGCTGCGCAGCGTTGAGGAGGTCTGCCGCGGCGCAAGGCGCATTGCGGTTCTGGAGAACGTGATGAATCCGACGAACATCGGCGCGATCTTCCGCTCGGCGGCGGCTCTGGGCATGGACGCTGTGCTGCTCACCGCCGAGGGCAGCGACCCGCTGTATCGCCGTGCGGTGAGGGTCAGCATGGGCACGGTGTTTCAGGTGCCTTGGACCTATCTGGGCAGTGACTGGATGCAGGAGCTCGGCTCTCTGGGCTTCAAGACCGCAGCCATGGCGCTGACGGACAAGTCGCTGCCGATATACGATCCCGCTCCGGCAAAGGAGGAACGGCTCGCCGTAGTCCTCGGAACGGAGGGCGACGGGCTTGCGTCCGAGACCGTTGCAGGCTGCGACTACACCCTGCGCATCCCCATGTCGCACGGCGTTGACTCATTAAACGTCGCCGCGGCAAGCGCCGTCGCGTTTTATCAGCTCGGCGTGATGCACAAGCTGTAAAAGCGCAAAAAATCCGACCCTGCCTTTTCAGGCAAGGCCGGAGATCGTTGATTTCCGCATGGCTTTTTATTCAGCCGCATTTGTGAGCTTATTGATGAACACCGTAAAGCCGACGGCAAACAGGACTGCGAGCACACCGAATACCGCGACGCTCGATGTAAGGGTCGCCATGCAGTAGCTGGATACGACCGCTCCGATGAGGCAAACGATAACTGCCAGCGCAAAAAGTGTAGTCTTTTTCATAACTATTCCTCCGATATAATCAAATATTATTTTCGAAGATCTCAATTATATTCGGGCCCTGAATAGTGCTTGATTTCTTACTGTCTGTATTGTAAAATAAATCGCAAGAAAAGTAAAGCTGTTGATCGTTATGGCAGCTTTAAGCATTACTTAAAGGAGGACGGCTATGGAAACTGCACGGTGCAGGGCGTTTCTGGCTGCAGCGGATACGGGAAGCTTTTCAAAGGCAGCCGAGCTTTTGAGCTACACTCCCTCGGGCGTGAGCCAGCTTGTGAGCGCGCTTGAAGCTGACCTTGGCATTCCCCTTCTGCGGCGCACGAACAAGGGCGTGAGCGTCACGGCGGAGGGCAGCAGGCTCATCCCTGCGGTACGCGAGTTTTTGAATAATGAGGCAAATATTTACCAGCTTGCAGCCGACACGAAGGGGCTGCTCATCGGCAGCGTGACCATCGCCGCATATTCGAGCATGGCAACGCACTGGCTGCCGGAGATCATAAGCCGCTTTCAGCATGACTATCCGCATGTAAAAATAACCTTGCTGGAGGGCTGCTCTGAGTTAAACAGATTGCTGGACGAAAAAACAGCCGACTTAGCATTCATGAGCTACCGCGAGCCGCTCCGCTATGACTGGATACCGCTGTCCGAGGACAGGATGCTGGCGGCGCTGCCCAAGGATCACCCCTGCGCAGGGCTTGACAGCTTTCCCTTTGAGCTGTGCCGCAACGAAAAGCTCATTCTTGCCGGCTTCGGTCACGATGACGACGTTATGCCGCTGTTTGAGGAATTCGGAATTGAGCCGGATATCCGCTTTTCAACGGTCGAGAGCTATTCGGCGCTGAAGATGGTCGAGCAGGGACTCGGCATAAGCATATTAAACGAACTGATAACGCTCAACTGGCCCTGCGAGGTCGTGAAAATACCAATCTCCCCGCCGAGGAGCATAACGCTCGGCATGGCGCTGATAAATTACAGGCACGCCTCCCCCGCCGTGCGGCGATTTGTCAAATACGCGGAGGAAATAATCAAGAACAAATAGAAA
This sequence comes from Hallerella sp., assembly GCA_963620985.1. Classification (GTDB taxonomy): domain Bacteria; phylum Bacillota; class Clostridia; order Oscillospirales; family Oscillospiraceae; genus F23-B02. Next base: position 8,175 of record CAVFCI010000070.1, on the reverse strand, counting down.
GGTTTTGTTAAAATTGTTAGCCCGAATAAAGCCGAAAAACTGCCTGAGCATACTGCTCGGCAGCGCGATACTCGCCTTCGGCCTGTATAATGTCCACTCCATCTCCGGCGTTACCGAGGGCGGTGTCCTCGGGCTTACGCTGCTGCTCGAGCACTGGCTCGACATATCGCCGTCAGTAAGCGGTCTTGTGCTCAACGGTGCCTGCTACCTGCTCGGCTTCAGGCTCATGGGCGGTGAGTTTATCATATATTCCGTTATCGCCGGAGGCGGCTTTTCCGCCTTTTACGCAATATTCGAGCGTTTCTCTCCGATCTGGCCGCAGATAGCCGAGTCTCCGCTGCTGGCAGCTGTAGCCGGCGCACTGTTTGTCGGCGTGGGTGTGGGTCTGTGCATAAGGGCAAACGCCGCTCCGACGGGCGACGATTCGCTCGCGCTGAGCCTGTCGCAGCTGCTTAATCTCGGCATACAGTGGGTGTATCTTCTCGGCGACCTCGTTGTTCTCGCGCTGTCGCTGACGTATATCCCGTTTGGCAAGATCGTCTATTCCCTGCTGACTGTCATTCTCTCCGGCCAGCTCATCGGCTTTATCCAAAACGCCGGTAAGCCCAAAAAAGCAGAAAAAGCATAACGTGCAAAAAACTACTCCGTGTCAAAGACGGAGTAGTTTTGCATTTAGCAGTGTTGCATCGTTCTCGCAGTGGCTTACGAATATGAGTGTTCTGCCCTCGCAGTTATTTGCGATATAAGCTATAACGCGCTTTTTCGTGTCCTCATCGAGGCCGGTGAAGGGCTCATCGAAATAGATCGTATCGGCGCGGCTGAGCACTGCCCTGACTATGGCGACGCGGCGGCGCATACCGCCGGATAGCTGCGCTGCGGGCTTATCGCAGTGCCCCTCAAGCCCGACGCAGGCCAGATGTGCGCGGATCATATCCTTAGTCACGCCGTGTCCCGCGGTCATTCTGACGCAGTTTACGGCTGTGAATTCCTCCGGCAGCCTGTCCTCCTGAAACACCGCCGCCTGACGGCGCGGGCGGTTTCTTACCTCGCCGGAATCGGGTTCTTCAAGCCCCATCATGATGCGCAGCAGCGTCGTTTTTCCCCTGCCGGACGGTGCTGTGATAAGCAGCCTGCCGCCCTCGGGAAGCTCGATGCTTACATCGCGCAGCACCTCGTTTCCGCCAAAGCTCTTGCATACGCCTTTTAGCTCCATCACGCACGCTCCAATCTCGCATAAAGCCTGCGCACAAGCAACATGAACAGCTTCTCGAACGCGACGCTTATAATGACGATGATGACCGTCCAGCACAGAAGATCGTCGGTGTCGAGATATATCTTGGCGTAATAAAGCTGCTTGCCTATCGAGCCGTCGGGCGTTCCGATGATCTCGGCGGCTACGCCCGCCTTCCATGACATTCCCAGCGAGGTCATGCATGCCGACAGTATAAAGGGCTTGAGCTGCGGCATATGGATATAAAGTATGCGCTTGAAAAACGGCATGCCGAAGACCCTGCCTACCTCTATCATCTTCTTATCCTCGCTCTTTATCCCCTCAAGCACATTGCCGTAGACGACTGGCAGGACGATGAGAAAGGATATGAACACGGAAAGATTCTTCGCTGAGAGCCATATGAGGCATATGACGACAAACGACGCTACCGGCACGGTCTTGACCGTTATCATAAACGGCCAGAGCGCCGTTTCTATCCATGCAAAACGCCCTGAGAGCGCCGCGAGCACAGCGCCCGCCGCAAGTGCCAGCAGGAAGCCGCCGGCTATGTGATAGAAGCTGAACCATATAGACGGCAAAAAGCCCTCTACCCGCCATATGCTCGTCATGCGCACGGCAACATCCACGGGCGACACGAGCAGTATGCTCTGATCTACCGCTGCTGCGGCTATCTGCCACAGCAGCAGTACGAAGGCTACGGCAAGCGCCTTGCCGAGCTTACTGTTTTGCCGCATAATACAGGCCGTCGTCGGGCAGCTTACCGCCTACTGACTGCGGGTTCATATCGTAAAGCGCCTCAAGATAGCCGCCGAGGCATTCCTTGAGCTCGTCTCCCGTGAGGCAGCATATGTTGCAGTACGGCAGAGCCTTGAGCGCGATGGGAGCCTTTACGATCTCGTAGCCGCCGATAAGCTCCGCTGCCTGCTCGGTGTTCTCGTTGACATATTTGACGCTCGCGGCGTACTCCTGCATGAACTTTTCCACCTGCTGCGGATATTTTTCGGCAAACTCCGTGCGCACGACGATAACGCCGGTTGCCATGGACGCTCCGTCGTTTACCTTCTGCCACTCCTCGTTGAGGTCAAGTGAGACCTTCAGACCCTCGACCTTGCTTTGAGCCGCGGTCACGAAGGGCTGGGGCAGCATTGCTATCGCCGTTTCGTCATTGCTTATGTAGGACAGAGCCTCGGTCGTGTCCGCACACCACTGAATGTCGGGCGCCTTGTCACCCTCAAGTCCGTTTGCCTTGAGAAGATAGCGCAGCGCAAACTCCGGTGTCGCGCCCTCGCCGGTGGCGTAGAGCTTTTTGCCTGCAAGGTCTGCAAGGCTATTTACGCTGTTGCCGCGCTCGACGATGTACAGAACGCCGGTCGCACATACGGCAAGCACCTTCACGCCGCCGTCGGTGTTGTTGTACAGAACGGAGGCCAGATTTGCCGGAACTGCCGCAATATCTATCTCACCCTTTGTGAGTGCCGGAGCGAAGGCTGTTGCCTCGGTCTGGAGCGAAAACTCGTATGTATTCTCCGTTTCGCCCTTGTCGCTGTCGTCCATGAGCTTTACCATGCCCATTGCCGTGGGGCCTGTCATTGCACCGACGCGGATAGTCACCGGCTCCTCGGAGACGGTCGGTGTCTCCGTGGGCGTTGGAGCCTTCCCGCTGTCGGTGCAGCCGGTAAACAGACATGCAAGCATGAGCAGTGCAAGGATAAGTGATATAAGCTTTTTCATTTTACTCACCTCATAATATATATTTTTTGAGCCTTTCGGCATCGTTTATACAAATACTTTTGCCGCTCTTTACGATCGTCCCCTCCTCGCTGAGCGCATCGAAGGCACGGTAGAGCGAGGCGCGGGAGACATTCAGCGCAAGCGAGAGCTTGCTCAGCGGCATCGGGAGTTCGGCCGCCTCACCTGCCGGCAGATTATCCAGCAGGAAGCTTGCAAGCCGCTGCTCGGCTGTGCCGGAGCTGAGAAAATACAGCTTCTTATTTAAAAAGCGTATCCTCTCGGACAGATATCTGACGTAGTTTACGGCGATCTGCGCGTCATAGCGCATCATGCGCTGGACAAGACGCTGCGCGAAGAACACTATCTGCGCATTGTTCACGGCGCGGATATCGGCGGCATATTCCGGCTGATCGGTAAAAAGCGCGGCAGCGCCGAATATCGAGCCCTCGGACAGAGTACTCATTATTATTGTATGCCCGCCTTCGCCGCTCTTTGTGACTCTGAGGCTTCCCGAGAGCACGATGCCGAGGCTGCGTGCAAACTCCGTTTTGCCGTACACGAGCTGACCCTTGGCATAGGTCTTCAGCTCGCAGTCGGGCGAGGCAACGACCCTCTCTATCGTTGACATCGGAACGGCATAGAAAATGCCTGTGTGCCGGAGCGTTGAAAGCTGTGTCGGACTGAGCTTCATCTCTTCCTCCGTTTTTGTCTCACATGAGACAGTTTATAATTCAATTATAGTCAAAACCGACAATTTGTCAAGTATTTATCAACTTCTTAACAATGAATTTTTGAGTTGTTAAAGCTTTGGCAATTTGCATAAAAATATTTAATTTTTTAGTGAAAATGTACCATACGCCCTGTTTTTTATCGTCAAGTTGCCCAAAGCAGAGCCGCCGTCTCGGTGCAGATTGACATATTTTTATCAAGCCTTTTTCTGTAAACGCTTTTGCCCTGCCGAAGCAGAAATTAACAAAAAAATAATTATTCTTTACACCAAATTCGTTTTTCCATATAATTAGAATCAGCAAGATATTAAATAAAGTGGAAGAGCGATAAAAACAGTATAGAAAGGATGATACTATTGGTAAAGGTCGATTATGGCTTTATCGACAGCGTATTGGAAAAATACGGCTGCGATAAGACCCATGTCATTTCCATCATGCAGGATGTACAGGCTAAGTACAACTTCCTGCCCGAGGATGCGCTGCGCTATATAGCCGAAAAGGTCGGCGAGAGCGAGGCGCAGATCTACGGCGTTGCGACCTTCTATGAGAACTTCTCGCTGAAGGAAAAGGGCAAGTACATCATAAGGATCTGCAACGGTACCGCGTGCCATGTCAGAAAGGTCGATGATGTTCAGGAGACTATTTATGCCTTGACCGGAATGAAGCCCGGAGATCACATATCTGCGGACGGACTGTTCACCATCGAGCGTGTTTCCTGCCTCGGTGCCTGCGGACTTGCACCCGTGTGCACCGTCAACGATGTTGTTCACGCTTCTATGACCTCCGAAAAGGCATATGCTATCATTCAGGAGATAAGGGAGGCTGAGAAGATATGAGAATTGAAAGCAGACAGCAGCTTATAGACTGCCGCGAGGAGTTCAAAAAGGCGCTTGCCTGCCAGAACAAACAGGTCGTTATCTGCGCCGGCTCGGGCTGCGTTGCCGGCGGCTCGCTGAAGGTATACGATAAGATGAAGCAGCTCATGGAAAAGCGCGGGCTGCGCGTTGACGTGACGCTTCAGCACGAAAGCCACGATAAGTCCGTCGGCCTTAAGCACAGCGGCTGCCACGGCTTCTGCCAGATGGGACCTCTCATGCGCATCGAGCCGATGGGACTGCTCTATATCAAGGTCACGGTCGATGACTGTGAGCAGATAGTCGAAAAGACGATCCTCAACGACGAGGTCATAGACCGCCTTGTCTATCATGAGGACGGCAAAAGCTACGTCCGGCAGGAGGATATCCCCTTCTATAAGCAGCAGACCCGCATAGCGCTTGAGCACTGCGGACACATAAACGCCGAAAACGTCGAGGAGTATATCGCAGTCGGCGGCTACAGCGCTCTGGAAAAGGCGCTGTTTGACATGACTCCCGAGGAGATAATAAACGAGATATCCGAATCGGGACTGCGCGGCAGAGGCGGCGCGGGCTTCCCGACCGGCAAGAAGTGGGCTCAGGTCGCGGCTCACAAGGAAGCTCCCGTAAAATACATAGTCTGCAACGGCGACGAGGGCGACCCCGGCGCGTTCATGGACCGCTCCATCATGGAGGGCGACCCTCACAGAATGATAGAGGGCATGATAATCGCCGGTATCGCAACGGGCTCCGAGGAGGGCTATATCTATGTGCGAGCCGAGTATCCTCTGGCGGTAGAACGCCTTAAAATGGCGATTGCCGACGACGAGGCGCACGGCATACTGGGCGAGAACATCCTCGGCTCGGGCAAAAATTTCAGGCTGCACATAAACAAGGGCGCGGGCGCATTCGTCTGCGGCGAGGGCTCGGCGCTGATGGCCTCCATCGAGGGCGGACGCGGTATGCCCAGAACCAAGCCCCCCAGAAGCGTTGACAAGGGTCTGTTCAACGCTCCGACCTCGCTCAACAACGTTGAGACCTTTGCAAACGTTGCGCCCATCATCGAGCGCGGCGCTGCATGGTACCGCAGCATAGGCACGGAAAACAGCGCCGGCACCAAGGCCTTCGCCCTGACCGGCAACATCAATCACACCGGCCTTATCGAGGTACCCATGGGCACGACGCTCAGAGATATCATCTTCAAGATCGGCGGCGGTGTTAAAAACGGCAACTTCAAGGCCGTGCAGATAGGCGGTCCCTCCGGCAACTGTCTGACAGAGGAGCACCTTGATCTGCCGCTCGACTTCGATCTTACAAAGAGGATAGGCGCTATCATCGGCTCGGGCGGCCTCGTCGTCATGAGCGACGATACCTGCATGGTCGAGATCGCCCGCTTCTTCATGAACTTCACCAAGAAGGAATCCTGCGGCAAATGCGCCGCCTGCCGCGAGGGTACGCCCAAGATACTTGCGATACTTGAGCGCATAACCCACGGCGGCGGTACGATGGAGGACTTTGACCTGCTTCAGGACCTCGCGAGCGTCGTAAAGAACTGCTCGCTGTGCGGCCTCGGCAAGACCGCTCCGAACCCCGTTCTGAGCACCATAAAGTATTTTAAGGACGAGTACATCGCACATATAGTCGATAAAAAATGTCCTGCCGGCGTATGCCGCAGCCTGTGCACGCTGTGGATCGATCCGCTCAAGTGCATCGGCTGTACAAAGTGTGCGCGCAACTGCCCCGTCGGCGCAATAACCGGCGAGCTGCGCAAGCCGCATAAGATCGACCCCGACAAGTGCGTAAAGTGCCGCGAATGTAAGCTCGGCTGCCCGAAGCATGCGATAAAGGAGGTATGATGATATGAAGAGCATGATCATAGACGGCATTAGCTGTGAATTTGAAAATGAACGCAACGTCCTTGAAGTCGCGCTGAAGCATCATATCGACATTCCGAATCTCTGCTACTGCGAGAGCCTTTCGATATACGGCGGCTGCCGCCTGTGCGTTATCGAAAACGGGCGCGGCGGCGTTGAGGCTGCCTGCACGATGATCCCGAGGGACGGCATGGTCGTCAGCACCAACTCTGCGCGGGTCAGAAAGCAGCGTCAGCTTATTCTGGAGCTGCTGCTGGCCGGACACCGCTCGGAATGCACGACCTGCGAAAAATCGGAAAAGTGCAGGCTTCAGGCCTATGCAAAGCGCTATCACGTCACAAATATCCGCTTCCCGATAGACTATCCCAAGCTTCCGATAGACAACTCCTCCCCTTCCATCGTGCGCGATCCCTCAAAGTGCATACTCTGCGGAAAGTGCGTGAGGATGTGCTCGGAGGTGCAGAACGTCCGCGCCATCGACTTTGCCGAGCGCGGCATCGAAAGCTACATCTCCTGCGGCTTTGAAAACAAGCTCGCGGACACCGACTGCGTCGGCTGCGGCCAGTGCGCGGCGGTCTGCCCCACCGGAGCCATCGTTATCAAAAACGAGGTCTCAAAGCTCTGGGACGCGATATACGACCCAACCAAGAAGATCGCGGTGCAGGTAGCACCGGCAGTGCGCGTCGGCATCGGCGAGGAGTTCGGGCTTCCGGCCTCGCAGCCTGTCATGGGCAAGATAACAACGGCTCTGAAAATGCTCGGCGCTGACTATGTTTTCGATACCTCGCTGACGGCAGACCTCACCATCATGGAGGAGTCGGCGGAGTTTATGGAAAAGCTCAAGACCGGCGCAAAGCTTCCCATGTTCACATCCTGCTGCCCGGGCTGGATAAAGCATGTCGAAAACCGGCATCCGCATCTTATGCCTCAGGTCTCGACCTGCGGCTCGCCGATGGAGATGTTCGGCGCTGTGCTCAGGCAGCACTACACCGACGATGAGCTATACTCGGTCGCAATAATGCCCTGCACGGCAAAGAAGGCCGAGGCCGCACGTCCCGAGCTCATAAAGGACGGCGAGAGGCTCATTGACCTTGTGCTCACCACTCAGGAGCTTGCAAGAATGATAAAGGAGGCCGGCATAGACTTTGCCCAGCTTCCCGACACGAAGCCCGACGATCCCTTTGCCGAGTACACCGGCGCCGGCGTTATCTTCGGTGTTACAGGCGGCGTAACGGAGGCAGTAATCCGCCATGTTCTCGGAACGGTCACCTCCGAGCAGATAGCGACCGTCGCCGAGTGCGGCGTGCGCGGTCTGGACGGCATAAAAGCCTTTGAGGTAACAGCCGGCGATCTCACGCTGAAGATAGCCGTTGCAAACGGTCTCGGCAATGCCGATAAGCTCATTGAGAAGGTCGAAAGCGGCGAGGAGTTCTTCCACTTCATTGAGGTCATGGCCTGTCCCTGCGGCTGCATAGGCGGCGGTGGTCAGCCGGAGGCCTCCGTTGCTCAGAAGAAGGTGCGCAACAACGGCATCTTCAACGCCGACGAAGCGTGCATGCTGCGCTCGTCCGAGCAGAACACCGCGCTTGACGGAGTTTACGCGCTCCTGCGCGGCAAGGCTCACGAGCTTCTGCACGTTCACTATCCCGACCACGGTCATCACTAAAGCTACAGCTTATCCCCCGTCTTGCGACGGGGGATAAGCTTGTCAAAAAAGTCCCTCGCAGGACTTTTTTGACTGCACTTTTCCGCCGAGC
>CAVFCI010000069.1:0-10403 GCA_963620985.1 Hallerella sp. | reverse complement strand
GCCGCAATTTAATGAACACCTCATCCGTCAGCCTTGCGGCTGACACCTTCCCCTCAAGCTCCGCAAGGGGAAGGCTTGGTGTGCCGATTTCGGTGCTGGCAAAGCTTGCACTGCACCTTCGGGAAGCGAAACGTTATGGTTTCCTCCAATATTTCCGGTCGGGACACCGCAAGAAACGTATAGGTAGCTGCCTCAATGCGCCAGTAAAAAAGCTGTTGCGGGGGATTGGCGGATGGGGTATAATACAATTACAACATGTTCCATGGAGGAAGCATATGAGATACCCCTGTCTGGTGCTCGATCACGACGACACGGTCGTTGACAGCACCGCCACGGTACACTACCCCTGCTTTGTCGAATACTGCGGCATATATCACCCCGAGGTCCACTACACGCTCGAGGAGTACATAAGATACAACTTTGACCCGGGCATCGTCGAGTTCTTCGGCGGCATGATCGGGATGAGCCGCGAGGAAATGGAGCGCGAGCAGCTCTATTGGAACGGCTACGTCAAGCGCCACGTTCCGCACGCCTACGGCGGCATGCGCGAGCTGCTGCTGCGGCACAGGGCGCAGGGCGGCGCACTGTGCGTCGTATCGCACTCGTACACGGAGAACATACTGCGCGACTACCGCGAAAACGGCCTGCCCGAGCCCGATCTGGTCTTCGGCTGGGACAGCCCCGCGCAGGAGCGCAAGCCTAACCCATACCCGCTTGAGCAGATAATGCAGCGCCTCGGCTTCGGCAGGGACGAGCTGCTCGTGCTGGACGATCTCAAGCCCGGCTACGACATGTCCAGAAGCTGCGGCGTGAGCTTTGCCGCCGCCGGCTGGGGCTACGATATCCCCGAGATCGAGGGCTTCATGAGGGCAAACTGCGATAAATATTTCAAAACGGTCGCCGAGCTATCCGGCTTTTTGTTTGAAAGCTGACGGGAGAGATGAAGATGAGCAAAAAAATTTACCGCGTCGTGCTGACGGGCGGCCCCGCCTCCGGCAAAACGACGCTCATAAGCCGCATACTCAAGGAGTTCAAGCAGGACGACGGCTGGCGCGTGATCACCATCCCCGAAACGGCGACGGAGCTCATCTCGGGCTTCGGCATAAACCCCTTCGGCGTGTGCATGTCCATGCTCAAATTTCAGGACTTCGTGATCGCCGACCAGATACACAAGGAAAAGCTCGCGCTCGCGGCGGCGGAGGTCGTGCCGGAGGAAAAGGTGCTGATCGTGTACGACCGTGCGCTTCTGGACGACAAGGCGTATATCTCCGACGAGGAATTTGCCGAAACGCTCATGCGCGTCGGCGGCAGGACAGAGAGCGAGGTGCTCGCTGGCTACGACGCGGTCATTTACCTCGTGACCAGCGCAAAGGGCGCGGAGTTTGCGTATAACCTCGGCAACGCCGCACGCAGCGAGACGATAGAGCACGCCCGCGAGATCGACGACCTCACCCTGCGCGCGTGGAGCGCCTACCCCGACCTGCGCATCATCGACAACTCCGTCAACTTCGAGGACAAGCTCGACCGTGCGATACGGGAGATATACAGCGCCATCGGCGAGCCCGTGCCGATGCTCAAAAAGCGCAAGTACCTCGTCGCCATGCCGGATATCGAGCTTCTGAAAACGCGCTACCGCGCCGCCGGCATCGGCATGGTGCAGACCTACCTCGCCGTGACCAACCCCAATATCGAGCGCCGCATAAGGCGGCAGAAGGGCAGCGGTGAGGAGCTGTATTTCTACACCGAAAAGCACTCCCGCCCCGACGGAACGCAGTGGGTCACGGAAAAGCGCATCACCGAGAAGGCGTATGGCCGCTATATGCTCGAGGCCGACCCCGCGCTGCAAAGCGTGAGCAAGACAAAGTACCGCTTTGTGTACGACAGCAGCCGCGTCGAGATAGATGTCTACCCCTTCTCGTCCGATCACGCCGTCATGTTCCTGTACTCGGAAAATCCCGGGCGCGGCACCCCGCCGGAGGTCGAGATCATAAGCGAGGTCACCGGCAGGCCGGAGTATAAAAACAAGCAGCTTGCAAAAACGCAGTCGCTGTGAAAGCAAAAAGCACCCGATAGTTCACTGACTATCGGGTGCTTAAATAATGTTCTGTTGTTTCTAATCAGAGGCTGCCGAAAAGCTCCTCAAGGATTTTAAAAACGAGCTGGCTGTCGCCGCTGGCGCCGCCCCAAACGAGAATGTCGCCGATCTTAGCGAAGATATGCTCGAAGATATTGTTTTCTTTCATTGTGTTTTGCTCCTTCCTAAAAAGTGTTCCTTTTCTTCCTGTGGCCGATACATGTTTGGAAATGGCCATGTATTCTTGTACCGCGGCTCGGCCTCTTGCCGCCTCACTTATAAAAGACGGAAGTTTGCCGCCGATATTTCACAATTTTCGACTTTTTCACCGGCGCTTTGACGCAGCTACGAATACATTTATTGCGGTGGCACGGTATCGAGGGTGCTGCGGAAACCGCAGCGCTGAAGCGCCAGCTGACAGCTGAGAGCTGAGAGCTGAGAGTGGAGAGCCGATAGCTGAATGTATTCGCTCAAAGAGCGAATGAAATTAGATTTGTGCGGCGTTGCCGCACCTCAAAAATGCTGCGGCTAACGCCGCGATTTCATAACACCTCATCCGTCAGCCTTGCGGCCGACACCTTCCCCTCGTAGTAAGGGGAAGGCATGGTGCGGCGATTTCGGTGCGGGCAAAGCTTGCACCGCACTCGCGGGAAGCGAAACGTTACGGTTTATGCCAATATTTCCGGTCGGGACACCGCAATAAGCGTATCCGCAGCTGCGTCAATGCGCCGGTGAAATACGGCTTATCTCCCGTATATTTTTTTCAAACTTGCTGCGCGGCCCCATGACCTCGCGGCCACAGCCGAGGCAGCGGAGCTTGAAGTCCGCGCCGATGCGCAGCACCTGCCAGCGCTTTTCGCCGCAGGGGTGCGCTTTTTTCATCGTCAGCACATCGCCGACGCGGATGTCCATTGGCATGATCTGCACCTCACTTTTTTATCTCGTCCCAATATTTTTTCGCGGTCTGCTCCAGCTTGTTGTCGCCGAACTCGTAGTATCGTACGCCTCTGAGCGCATCCGGCAGGTATTGCTGGCGCACCCAGTGGTTCGGGTAGCTGTGCGGGTATTTATAGCCCTGCTCGCGCTCGAAGCCCGTGCCGTCGGCGTGGACATTCTGAAGCTCTCGCGGCGGCGGACCGCTTTTTCCGGCGCGAACGTCGGCTATCGCGGCGTCGATGGCCATAAGCCCGCTGTTGGACTTCGGCGCGGTCGCAAGGAATATCGCGGCCTCGGCCAGCGGCAGACGCGCCTCGGGCAGACCGAGCTGCAGCGCCGAGTCCACACAGGCCTTGACGACCGGCACGGCCTGCGGGTATGCAAGGCCGATATCCTCGCTGGCCGAGCATAAAAGCCTGCGGCATGCGCCGGTCAGATCGCCCGCCTCCAGCAGCCGCGCAAGATAGTGCACCGCCGCATCCGGGTCAGAGCCGCGCAGCGACTTCATCAGCGCCGACAGCGCGTCAAAATGCTCGTCGCCGTCGCGGTCATAGCGCATCGCGCTGCGCTGGGTGACGGCTTTCGCATCGTCGAGGCTTATCCTCACCCTGCCGTTTTCGCGCTCGCCGGCGGAATACAGCAGCTCCACTGCGTTGAGCGCCTTGCGCACGTCGCCTCCGCAGGACTGGCTTATCCGCTGCACCACGCCCTCCTCCAGCTCCGGCGTTTCGCCCTCGCGTCCGGCCAGAAGGCTGAAGGCGCGCAGGACGGCGGGCTCGGTCTCCTCGGGCGTGACGGGCTTGAACTCAAACACCGTCGAGCGGCTCAGGATCGCGCCGAACACGCAGAAATACGGGTTCTCCGTCGTCGAGGCGATGAGCGTGATGCGCCCGTCCTCGATAAACTCCAGCAGCGACTGCTGCTGCTTTTTGTTGAAATACTGTATCTCGTCGAGGTACAGCAGCACGCCGCCCGGGGTCAGCAGCGTGTCGAGCTCGGCGATGATCTCCTTTATATCGGCAAGTCCGGCGGTCGTCGCGTTCAGCTTGCGCAGTGTGCGGTTTGTTTTTTCCGCGATTATGCGCGCAACGGTGGTCTTTCCCGTGCCCGACGGGCCGTAAAATATCATGTTGGGTATGCTGCCGCTTTCAACTATGCGCCGCAGCAGGCCGCGCCGGCCGAGTATATGCTTCTGACCGACCACATCGTCGAGGCTGTGCGGCCTTATTTCGTCTGCAAGAGGCTTGTACATGTGTTTTCCTCCGGAAAATATTGAGTGCGGCCATATTTACTGTGGCGCTGTGGCCGAGGATGTGCTAAAATACCGCAAAGGGGTGGTTTTATGCGCACAAAGCAGCAGGTTTCGGAGATAGTCCGGCTTCTGGAGGAGGCATATCCTCTTGCCGACTGCACACTCGATTACAAAAAGGACTACGAGCTCCTGTTCTCGGTGCGCCTTGCCGCGCAGTGCACCGACGCGCGCGTCAACGAGGTAACGCCCGCGCTGTTTGAGCGCTTCCCGACGCTCGAAGGCTTCGCCGCGGCAGACCCTGCCGAGGTCGGGGAATATGTTCGCTCCTGCGGCTTTTACCGCGCCAAGGCACGCGATATCGTCGCCGCCGCGCAGATGCTGCTGCGTGACTTCGGCGGAAAAGTGCCCGATAACATGGACGATCTGCTGAAGCTGCCGGGCGTCGGGCGCAAGACCGCGAACCTCATCCTCGGCGATATCTACCATGTGCCGGGCTCGACGGTCGTGGACACGCACTGCATACGCATATCAAACCGGCTGGGGCTCGTTGACGGGCTCAAGGAGCCCGAGAAGATCGAGCGCGAGCTGCGCAGGTGCCTGCCGCCGGAGAAGAGCTCCGACTTCTGCCACCGCATCGTGCTGCATGGCCGCGCCGTCTGCACCGCACGCAAGCCCGGCTGCGAGAGCTGTACCCTGCGCCCCGTCTGCCAGTTCGCCGAGGGGCTCGGATAAAATAATTATAACCCGCCTCCGCTGCATTTTCAACTTTTTTAGAGGCGCTTTAGGGCTGTACCTATACGCTTATTGCAGGCGCCCGACCGGAGACAACGGAGGAAACAGATATGTTTCGCGTAACGCAGGTGCGGAGCAAGTTTTGTCAGCACTGAAACCGACGCACCTTGCCTTCCCCTTACAAAGTTCGAGGGGAGGGTGTCAGCCGCAAGGCTGACGGATGGAAATCGCAGCATTATTGAGGTGCGGCAAAGCCGCAATCACCGCATAGGCACAGCCTGAATGCGCTATTAAAAAAAGAAAGGCGTTGATGCGCTATCAAGAAAATAGGATGCTTCAATCTGGGGCTGGCGTTTGCCGGCTGCTTTCTGGGGGCGGGCTACGTCTCCGGACAGGAGCTGTGGCAATTTTTCGGCTCGTTCGGCGCAAAGGGCTGGGCGGGACTGCTGCTGGCGGTCGGACTGCTGTTTTTTACGGGCGTTGTGATGATCCTGCTCGGCAGGCTCACGGGTCTGCGCGAGATCGACAAGCTCGTCGTGTGCTGGAACGCACCCGTCGTGCGCGGCGCGGTGACGCTGCTCGAGCTGCTGTTCCTGTTCGGTGTGGGCACGATCATGTCCGCCGGCATCGGCGCGCTTTTGAGCCAGCTGTTCGGCCTTGCGCCGTATATCGGCTCGGCGGTGTTCATCGCGCTCGTCGCGGCGGTGTCGCTGGCCGGATTTTCGGGCATGGTCTCGGCGTTCTCGGCCACCGTGCCGGTGCTGTCAGCCGTGACGCTCGTTTTCGGCATCATGAGCGTGTGCTCAAACGGCATCGTTCTGCCGTCCTCCGGCGGCGGCAGCAATCCGCTCATGGGCTCGTGGCTCGTCGCGGCGGTGAGCTTTGCCTGCTATAACGTCTTCGGCAGCATCGCCATGATCGCGCCGCTCGGCCCGTATGTAAAAAGCAAAAAGGCCGCCATCGGCGGCATCGCTATCGGCGCGGGCGTGCTGCTGCTTATCGCGGGCAGCGTGCTCGTCTCCGTCTCCGCCGCACCCGAAACGGCCTCCGCCGAGCTGCCGATGCTCGCCCTCGCGCAGAGCCGCGGCGCGGTCTGGGGCTATGTCTACGGTGTGCTGCTGCTGCTTGCGATGTTCGGCACGGCGCTGTCGAGCCTCGTTGCCTTTGTGAGCATGCTCACGGCAAAATCCGCGCGCATTGAGCGGCAAAGGAAGCCCTTCACCGCACTGTGTGCCCTGTGCATGTTCCTCGGCAGCCTGTTCGGCTTCGGCGACCTCATCGGCGTAGTCTATCCCATCTTCGGCTATTGCAGCAGCGTGTTCATCGTGCTCATGGCGATCCACTATTTTAAAGTTTCTAAAGCCACTTGCAAATAATTAAACCATCTTTCTAACGTCGTTTTAATTTTTCTCCTTTATAGTAACATGCGGAGTAAGGAAATTTAATCTGCAAAGAAGGAGGAAAAAATTATGTGGGATATCATTCTTGACATTCTCGACAAGGCCGACGCTGACGAAGCTGCAAAGATAGCCATTCAGGCGATCAAGGATTTCTTCGAAATACTGAAGAAGTAAAAATGAGTGCAAAGAGAGCGCAGATTTTGAAGTCTGCGCTCTTTTTTTGGCGCATTGGGGCTGCACCTATACATTGATTGCGGTGGCACGGTGTCGAGAGTGCTGACAAAGCAAAAGCTCTGTCGCCTCCCGTGATTGTGGAGCAATGTTGCGGCTGTCGCCGCGATTTCATGAACACCTCATCCGTCGGCTGCCGCCGACACCTTCCCCTCGTAGCAAGGGGAAGGCTTGGTGCGCCGATTTCAGTGCGGGCAAAGCTTGCACCGTACCTGCGGGTTGCGAAACGTTACGGTTTCCTCCGATGTTTCGACACCGTGCACCTGCAACATGCGTATCCGTAGCTGCCTCAAAGCGCCAGTAAAAAAACTCCCGAAGCGATGGTGCTTCGGGAGCTTTGAATATATCAGGCTTTGCTTATTTTACGGAGGCTCACTGAGCTCTGTGGAGGAAGGTGACTGCCTGAGCGCGGGTGACGGGATCGTTGGGGCTGAAGGTGGTATCGCTCGTGCCCTTGGCGATGCCCTTCTCGACTGCCCAGGATACGGACATTGCATAGTAGCTGTTAAACTGCGGTACATCCGTGAAGCCGCACCAGGTTTCGACCTCTTCGGAGCCGTTTGCACGCCACTGGAAGGTCACGATCTGAGCGCGGGTGCAGGCCGCGTTGGGGCTGAAGGTCGTCTTGGTCGTGCCCTCGGTGATGCCGTTTTCGTATGCCCACATGATCGCGTTGTAGTATACGCTGTCCTCGCTCACGTCGGTGAACGGATTCTCCACGTCGGCGGAAACCTCGGGGGAGCCTGCCGCACGGTACATGAGGGTGATGATCTGAGCGCGGGTGCAGGCCTTATCGGGACTGAAGGCAGTGTCGGACGTGCCCTTGGTGATGCCGTTTGTGTATGCCCACAGGATCGAGTCGAAGTATGCGCCGGCGCTAACGTCCTCAAACGGCATACTGTAGCTGACGCTGCCTCTGGGCGCGGCGTATTCCTCGCCGATAACGCCGTTGAGCTCGGTGGTGATGTAGTCCATCAGCGCCTCGTCGAGGGGGATGCCGGTGTCAAACTGGCTGGTTGCGGCGGCAAATGCATAGTAGGTGTCGCCGCCTGCTGCGAGGAAGTTGTTGGTGACGACCGCATAGGTGGCCTCTGCGTCGAAGGCCTCGCCGTTTATGCTGTTTATGGTAACGCGGTTGATGGTCTTCGGTCCGTAGTAGGTCGAGCCGGGATAGGTATCCTCGTTCGCGTCATACGCCTTGGAGGTGTCTATCGTGTATTCAATGCCGGAGACCTGAGGGAAGCCGCCGATGGCACTGACGGGGGAGCAGTAGGTCGAAGCCTCGAGAGCCTCGAGCAGCTCAGCGCCCGTGATGTATACGACAGCGATGGTGTTGCCGAAGGGCAGAACGGCGTTGACATCCTTCTTGGTGATATCGCCCGCTGCAATGGCTGCGCGGATGCCGCCGCCGTTGGTGACTGCAACGAGGTTCTTCTCGTCAACGGTCACGCCGCCGGTCTTCTTGATGGTCCATACCATGGAGTCTGTGATGAGGTCGCCGAGGTTTGTCTCGCCGTCGCGGTTGCCGTAAAGTCCGGTCTTTGCGCTGTAGCTTCTGTCGCCTGTGAGATCGACCTCGTTCTTTGCGAACACAGAGCCCATCTCGGCATCGATCTCGTCAATGATGGCCTGTGCCGCCGCTGCGACGGTCTCGTCCTTCGCGGACTCATCGCCGAGCGCGACGAGCTCGTTGCTCACGATCTTCTTTTCCGCGTTGTCGATAACGATAACGCCGATGTTTGCAAATGCCGTGCCGGTGGACTGGATGGGCTCGCCCGCCGCGCCTGCGGTCATAACGGTGTGGGAGTGGCCGTCGATGATGAAGTCAACGCCGGTGAGACCTGCCCACATATCGGTCGAGCGGTTGGGTGCGCTCTCGGAATCAACGCCGAGGTGGGACAGAACGACGATAACGTCGGCCTCGCCCTGAAGCTTGTCTGCCTCAGCCTGAACGGCCTTGGTCATATCCTCGCCTGCAAGCCACTTGAGTCCCTGAATGAGCGCGGGGTTTGCCTTGGTCTGGCTCTCGGGAGTGTTAACGCCGATGAAGCCGATCTTCAGATCGCCGACGGTGACGATCTTGCTGCCGTCGAACACGGGGCTGCCGTCCTCATTGAGAACGTTGCAGCAGACGATATCGAACTGCGCTTCCTTGAGATTCTCAACGAGCTGTGCATAGCCGTAGTCGAACTCGTGGTTGCCGATGGTGGCGATGTCGTAGCCGGTCACGTTCATCATTTTGACCGCGTTCAGGCCCTTGTTCGAGCTGACCTCGACCTTGCCCTGACTGAAGTCGCCTGCGTCCGCGACTATGACCTGAGCGCCCTGCGCTTCATACTCGGCTGCAAGCGCCGCCATGTTTGCATAGCCCGCTATCGCACCGTGAACGTCGTTCGAATGCAGGATAACGGTCTTGCCCTCCATTGTGCCTGTCTCTTCCTCTGCGAAGGCCGGAACTGCCAGAGCAAATATCATGGCAATGACCAGCAGCAGAGCAAGAAGCTTCTTCGTGTTTTTCATGTGACTCCTCCTGATAAAAATTTTCGGTACTTCCGATAAAAACATTATAGCACAAGCACCGGCGGGCTTGAAGCGGGAATCTTGCCGTGCCCTAATATTTGACGTTTTCACGAAAAACCGACACGCTTTTAGTGCATATTTGACAATCTCGCTATTAACAAAATGTTAATTTTTTGACCGCCCGTCCCTTATTGACTTTTTATTATTAAATGTTATGATATTTTTGATAATAACGTAACGCTTTAAAAGGAGCATTATATGCTGTTTTTCAAAAGGATACAGAAAAAAACGCTGAAAATAGCGATCATCGCCGTGCTGGTGCTTGCGCTTGTGCTGGCACTGGCGTTCTCGTGGTTCGGGACGATAGAGCTTGCGCAGCTGAACACGCGCTCGCTCATGGACTGGCGGCTCGGCAGCTCGATAAGCTTCATCCGCAACGCGGAGGATGCACAGCAGTACGATGAGGACGGCTACGAGTGGTTCACCGACTCACGCGGCGAGGGCATCGTGCAGGCCGACACCGATACGCGCTACTACCTCGGCAAGCACCCCGATTCCGGCCTCGGCAGCTACGGAGTGATCGGCTTTTCCTCGACCGAGAAGTATTATTCCGTGCTCGGCATCCGCGTCGGCGACGATGAGCTCGACGCAAAGACCCTGCTGCTCAACGCGAAGTACAGGATCACCGACGGCGGCTTCAACTCCTGCCGCGCCGAAAAGGGGCGCGTCGCGATCGAGCTCGGCTTCGAGCGCGGCGAGGTCACAAGGGTCGCCGTCTACCTCTCCACCACCGGCTTCTTCGGCGCGCATTGAGGGCGCTGCGGATACCGCAGCGAGCTGATATAGGTACGGTGCAGGCTTTGTCAGCACCGAAATCGGCGCACCAAGCCTTCCCCTTACTACGAGGGGAAGGTGTCGCGCTTGCGCGACGGATGAGGTGTTCATGAAATCGCGGCGTAAGCCGCAACCTTGTTATGGTGCCGCAGTGACGGTTTTATGACGCAGCTTGAATCGACGCTTCATTTTAAATTTTCCGTCACATTGGAACTAAAACTTAATATCAGACGCAAAAAGAGAGCGCAGACCTCAAAATCTGTGCTCTCATTTTTTCTGCCGATTAAATTAAGACATTTTATATAAATTTGTGTTTGCCTGACGGCAAATGATTTGATAAACACCTCATCCGTCAGCCTCACGGCTGACACGGCAGAAAGTCAAGCAAGTGCAACAAAAACCTCGCGAGGGGTTTTCCAACCGA
>CAVFCI010000068.1:0-10500 GCA_963620985.1 Hallerella sp. | reverse complement strand
CTGTCAAAACTGCTTGCACCTGTCAGCTGACAATTTTCGTGTGATTTTCGGCTTTTTTTGATGCAGATGGGCTGTCGCCCATCAAAGAGAAAAAGGCGAAAAGCGCCGAAAAGGGGCGCTGACAGGCGGTAGGGTTCGGCTCCCGTCAGCTTACGCAGCAGCATAGGTTTTTTGACAGACTGATCCCCCGTCTTGCGACGGGGGATTTTTTTACGTTTTTATAAACAATTTGTCCGACGGTAGATTTTAAAACGCCGCTATGCTATAATGATTTAACATAGGGAGTTGATAATATGCGTAAATTTATAGCCATGGCATTGGCACTCTGCTGCATCATATCTCTTTGCGCCTGCGGCAAGAAGGACAGCGGCGAAAAGGAGCGCGAATGCGGCGTGTATATAACGATGCTGGCAAACGACGTTTTCACGGTCTCCTGCGGCACCGACGAGGGCTCCGAGTCCTTCGGGAACGCGGACAAGTCCGCTATTGAGACCGGCACTGTCATTCACTTTGATTTTGCCGGCGACAAGGCCGAGAGCACGGAGAAGGCCGATATAGAGTACAGCATCTGCATCTACGATGAGGAGCTGAATATACTCTCCACCAAATCCTTCGTCGATGATTTTTCAAACAAGGCTCGCGTTGATATCACCGTCACCGAGGATCACAAGATAATAAACGCAAACGCCGGAAGCTGCGGCGGCGATGTGCTCATCGAGATGAGCACCGAGACTGCCGAGGACAATGTCTCGTACATGTCCCCCACCGTTTTCATGCCCGAGCGCAGCGATGCAGCGGACAAGCTCAACGAGGCTCTAACGTCGATGGCGACAAAGTACAAGACCGAGACATATCAGAGCAATTACGGCCATTACACGCAGAATATAGGCGACGGCACGGCAGAGGGGCTCAGCGCGTTTTCCATGAACCGCACAATAAGAGCCGAGCGCGCAGACAGCGGCGTTGTTTCCCTGCGCATTGTTGACAGAGCCTCGCTCGGCACGACGAGCACGCTGACGATAAGCGGCGCAAGCTTCGATGCGCAGACCGGCGAGGAGCTGACGCTTGCCGATCTCGGCGACAGCGAGAAGATAGTAAACAGCGTTTCCGAAAAGATACTTGTCTCGTTTAACGACGATGCGAAGTATCAGGGAGTGTTCTTCAACGAGGGCTATTCCGAAACGCTGAAGTCACTGGTGTCCGACGGGCACTGGTATCTGTCTGCCGAGGGCATCGTCATCATCGCAAACCCCGGCGAGATAGCCGACAGCTTTTATGAGTTCACCGTGCCCTACTCCGAGCTTGGAGGCATCCTTGACGAGGCCTACATCCCCTCCTCCGACCGCGACGGCTCGGAGGGCGAGATAGCCGTCGCTTTTGCATCGGACAGCAAGACAGCGGAGCTCACCGTGCTCGGCAGCCCTGCGGCGACGGATATAAAGTCGATGCTTCTGACGGCAAGCGGCAGCGTCTATGATCTCGACGTTTACACGATAAATTATAACTCGACTGCAAAAACCTATACGCTGGTAAAGCAGCTTATCGCATGCAGCGATATGTCCGACGGCGCGGCGCTTGCCATAAACGCCGAGCTTGACGGCACGACCCCGACCATGGTCGTGCGCTTTAAGCTTGCCGACGGTACGCAGGAGATACGCCTGCTTTCACTTGACGAAAACGGCTCAGTAAAGGTCACAGACCCCAACGCAAGCTCCGGCACACTCATCACCTCACGTCTGCCCTACACCGGCGATCTTGACGGCGACGGCAAGGAGGAAACGATAAGCAGCGCCGACAACGGTCAGGGCAGCATAACGCTCAGTCTTGAGTCTGGCGGCACGACGAGCAGCGTCGATACCGGCATAAGCAGCATAAACAGCATCCGCCTTTACGATCTTGACAACGACGGTGTGCGCGAGCTCTACCTCGACGGCACGGACGCGAGCGGCCAGAGCATCACCTGCGCCGCATTCTACTCATCCGGCGAAAGTCAGCCGCTGCATCTTGCGCTGTTTAACAGCCAGAGCTTCGCGGCGGGACTTATAAAGGAGTTTGCCGACGGCAAGCTGGTGCTGGACACCGAGATGAACATACTCGGCACATATAAGGTCAAAAATGTGTACACGCTCTCGGACAAGAGCTTTGCCAAGGACGCCGGCGACATTGTTTTTGATAACAACACGACCTATGTTACAACGACCAAGAGCATAACGCTCTCAAACGGCAGCTATCTTGCCACCGGCTCAAGGCTGCGCTTTACCTCGACAGACGGAAGCTCGGTCATCAACTTCGTCACCGACGGCGGCTTCACCGGTTCTATCCCCATTGCAAGCTCCGGCAGCGGCTGGACGATAGGCGGTCAGCCGGATACGAGCTATTTCTCATCCCTGCCGTACAAAGGCTAAGCTTAAAAATACGCCCTGCGGGGCGTATTTTTTCATATCTGCTGCGGAAAATATATCCGAGGTGATATTATGAGCACAGGCAAAAACGCCGAGCTTCCGCTCGGCCTCGGCATGGCGCTGATGCGCAACCCCGACGCATTTTTGTATTTTTCCGCACTCGACAGTGTGCAGCGCAGCAGGATCATCGAGCAGAGCAAAAAGGTGCAGAGCCGAAGTGAAATGAAGAGCTTTGTCGATAATCTGAAGGCCAGCGGCTGAGGAAAAGCATTTGTTTGCTCAGGGTGGACATATCGCAAATTTGTGTCCGTATTGCGGACGTTTTTTGGTCAAAGTTCTTGTATATTCCGTCCGAATGAAGTAAAATTTATATATAAAACTCAAAGAGGTGAATCGGATGGAACTACAGCTTAAGGACATTGAGCTTGCAGCCGAGAGGCTCAAGCCCATACTTCATCACACGGAGCTCGATATGTCCTCCACCTTTTCCGCAATGACCGGCGGAGAGATATATCTCAAATGCGAAAACCGACAGAAAACCGGCTCGTTCAAGATCCGCGGCGCAAGCAACAAGATAGCCGCACTCGTCGAGCGCGGCGACGTAAAAAGCGTCGTTGCGTCCTCGGCGGGCAACCATGCGCAGGGCGTCGCATATGCGGCGCATAAGTTCGGCATCCCCGCAACGATAGTCATGCCCGCAAGCGCACCCATAGCCAAGGTCCAGGCGACCGAGGGCTACGGCGCTAAGGTGCTTCTGCACGGCGACTGCTATGACGATGCGTATGCAATGGCCTGCACCGTCTGCGAAACGGAGGGCGCGACCTTCCTGCACCCGTACAACGATCTGGAGGTCATTGCCGGTCAGGGAACGCTCGGCCTTGAGATACTCTGCGATCTTCCGACTGCCGACATTGTTCTCGTTCCCGCGGGCGGCGGCGGACTTCTCGCAGGTGTCGCGGCCTGCATAAAGCAGATAAACCCCCGCGTCAAGGTAATCGGCGTTCAGGCCGAGGGCGCGGACGCTATCGCGCAGTCCTTCCGCGAGAAGAAGTACATAAGCACCGACAGCGTATCCACCATTGCCGACGGCATCGCGGTCAAATCGCCCGGCGATATAACGGTCGAGCTGATAAACCGCTATGCAGACGATGTCGTGACCGTCAACGACAACGAGATATCCGAGGCGATACTGCTGCTCATGGAGCGCTGCAAGCAGATCGTCGAGCCCTCTGGCGCAACGCCGGTCGCCGCCGTTCTCAAGGGCAAGGTCGATGTCAAGGGCAAAAGAGTCGTGTGCCTGCTCTCCGGCGGCAACATCGACGTGAGCTTCATTCAGTGCGTCATCGCGCAGGGTCTCGTTGCGCGCAACAGGCGGCTGAGATTTACCGTGACGCTGCTCGATAAGCCCGGCAGCCTCGTGAGGCTTTTAAACGATATCGCCGCACAGGGCGCAAACATCCTCAAGGTCGAGCACGACAGGCTCAGCGCCGGACTCACCCCCAACCAGACAAACGTACACATTGCCTGCGAAGTCGGCGGCAAGGAGCACGGCGAAAGGCTTCTGCGCGCGCTCGGCGACAAGGGCTTTGAAGTAAGTTTAAATATTTAAGGAGGAAAACGAAATGAAAACCGTATCCACAGACAAGGCACCCGCAGCTCTCGGTCCCTACTCTCAGGCACAGGTCGTCGGAGGCATGGTATACACCTCAGGTCAGGTCGGCATCGACCCCGCTACCGGCCTCGTTCCCGAGGGCGTTGAGGCTCAGGCGCATCAGGTGTTCAAAAACCTTTCCGAGCTTCTCAAGGCCGCCGGCAGCGACATGTCCAAGGTCGTGAAAACCACCGTGTTCATCAAGAATATGGACGATTTCGGCCTCGTAAACAGCGTATACGCACAGTATTTCACCGAGCCCTTCCCTGCCAGAAGCTGCGTCGAGGTCGCGCGTCTGCCCAAGGACGTTCTCGTTGAGTGCGAGGTCATCGCAGAGCTGTGAACACGCAGCTTGAGCGTATGCTCGCCGGTAAACTCTACGACCCGTCCGATGAGGAGCTGGCCGCACTGCGTCTGAAGGCGCACAAGCTCAGCCGCAGATACAGCAGCACCGACGAGGACGAGGAAGAGCTCAGAAGCGAGCTTTTGTCGCAGCTCACGCCGGACGCGCAGCCGGGGCTGTTTTTGCAGGGGCCTGTGTATTTCGACTACGGCATATTCACACGCTTCGGGAAAAACTGCTATGCAAACTTCAACCTCACGGTACTCGACTGCTGCCCCGTGACGATAGGCGACGATGTTTTCTTCGGCCCGAATTGCAGTCTGCTCACGCCGATGCACTCCATGCTCCCCGAGGAGCGAAACATCAGAACACGACCCGACGGCAGCATGTACGACCTTGAGTACGCAAAGCCGATAGTGATCGGCAACAGCTGCTGGCTGGCCGGCAATGTCATCGTCTGCGGCGGAGTGACGATCGGCGACGGCTGCGTCATCGGCGCAGGCAGCGTCGTGACGATGGACATTCCGCCAGGATATCTCGCCGCCGGAAGCCCCTGCCGCGTTATACGGAAAATAACACCGGCAGACAGCGTTGAGCTCAAAAAGAGCATATTATAAAAACAGAGGCAAGCATTCAACTTGCCTCTGTCTTTTTTACACTCTTAAAAAACACAAGGCAGCGAAGCTGCCTTGTGTTTTTTGTTAGATGTGCGTTCAGATCTGGTAAACTGCCCAGTCGATGTCGGTTATCTTCGCGGTCCACTTCTCATAAATGCTGTCGCCTACGCGGTCGCACTTGTGATAGTTGGTCGCTTCCTGAACATCACGGTAGTACCATGCGCTCTCGTCCATGTTATCCGACCACATGTTCATTTCGGACTGCGGCAGGAGGTCATCGGTGCTCTTGGTCTGGCGGTCGAGAACACGATTTATCATCGCGAAGGTCTCGGCGCGGGTGATCTTGTTGTTCGGGCGGAAGGTACCGTCGGTGTAGCCGTTGATCCAACCGTTGCCGGCTGCGAGCTCGATGGACTTCTGTGCCCAGTGACCGGTGATGTCATTGAAGGTCTTGGTGTTAACATCGAGGTTTGCGAAGCGGGCGATGATCGTTGCCAGCTCGGCGCGGGTGATCTGTGCGTTCGGACGGAAGGTTCCGTCGGTGTAGCCATGGATGATGCCGATGTTGGTCAGCGTTGCGATAGCGCGGCGGCACCATGCTCCGCTTGCCACGTCGCTGAAGTCACAGTCGGTCGTCATGTACTTCTCACGAACATCGTCCTTCAGCAGGCGGAAGAAGATCGTTGCGATCTCCGCACGGCTGATGTTGTTGCCCGGGCGGATGGTTCCGTCGGTGTAGCCGATGACGTAGTTGAAGTGCTCCTCCTTGTTGAGGACCTCGATAGCTCTGAGGACACCGTCAACATAGGTGATGTCGTAGTTGCTCGTCACATCCGTGCCGGCCTCGTTCTTGATGACCGCGTTGGATGCCTTGTTCGGCGACTCGCCGGGTACGGGCTGGATGCCGGTGATCGTTACGTCAACGATGGTATCGCCCTTAGCCGTCTCCGTTGCCGTCCACTCGTCGCAGGTCACGGGGGCAACGCCCTCCTTGCTGCCGGCGGTGATGGTCAGCGGCTTCGGGGTGATCTTCAGCTCGCCGTCGGTCTCGACGATGAACTCGACCGTGTAGCGGCTGTTGATGTTCTTGAACTGATCAGCCGTGATGCCCATGTCGTAGCTGCCGACATAGGTGCCGTTTGCGTCGGCCTTGCCGGTGAACTCGAAGTCGTTCTCGGTGTAGCTCGGATCGCTGCTGACCCAAGTGTAGCCGTTGACGTTCTGCTCGGTGCCGTCATAGACCTTGCTGTCGGTGTTGCCGGTGATCGTTACTGTGATCTTATCGGGAGTCGGTGCCACGGGGCGGCGCTTGATCTTCAGCCAGCCGTCGTTGACAACGACAGTGATGTTGGCATAGACATCCGATGTGACATTGAAGTCAGCCTCGGTCAGCCCCATGTAATAGGTGTCGGGCTTTATGCCGCTTGCGGTGTCCTTGCCTTCCTCATTCAGGGTGACACTGATCTTGTCGGCAAACTTTGCATCGCTTGACCACTCATGGCCGGTGACGGACTGCTCCTTGCCGTTGTAGTAAACGGTATCGGTTGCGCCGTCGATGGTAACGATGACCTCAGCCTGAATCTTGGTTACTTCAAGAGTGCCTTCTATTGTCTCGATGGTGTAGTTCTGATCAAGAGTGCCCTCGTTGAGCGTGTAGGTAAAGGTATTGTCGCTCTTACCGACCTCGGTCTGGCTGCCGGTCACGGTGTAGGTCGCGCCTTCGCCGTCAACGAAGCCGTCGCCGCCTACGGTGACATCGCTATTGGTCAGCGGTGTGCCGTCGTATTCCTTCTCGGCACTGCCGGAGGTCAGGGTTATATTGCGCGGGGTGATGGTCAGAGAGCCGTCCTGTTCGATTACGAACTCAACATTGCTGAAGTTATCGCTGATGTTTACGAAGTCGGAGGCTTTCAGACCCATTGCGTAGGTGCCTGCATCCTTGCCGCTCACAGAGTCGTTTCCGGTGAACTCGAAGTCAGCAGTGGTGTACAGAGGATTGCTGATTTCTACATCGTAGCCGTTGACACTGTGGTCTGCACCGTCGTACTTCTTGCTGTCAGTTTTGCCGGTGATGGTGACCGTGACCTTTTCGGCTACTGCCGTGATGGTCAGAGTGCCGGTCTCGGTCTCGATGTTGTAGTTGCCAGCATTTGTGCCTTCGTTCAGTGCATAGGTAAACTCGTTATCTACGCTGCCGACGTTAGTTATCGTGCCGGTTACATTGTAGGTCGCGCCCTCGCCGTCAACGAAGCCGTCGCCGCCTACGGTGACCTCGCTATTGGTAAGCGGTGTGCCGTCGTAGACCTTGCTGTCAGTTGCGGAGGTCAGGGTCACATTGCGCTTGGTGATGGTCAGAGAACCGTCGGTTACTACGAACTCAACAGTGGTGAAGTTCGTGTTGGTGTTCTCGAAGTCGGCGGCTTTCAGACCCATTGCGTAGGTGCCTGCATTTGTGCCGCTTGCTGTTGCTGTTCCGTTGAACGTGAAGTCGGCTTCGGTGTAAAGAGGATTGCTGATTTCTACATCGTAGCCGTTGACACTGTGCTCTTCACCGTCGTACTTCTCGCTGTCAGTTTTGCCGGTGATGGTGACAGTGACCTTGTCGGTGATCGGGGTAATGGTCAGCTTGCCGACGGTCTTCGTAACAGCATAGTTTGCGGTTACGTCATTGTCCTCTGCGTCCTTGATGACTACTTCGCCGCTGAACACGCCGTTGTACTCGCCAGCGTCTGTGCCCTTCGCGCTGTAGCTCAGGCTGCTGTAGGTATGTCCGTCAAGCAGTCCTTCCACCGTTATGTCGGTGATCTCCTGCTCTTCGCCGTTGTAAACCTTGCTGGCGCTCTCGCCGGTGAAGGTCACAGCCTTGGTGGTAACTGTCAGCGTGCCGTTAACGGAATCGCCAATGTTGTAGTTTGCGGTCACGTCTACGTCGCCGCGCATGACCTTGACAGACTTTACAACGTTTGCGCTGCTGCCTGCGTCGGTCTGGCTGCCCTCGACCACTACTGCGAGCTTATCGCCCTCGGCAAGTGCGCCGCTCGTCAGTTTATAGCCATTATCAGTGAGTGCCTTGCCGTCGTAGGTCTTTTCTGCGCTGTTTGCAGTCACGACGAGTGCGGTCTCAGCCTTTGCGATCGTCAGAGTGCCGGTTTCGTATGTGACAACATAGTTACCCTGCTCTGCGTCGCCGGACGGGGTGATGGTGTAAGTGCCTACATTCTCGCCCACTTCTCTGCTGACGGTGTAAGCTACGGTGTCTTCACCGATGAGGCCGGTTACAGTTGCGGTGAGAGCGGGATCGGCTGCGCCGTATACCTTGCTCTGGTCGTCTGCCTTTACGGTGACGTTTGCGGGCTTAATGGTCAGAGTGCCGTTAACGGTGTTGACCGTGAACTGCTCTGTTACGTCATTGCCCTGTGCGTCGGTGACCTTTGCAGTGCCGGTGATGGTGGTGGTGTAAGTGCCCGCATTCTTGCCGCTTGCGGAGGCGCTCAGGCCGGAAACAGTGTAGCCGCCGTCAAATGTAAGCTGCTCAAAGCCGATTACGGACTGCTCCGTGCCGTTGTAGATCACAGTATCGCTGTTTGCCGTGACGGTGAGCACAGTCTTCTCGGCATACTGTGCGGTATAGGTAACGTTTGCGGTGACAGTCTGAGCTATCTTCTTATCCCAGCCGGTGAAGTAATAGCCGTTATCGGGAGTTACTGCGGGGGCGGTGGGGGTAGCAGTGCCCTTCTTGAGATTCGAAGTAACGACATTGCCGTCATCATCCTGACCGGCAAGGCTGCCGTTTGCGCCCTTGTTATACGTTACCGTATATCTGGGAACCTCGCCCTTCACGCCGGGGACGTTGAAGTTGAGGGTCTTGTCGCCAAACGTCAGGGTCGTAACGTCGTTGAGGGGATATGTTCCGTCATCGGGGATGCTGTCAACATTAAGCTTCACCTGATAGGTCAGCGTGTAGGTAGTGGTCGTAGAATCATCGGAGTTCTTCTCGCTTGTGCCGTTTACGGGCGTCCAAGTGAGGCCGTTGTCTGCGATCACGCAGTCAGCAAGCGTCTCGTTCTGGAGCACGGCATATTCGCCCATCGGGTCAGACACGGTGAAGCCTGAGGTGATGCCCTTTTCGATTTCTTTGAAGATATCGCTGAAGATATTGTTCAGCTCATCTGCGTTATCGGTCGTGTATGCCTTGTCAGTAGAGCTTGCAACTTTAGTCTGAAGGAAAGTCTTCGCATCATTGCCAAGACTTACACCAATAGTGTATACTTCGCAGCCGGTATTTTTGAGTTCGGTAGCTCTCTGAGCTGCTGCATTATAAGCATTCTGTCCAGAAACATCGCTCTTATTCGGCTCGCCGTCAGTAAGAACCACCGCATATTTAAAGTTGGTGATGCTGCTCACAGTGCTGTTGCTAAAAAGGTCCTTCGCACTGTGTAAACCGCCGGAAAGGTTTGTGCCTTGGCTAAGCCACATTCCGTCTATTGCAGTTTGAACCATGGACAGATTGGCAGAATCAGATACATTCAGCCAATAGACAGGGTTTCGATCAGTACCAAAGTTCTGCGCAGAGGCAGAGTTATTGAACGAAACGACCGCAAGATAACGATCGCCGCCAGTCGCGCCGTAGCTCTTAGCAAAGTTCTTAGCCGCCTGTTTTGCATTTTCAATCCTGTTATAACTATTCATGGAGTACGACGTGTCGATAACGAGCACGACTGCGGATGCTCCGGGAGCAGTTTTTGTCGTCGTGTTCTTTATCGTGAGCGTCACGTCGTATACATTCGGCGTACCGGTAGCTTTCGCTTCCTTACTGTATTCGATGTTTGCTCCTGTTGTTTCGTCTGTGTACATCTTAGAAGCAGTAGCCGAAGCGTCCTGCTTCCAATCGCCGTTCTCATCATACTGGCCGTAGACAACATCATCGCTGTCAGCCGCCAGTGCCGAGAACGGCAGGAGAGTGAAGATCATGCAGACGCACAGCAAAAGCGCAAGTCCGCGTTTTCTTACATTCATTGGTTTTCCTCCTTAAATTTTTAAATTCCACCGTTTGTGGCACGTTTCCACATATGTAAACCGTTGCCACGCACACATTGGTACTGTGTAGCCTCATTCTACTAAATCCGTGCGCGTTTTTCAATAGCATTTTGCGTTTTTGTGTGAAATTTTTCTGCCGTGACCATACATATTGTATTTGTACGTCGTTTTCCGCCGCGGAATATACTATTTCGCCGTTTTTGTTCGATTTGGTGTCTTGACAAATATTTAGCAGCGAGCTGATTGCCGAATGTGTGCGCGAAAATTTGAATGGGCAGCCTCTCATTCAGCGTAAGCGCTGACAGCTTCCCTTACGCAAAGGAGGCGTTACAAGGATGCGCCGTTGGCGCAACAGCTTGTCAAAAAAGTCCCTCGCGGGATTTTTTTGACTGCACTTTCCCGCCGAGCATTTTGAAAGTATTCAAAATGCTTTTACCGAAATCCTTGAAA
>CAVFCI010000067.1:0-11035 GCA_963620985.1 Hallerella sp. | reverse complement strand
ATATCCGAAAAGGAGTGATTGCCTGTGATCAATGAGCTGTATGAACTTTCAAAAGTGATGGAGAGATATGGCGTACAGGAAGAATCTTATGCTCTAAATTACAATGAAGTTTCTTATAAAGAATGCATCTGCGTAACTCTTGATAGCGGAGAAGTGCTGAAACTTTCACAAATATTGAATATGCAGAAAGCGGTAATCCGCAATTATACCGAAACTAGTAGCGGCGGATTTCCTTGTGTGAAACTCGCACCTCTTTATTTTATTCATGATAAAAATCTTATTCAACTCATTTCTGCAATGAAAAAGACCACGGAAAAGATGGATTCTGAGACTATTTCAATGCTACGGGATGCCTGTACGGTTCATAATAATAACTGGACATTAAATGAAAACTTTATTAACAGGAAATACAAGAAGGCACTTGCTTTAGCCGGTAAAATGCATGATCGTTTGGCCCGGGATCATTCGGAAGCGTTCGATATTTTATTTCAAGAGCTCGGGTATTTTACCGATCCCAATTTATTGCACGATAAATTGACAAAATTCGGACTCCAAATGCTCAAGAATATAGATCATGTCGATATCGCCTTGAATATGCTGTTTAACTGTGTTGAAAAGGATCAGGTTTCAAAAGTAAATTGCGGAGAACTGTCCATTCTGTTCAATGCAGAGAAGCTCTATGAGCATGGGACACCGGTTACAAGCAGCAAATTCACAGAAGAACTCAATGCAAAACTTATTTCTGCAGAAAGGAACCGTATCCGCAAGGATAAGTCAGATTCGTTTGATGCATTCCATCTGCCATATACAGAAAATGATACTCCCATGCCAAATGTGAAAATCGGTGCAGGGTTTTATGTCAAGATACGAACGATGAATCCTGATGCGTGCTGTTTACATCGATATGGTAAAGAGGGAAGCGCTACTTTTTCTGCCTCTCATGCAACAAGAGAGAGATTGCAACAGGCGCTATTTTATATTGGGAAAGCAGAAAACAAAGATAAAACATGGATTTGCATCGACGCTTTGGATGGAAAACCGCGGGATATTCTTTTTGCATACCCGTCATCCCTGCCGAAAAAACCGGTTTCATTTACTGCGATGTTCAAGCAAAACAGCGATAAGAGTATAGCATTTTCCTCTCAGGCAAGACAATTTATCCAAGAACTGAAGCAAACAAAAGAAATTGGGACAGATTCCAACGCAAAATGGATAGCGATCTTTGTCCTTAGACGGATTGATAGTAAAACGAATAGTGGGCGTACCAAGGTTGTCTATACACGCCAAACAGATCCCTACGAGTTGGAAAAGTGCAGTGAAGCGTGGACACTTGGGTGTGCCAATCTCCCAGCGTTTCCGTTTGGGGCACCGAGAACATTATATCCCTTGGACATTGCGGATATCCTCAACCGTTTTTGGAAGCAGACCGGTGAGGTGGCAACGGACAAGTTCAAACCGTTTTCCCAATACCACGGGATAGAAATCCTAATGGACTCAGAATTGTCTGTCTCTGCCGGTCTGCACAGGTTATCAGAGGGCGCAATGAGTATCGGCTCGTTTTTCGGAACTCTTAGCGCAAAAGACACCTGGAGTCAGCCAATGCAGGAAAAAGCAAAAGATATGCTGGCACTGATGGGACTTTTCCTTTATCGCGGGCATATCGGAAAGGATACATATATGGAAAATCTACCATACCTCTACGGCCAGCTGCTCAAAGCGGCAGATGAACTGCATGTCCTATACTGCAAGGTGGTACGAAACGGAGAGGTTCCGCCGCAGCTTGTGGGGAGCACCCTGTTTCAAAGTGCAGCGGAAGCGCCGATTCGCACCCTAAACGTTCTGAGACAAAGAATCATGCCGTACTATGCGTGGGCAAAGAGCTATCGTTTGAAAGGAATTACGGATGTTGGCAAAGAAAGCTGGCGCGCAGGGTGGCTGTATCGGATTTGCGAGCAAACCGCGGACAAACTGCAGAACAGCTGGACGCCCCAAACCCGGTTCATTGATGAGGAAAAAGCGCAGCTATTTATCGGCTACCTCGCTGCATTCCCTAAGAAAGAACTGAGCGAAAAAAATTCTGAGGAGGTTTCAACAAATGAGTAACGAAATCAAGCGTGCAACCGGTCTGCTGGTGATTGAAGTTGTCAATTCAAATCCCAATGGTGATCCTGACCGTGAAAGTGATCCCAGACAGCGCCCCAATGGCTGCGGAGAGATTTCTCCGGTCTCTTTCAAGCGCAAGCTGCGTGACTTGCTGGATGATCATGATGCTCCGTTCTTCAAGGCACTTCCGGAAAAGTTTAGCGGGGATGCGGAAAGATATTCAATTCTGGAGCATCGTGGGCGGAATAGGGAACAAATTAAGACGGAAATGGGAAAAGATTCCTCCAAATTCATGAGCAGCGAGTTTGTTAAAAAGTATTGGGATGCCCGTGTTTTCGGCAATACATTCCTTGAAAATGGTGGAGACAAGGGCTTTATCAAAACTGGTGTTGTCCAGTTCGGAATGGGTGTATCCATTGCACCGATTGAGGTTATCCGGCAAACGAACACAAATAAAGCTGGCGTTCAGGAAGGGAAAAACGCGGGCATGGCGCCGCTTGCCTACCGCATTGTAGAGCACGGCGTATACTGTATGCCGTTCTTTGTCAACCCAAACTATGCCGGTAAAAGTGGTTGTACTGCCGAGGACATTGCGCTTTTGAAGCTGCTGATTCCTCACGCGTATGAGCAGAACCGCTCTGCAATCCGTCCCGATGTCCGTATTCGTCACGCATGGTACATGGAACATAAAAATATTCTGGGAAGCTGCCCCGAATATCTGCTGCTTGACGCATTAACTCCGAAAAAGCTTGGAAATATCAACGATCCATCTACATCCTGGAATGATTATGAGGATAGAACCGCCTTGCCAAAGGAACTTCTTGATCGGGTTGAAAGCTGTGTTGATCTGGTAATGTTGTGATGGAAACGTATCTTGCACATAGTTCCCGGGACGGCTACCCACCGCAAACCTATGAAGCACATATTCGGGGCGTGTACACGAAAGCTTCTGCGTATGCGGCGGAAGCTGAGCGGTATGCGGCAAAAGCAAAAGGGATACTGGCTGAAATTGTGCAGGAAAGTGCGCTTATGCATGATCTCGGGAAATTGGATGACAAAAATCAAAACATGCTGCATAGTGCGAATAGCGGGAAGCGCCATTTGCCAATCAATCATGTTGATGCCGGAAGCGCTGCTTTGAAGGTCCAGGAGAGTCTGTATGCTGCGCTGATGGTGTATTCTCACCACAGAGGGCTTCCGGATTTGGAGACTGAATCTCTGCGAGAAGAAGCAATTTTTCGCGATGAACACGCAGAGGTGCGGGAACGAACCGACACATTACTGGATGAACTGCTTCATCGCCATGAGATGATTTTCCGGGCTCAAGCTGTCAAAGAAAAGCAGCCATATGACGGTGATCTGAATGTCCTATTTCGTATGGCGCTTTCCTGCCTCGCTGATGCTGACCATGGCGATACCGCTATCGCATACGGACAAGCTCCTTCGGACCAAAAAGTGCCGCAGCTGCGTGCGGAAGAACGGCTTGCGGCGCTGGACAAATATGTGTCCGCGCTTGGCGGAGATGACGAACGCAGCCGCTTGCGCAGCGAAATGTATCAAGCGTGCCGAAATGCAGAAATCAGCGGCGGATTTTCAATGTGTGACAGTCCTGTGGGTTCCGGAAAAACAACCGCAGTGATGGCACATCTTTTGCAGCAGGCTTCCCGGCAAAACGCTCGCCGCATATTTGTTGTATTGCCGTATACCAGCATTATCCAACAGTCGGTTGATGTTTATCGAAAGGCGTTGGTGCTGCCGGGAGAAAATCCGGAAGAAGTTATTGCAGAGCTGCATTCCCGCGCTGATTTTCAAGATTTTGATACTCGTTATCTAACATCCTTGTGGAGAGCACCAATCATTGTTACAACAGCAGTTGCCTTCTTTGAAACCCTGTCATCCTCTCAGCCTTCTGCGCTTCGAAGACTTCACGAGCTGCCGGGAAGTGTGATTTTTGTGGATGAGGCACATAACGCACTGCCCATCAAGCTCCTCCCCCTTGCATGGCGTTGGCTGAACGTTTTGGCAGACGAATGGAGTTGCTATTGGGTGTTGGCATCAGGTTCCCTTGTTCGCTATTGGGAGCTCGATAGTCTGAGGGAAATAGGCATGGCACGGCCCAATGTAACGGAATTGGTCCGCTATGATCTTCGGAACCAGCTGATGGCGTATGAGCAGAATCGTATTGCGTTTCTTTACAAGGGGTCCCCTGTCAGTCGTCGGGAGCTAATTGAGTGGGTGGCAAATTCTCCTGGGCCGCGGCTGCTGATTCTGAATACGGTTCAGAGCGCCGCTGTCATTGCATCAGATATGGCACAAAAGTATGGCCGGGGATGTGTCGAACATCTATCGACTGCATTAACCACAGAGGATCGGAGTAAGACGATCAAGCAAATCAAAAAGAAGCGCCTGAAAGACGCCTCCGACAGAGATTGGACACTAGTTGCCACCTCATGTGTAGAAGCAGGCGTAGATTTTTCCTTCCGAACAGGTTTCAGAGAAATGTCCTCGCTGCTTTCCCTTTTGCAGGCGGCAGGAAGAGTTAACCGGCATGGCCAACTTAAAGATACGGAGATGTGGAGCTTTTCTTTGCAGGACGACTCTATGTTGAGCCAGAACAAAAGCTTGGAATGCTCAGCTGATGTTCTGAAGGATTACTTTGCAAGAAAGATTCCGATCACTCCGGAACTCAGCACCAGTTCTATGAACGATGAGATCATCAGAGATGACAGCTGCATAAAAACGATCAAACAGCTCATGAAACAGGAAAATGCGAGGCAGTTTCGAACTGTAGATCGTGAGTTTGAAGTAATCGATGCAGATACCATTCCTGCGGTTGTAAATTCGTCACTTGCGGAGGAGATTGCACATGGAAGAAGTGACTGGAAAACGCTGCAGAGGCAATCTGTATCCATTCGGCGCTGCAAAATCAAACAGTGGAACCTAAAAGAAATTGCTTCCGGCGTGTATCAGTGGACATTAGGCTATGATGATTTTTTAGGATATATGAGTGGGGTAATCAATACTGGCGAAGCAATATTCTGCTGATAATTTGGCTATCGTGTCAAAGACCAGTTAATTTGCTTGCTGTTCCATTATCAAAAATGCCGCCCAATGGTCGAATGGCCATTGGGCGGCATCTGTGTGGAACAAGAAATTAAACGATAATTCCCGCTATGTACCGAACTTTGAGCTCATGCCCGATTGCAGTGCGGTCTGCACGGGTATAGTTCGCAGTTCGTATGGTACTCATCTTCTTGACCATCTGGCCGCCGACGGAGCCTGCCTGACGGGCGGTGATATCGCCGTTATAACCGTTTTTCAGGTTTACGCCGACCTCGTTTGCCGCCTCCATCTTAAACTTTTCCATTGCCTCGCGCGCAGCGGGAACAACAAGATGATTGCTGGAATTGTTAGACATAGTTTTACATCTCCTTTTCTGTATTGGGCACGATTTCTTGACCCGTACTTATCATTGCCTCAAACGGGCATTATATTCTCTCCGGCAGCATGTAATTCCTGTTAAAATTTTTGTACACACAAGATGTTGTGTCACAATTTTTCCAGACCACAATCATGCAAAAATTTTATCTATTTATGTGGTTATGTCTACTTGACAATTATTTTAATTACTTGTACAATACCATTGTATCTAAATCGTTACTATTTTGTAATCGACATATTGCTGCCGCTATACATATTATATTACTCTTAAATCCGACTGGAGTATTGTCCGAAATGCGTAATATTTTCAGAATTTTCAAACATGATCTGAGGGCGCTTTACAAGAACTTCTTTGCCTTCCTCATCATACTGGCGATTCTCGTATTGCCAGCCCTGTACGCATGGTTCAACATCTATGCCTTCTGGGATCCCTACGGCAAGACGAAGGACGTTTCCATTGCGGTCGTTTCAAACGATAAGGACTATATGGATTCCGACGGCAACATCGTCAACATGGGCAAGACCCTCATGTCGGAGATAAAGGATGACGAGAACTTCGGCTTTGTGTTTCTTGACGATGCCGATCAGGCTGTCAAGGATCTCTATGCGGGGAAGTATTACGCCGCGATCATCATCGAGCCCGACTTTACATATAATATGTACAATTTCCTGAGCACGGATATGTACAGCCCGACGATAAAATTCTACCAGAACGAAAAGACCAACGCCGTCGCCGTAAAGGTCGTCGAGGCCGCCGGCGATAAGGTCAAGCAGATCGTAAACGAGAAGTATATCTCGACCGTTGTTGAAACTCTGTTTGACAAGCTCAACGGCTTTTCCTCCGACGTTCAGGGCAATTCGTCCTCCGAAATGCTCAGGAACACTCTTGAAAAGATAAACGCAAACCTCGTAAGCTACAGCGGCACAATCGACCAGTTCATCGCCGCGAACAATACGCTTATCGACACCCTCCAGCGCACGAACAACACCCTCAACTACTCGATCTATCTCATAGGCAACGAGAGAGTCAACATCTCAAAGCAGATCGTGTATATTGAGGACAGCAAGAAGGATCTCGCGCTGATAAACGAAGAGGTCAACAGCATGCTCTCCGAGCTTCGTGACTCCGTCAACGAGGCTATCTACAAGCTCGACAGGCTCTATGACGGCGGTACCGATGACGCGGAGGCGGCAAAGCAGGCGCTGGCAGAGCTTGAAAGGCAGTATAAGGAGCTTATAGATTACCTCACCCACTCGGGTCTTACCAATACCGAGGTCGAGGATGCGCTCACCGCGCTCAATAAGCTCACCGATAAGATCACCCAGCTTCGTGACAAGCTCGGCCTCAACGGAGGCTCGGTGGACGCTCAGCAGACGCGAGTGCTCGCGGCGCACAACAAGAGCGCTATAGAGGCCGTCAAGACCGACTACGAGTCCGTCGCCGTTCCCTCGGTCTACGAGGCCGTGACCGGCTATGAGTACAGCGACCTTAACGATGCATCGCAGACGCAGCAGTCGATGGAATCCCTCGTCGGCTTTATGCAGGAGGACACCAACGACCGCATAACAAGCATTCAGGCCAACCTCACCAAGGCTCAGAACACCTCCGATCCCGAGGTGCGTCAGGAGGCGCTGCTTTCCGCTCAGAGCGACACACAGATCGTCCAGCAGGAGATCGACGCTCTCGGCGCAACGGCGGAGGCCATCGGCACAGCCGGCGGAAGCGATACCACAGGCGTTGCCGAATCTATCGACAGCGCGCAGAGCAACACCAAGGACGCGCAGGATGTTCTTGACGATATCCTCAGCGGCAACAGGGACATTGACCTCATCAATGACCTCCAGCTCATAAGCGACCTTCTCGAGACCTCCAGAGTCACCCTCACCGAGACGGTCTATCCCATGCTCGACACGATGCTCAACAACCTTCAGGACAGCCTCGGAGAGGTATCCTCTCTGCTGCTTGACCTCAGCGGTATCCTCGGCAAGACCACGCCCATCATAAAGGAGCTCGGCAGCACCTTCGGTGCGGTCAACAACGCACTTATTCAGGTCAAGGATCTGCTCACCTCCTACAGCAGCAGGATCGACGACTTTATCGAGGTGCTCGACGGCAATCCCGAAAACGGTACGATACAGAACGTGTTCGACTTCCTCAATGTCGATCCCGAGAGCATCGGCGCGTTCCTGTCAAAGCCTGTTTCAATGACCTCAAAGAGCGTTTACCCGGTTGAATCCTACGGCGCGGCAATGACTCCGTTCTACACCATGCTCGCCATCTGGGTCGGCTGCGTCATACTAAACGCCATTGTCAACTGCGACGCGCCCATCCCCGTGCCGGAGGCGACGGATAGGCAGCGCTTCTTCGGAAGATATCTGCTGTTCTTCGTGCTCAGCCAGCTTCAGACGCTCATCATCATGCTCGGCAACCTGCTCATTCTCGGCGTTGACTGCGTGCATCCGGGACTTCTGCTCCTGTCGGGCGTAGTCACCTCGCTGGCGTGCTCGATGCTGGCCTACGCCTTCGCGGTAGCCTTCGGCAACATCGGCAGAGCGCTCATCGTTGTCATACTTATAATTCAGATAGCGGGCTCCGGCGGCTCATATCCCATTGAGCTGCTGCCGACCTTCTTCCAGCAGGTCTACCTGTTCTTCCCGTTCCCCTATGCCATCAACGCCATGCGCGAGGCTATCGCGGGGCTTTATCAGAACCAGTACCTCATTTATCTGCTCCAGCTCATGCTGTTCTTCGCTGTCGGTCTGCTGATAGGCATATTCGCAAAGCGCTCGTTTGGCGGCATCAACAAGTACATGAATGAGCAGCTCGAAAAGACGGAAATAATGTAAAAGCTACAGGAGAGCACTATGGATACTCAGTACGAAAAAAAGTATAAGGATCTGATGGGCTGCCTTGAGCAGATGCACGGGCAGAACGTCAGGCGCATGAGGATGGCTCTGCGAAGCCTGCTGATAGTGCCGACTATCTTCCTTGTGATGCTGTTTTTCACCAACAGCTCAAAAACGATCTTCCTCGTTTTGTGGATAGTCTCAATGTTCATTATCGCAGCCGTGCTTATAGTTATTGAGTATCAGGACTATACGCTCAGAAAAATGATAGCCCGCATCGAAAGCGATACGCCTGAGCCGCCGGTGATCACCGAAAGCACAGAGCACACCGGCGATAAGCGCGCCGAGGCCATACTCGAGTCGATCCGCAGCCACTCGCCGGAAAACGACGAGGCCAAGGCGGAGAGCTTTCAGTACGACAACTACGAGGAAGCGCCCGCCGGTAAAGACGAATAACCCGACCTCTACGAAAGATGAGTAATGCAATGAACAAATTAAAGGACAAAACTTCAAATGTTTTTTCTGTCATCCGTTCGGACATAAAGCGTCTGAGCAGGAGCGTTGTTGCGGTCGTCTGCGTCTTTGGTCTGGCTCTTATTCCCTGTCTGTACGCATGGTTCAATATCATATCGAACTGGGATCCCTACACTCCCGATTCGACGCAGAACCTCACCATCGCCGTTGCGAGCGAGGACGAGGGCACGACCTTTCTCGACGTGGATTTCAACGTCGGCAATATAATCGTTGAAAAGCTCAAGAGCAACAATCAGATCGACTGGCAGTTTGTCGATTCCGAGCAGGCCGTTCAGGACGGCCTGTACAGCGGCGATTACTACGCGGGTCTTGTTATCCCTGCCGACTTCAGTTCGTCCATGCTCGGCTTTACCGACGGCGAATTTGAAAGCCCTGAGATCATTTACTACGACAACCAGAAGATGAACGCCGTCGCCTCCCGCGTTACCGACCGCGCTCAGAGCATCGTCAAGGACGAGGTCAACAGCATCTTCCTCGCTTCTCTCGTCGATGAGATATCCAACTTTACCTCGGTGTTCGCAGGCATGAGCGGCGACAGCTCCCTGTCGTTGGACGATCTCGACGATCAGCTTGAAAACATAAAGACCGATCTGCGCGCCTATGTTTCCATCATGGACTCTATGGCCGCCGTAACTCAGTCGGCGCTGAACGTCACAACGATGACCAGCAATCTGCTCCCCGACGTTGTCAATATGCTCAACAACAGCCGCAAGAGCATCTCCAACATGCAGGATCGCCTTGCGACCAGCAAGGAAAATGTCATATACTCGGCTGATGCGATAAGAAATACCTCCGAGCAGCTCCGCAACACCGTTGAGCGCCTCGACGAGGCTACCGGCGGCGATCCTGCCGGTGCTGGCAAGACCTACATCGACTGGGACGCACTGTACGGCGAGGGCGGCATAAACGAGTACGAGGCCGAGATACTCGACGATCTGTACTATGACGTAAACAAGCAGCTCCACCAGAGCGTTATCCGCTTCGACGATATCCTTCAGCAGACCAATATCGACAGCAATCTCATAAGCTCCATGACGACGCTTCAGGATTCGCTGAACAACCTTGATTCCCTCATCGCACAGATACAGGGCGACGTTGACAGTCAGGCGCTCACGCTGCAGCAGTTCACCTCCGCGCTCAGCTCATGCACGCAGAGCATCAACGGCACGCGAGATGTCATGAACACAATGCTTGAGCTCGTGACCAACGTTCAGGCGAATGTAAACGAGCTGCGCTCGTCCGAGAGCGTTTCCAGCATCGTGGATCTCATGAACAACGATGTCAGCAGCCTTGTCGATTACATTTCCTCACCCGCGAGCCTTGAGGTAGTCAGGGTCTACGCTCTCGACCACTTCGGTTCGGGCATGGCACCGTTCTACACCGTGCTGGCAATATGGGCAAGCGCCCTGCTGAGCGTCAGCCTCATGCATCCGCACATAAAGAACCGCAATGAGTTCCCCACGCTGACAGTCACCGAGTCCTACTTTGGCCGCTACTTCATTTTCTTCGCCATCGGCCAGCTCACGGCGCTCATAACTGTGCTCGGCAACCTCTTCTACATAGGCATCCAGTGCTACAACCCATTCCTGTACTGGCTCGCGGCGGCGCTTGCAAGCCTTGTGGCAACGCTTATAAACTACGGCTTCGTGTTTGCGCTCGGCAGTACGGGCGAGGCGCTTTCGATCATCGTTCTGGTCATTCAGGTCGCGGGCTCGGGCGGCACATATCCCGTCGAGATGCTGCCGAAGTTTTTCCAGGTGCTCTACGGCGTGATGCCGTTCAAGTATTCGATGAACGCGATGCGCGAGACGATAGCCGGCAGCTACAACGGCACCTATGCAAAGTGTGTCCTCGTTCTGCTGCTGATGGCGGTCATCGCCGTCCCCGTCGGAATACTGCTGCACATCGTCTGCAAGCCCTATCTAAGGCGCTCCAACGCGAGCAAGTCAAATACCGCCGGCCTCATGCACGAAAGCTGATACAACACTTGATGAAAAATTCAATATAAACAATATAAAATTGCGCCGCAGGTCATGGGCTCCATAACCTGCGGCGCAGACTGTCAAAAAACCTATGCTGCTGCGTAAAGATAACCGCGCAGCGGGGGAGC
>CAVFCI010000066.1:0-11196 GCA_963620985.1 Hallerella sp. | reverse complement strand
GCGGTTTATCTAACTCGAGGCGGGTCTTGCCCCCTCGAGCTCCCCCGCTGCGCGGTCATCTTCACGCAGCAGCATAGGTTTTTTGACAGTCTGAACTGCCCCGCTTTTTAGCGGGGCAGTAATTATTCGTTTTGTTCTTATTCGGCGTCGTCGCTTATAAGACCGTAGCCGCCGCTCTTGCGGCGATAGACTACTGAGACAGCGCCGTCCTCCTGCTCATTGCGGAACACGAAGAACTCATGCTCCAGCAGATTCATCTGAAGGATCGCCTCCTCGGGAGACATGGGCTTGATGGGGAAGCGCTTGCTGCGCACGATCTTGAACTCCTCATCCTCCTCGTCCTCGGCGGGGATGAACGACGGCCTTGCCTCCTTTTCGAGAGCACCCTCTCTCAGGCGCTTTTCAAGGCGCGTCTTGTTCTTGCGGATCTGGCGCTCGATGGCTGCAACGCCGGAATCAACGGAAGCATACATATCGCTTGTAAGCTCGCTGGCTCTGTAGTACAGGCCGTTGTTTGAAACCGTGATCTCAGCCAGAAATCTGCCGCGCTCCATGCTGAACGTGATGCTTGCGCTGCTTTCGGTCTTAAAGAAGCGGTCGAGCTTGCCAACCTTGCGCTCAGTATAGGCTCTGAGCTCTTCGGAGGAACCCATCTTTTTTTCGGTAAACGTAAATTTCATATGTGCCGGCTCCTTTCTGCTTTGCAGGATAGCTCCTGCTTGATTACAGTATAGCACAGCTTTGTGTAAAATGGAAGCGATTTGTTGAATTTGCCTTAAAAATTTTAAATTTATTCAGATTTTTTATTCAACACTGATATAACAGTCGGGCAGCGCGGCTCTGAGCGCCTGAAGCGTTGCAACGCTTATATTGTTCCCGCTGATCCAGAGCTGCTTTAGCCCCGTCAGCGAGCCGAGCGCGGACACGTCGCTTATGAGGTTGTTTGAAAGGTCGAGCGTTTCAAGCGTTTTGAGCTGCGCGAGTGGAGCCAGACGCGAGATGGAGTTATCCGAAAGGTCGAGGTGCTTTACGTTTGAAAAGCCCGAGACCGCGGAGATATCGCTCAGCCCCAGCCCGTTTGCCTCGACCGTTTCCGCGTCGCAGGCAAAGCTCTTGCCGCCGAGGACGATCTCGCGCCGGAGCTCGGAATGGCTTATCGTGCAGCCGGAGAGCTTCTTTTGCAGTGTGACCACCGCGGCCTCGCTCAGCTCGGCATTGTCCTTGATGCTGAGCTTTTTGAGGCTTTTAAGCCCGTAGAGCTCCTCCAGATCCGCATCGGTCAGGCCGATATCGTCCAGCCACAGGGTCTTAAGACCGGTGAGCCTGCCTATGGCGGCGATGCTGCCGAGCTCGTTGCCGCTGACGTTGAGCTCTGTCAGCGCCGATATGTCCTGAAGCGCGGCCAGAGATCTTATCCTGTTGCCCGAAAGATTCAGGTATTCAAGCTTCGGAAGGCTCATCAGGGGGCTTATATCGCTTATGCGGTTGTTTGAAAGGTCAAGCTCCGTCAGCAGCGGCAGATCGACCAGCGCGGAGATATCGGAAACGGCGTTGTCCGAAAGGTCGAGCTTCGTGAGCTTCGTGCAGACCGACAGAAGCGTTATATCGTGCACGTCGCAGCCGGAAAGGTCGAGCTCCGTGACGT
This sequence comes from Hallerella sp., assembly GCA_963620985.1. Lineage (GTDB taxonomy): Bacteria > Bacillota > Clostridia > Oscillospirales > Oscillospiraceae > F23-B02. Next base: position 9,551 of record CAVFCI010000066.1, on the reverse strand, counting down.
CGCTCTTGAAGGTCTTGCCGCCGAGCTTTATCTCGATAACATCCTCCTTCGCGTCGTCGCTGTAGACGATGCACTCGGGCAGCTCCTCCTTGAGCTTTTTAAGCTGCGACTGGCTTATATCCATGTCGCCGATGGTGAGCATGGACAGGCTGTCAAGCTCGTAAAGCGGGCTGAAATCCTTTATCTCGTTGCCGTCAAGGTGCAGCGTTCTGAGCGAGGTGAGCCCCTTGAGAGGGCTTATGTCGCTTATCTCGTTTTTGGAAAGGTCGAGCGTAGTGAGCTTCTTGAGGGAGGACAGGAAGTTTATATCGCTTATCTTGTTGTCCGAAAGCTTCAGGCTCGTGAGCTCGGAGAGCTTTTCGATATCCTTCAGCGCGGCAGAGCCGGCACCCTTGCCCGACAGGTCGAGCACCGTCGTTTCAACATCGTACTGCTCGCCGAAGATGACGACGATCTTGCCGCTGTCATAGTCCTCCTTGGCCTTTTTCAGACGCTCTATCTCGTTTTTTATCTTCTCGTCGCCGCTCGTCGAGCTTTCGAGAATGGCGATGGCGTTTACATAGTCGTACTTTGCCTCGTAGCAGCGGCTCATCAGCAGCAGGCACTCGTCGGTCTTCTTGATCTCCATTGCCTCGCGCAGTCTGGAAAGCGCCTTGTCATAGTCACCGTCGTAGTAATATTCCTGCGCCTGAAGGAAGGCGCTGTCATACTCCTTTTCCGTGCCGCCGCTTTTGAGCGCCAGCACCACCGCGAGCATCACGGCCAGCGCCGCCGCGATGGCGACGCATATCGTGATAAGCTTCTTTTTTCTCTTGTGCTCGCGGCGCTGCTCGATTATGCGCTGCGCGTCCGAGCCCTCATCATCGTATTGGCCGTATTCATCCTCGGGCTCCGGCTCATCGCTGTACTCGGGCTCGCCGTCCTCGTTCTGCGGCGTGAGCTCGTAGCCCTCCGTCTCACGCAGTATCTCCTCCAGCTCGGGATCGAACAGGCTCTTATAGCCCTCGTTTACCGTGTCGAGTACGGTCTTTTCCTCCTCGACCCTGTGGAGCTGCTGCTCTATATCGCTTTTTTTGACGACTACGGTCTTTTCCTCGCTCGGATCCTTTCTTACGGTATCACTCATGCTCATCACCCTCCTGCGAAAGCGCGTCGGGCACGATCCCGGCCTCGGGCGGCTCCTCGTTGCTGACGAGAAGGTCTATGGTCTGCTGCTCGGCGCTGCCGGCTTTTTCGGCGGCGAAATCGCGCCTTTTCATGGCAAAGCAGATGCACACAAGCGCCGCCATTATGCACAGCACCGATATCTCGGGCAAGAGCTCCGAGAGCTCGACAGCCTTGTCCGCCGGTGCGATCATGTCCCTGTCCAGATAAATATGTACGGCAAGCGGCAGCCCGAACAGCGGCAGGAGCAGCCACTTTGTCCGTATAACGCCGAACACCGTCGCCGTGTAGATAAACGCGACGGCAAGATACAGGCATATGCACAGCACCGTGTGCAGTATGCTGCCGAAGCCGAAGGCCTTTATGATGAAAAACATCACGCCCAGTATGACCGGTATGAAGGTCAGGCTGAAAAAGCGCCGCCCCGCATACAGGATCAGCACGATAAACAGCAGATTGCAGAGTATCGGCAGGGCTATCTGGAACATGATAAAGCCGGAGGTCCTGTTTGACCAGAAGCCCCAGTAGCCGAGGAAGCGGCACAGCGCCGACAGCAGCATGAAAACCACGGCAAGCCTTACGAAAAAGTTCCTTTTGCTCACCGAATATCTTATCTTGTTATTTTCTGTGTCCATCTTTCTACCTCCGCTCAGAAGGCCCAGTTACCGTTTTTGAATATCTGCACCTGCCTGCCGTCGGCTGTTTCGCCGACGATATCGAGGTCAGCCGAGCCTATCATGAAGTCCTCGTGTATCATGGACGAGTTTATGCCCATGCCGCGGCACTGCTCGAGCGTGTAATTTTCAAAGCCCTCTATGCAGCTTGCAAAGCCCTCGCCGAGCGCGAGGTGACAGGCCGCGTTTTCGTCAAAGAGCGTGTTGAAAAACATTATGCCGCTGTTTCTTATCGGACTGTCGTAGGGCACGAGCGCACACTCGCCGAGCATTTTCGAGCCCTCGTCCATGCCCACGAGCGTTTTCAGTGCCTCCTCGCCCTTTTCGGCCTTCACCTCGGTGACAGCGCCGTTTTCAAAGCGGATGCTGAAATTTTCTATCATCGTGCCGCGGTAGGACAGCGGGCGGGTGGAATATACTATGCCCTCGGCCTGCCCCTTCATGGGACTGGTGAAGACCTCCTCGCTGGGGATGTTGGGATTAAAGGTGACCTGCGTTCCGAGCGTATCCTCCGCTCCGGCGAGGAAGCGCGCCTTCTCGATGAGGCCGACCGTGAAGTCTGTGCCGTTTGAGCTTTTATAGTGCAGCCTGCGCAGCGACAGCGAATTGAGGTATTCGCAGCGGCTTTTGAGGTCGGCGTTGTGCTCGCGCCAGGCCGTCACACCGTCGCCGCCGGCGCGTGAGGTGTACAGTATGGCCTCCCAGAGCCTTTCGACGGCCTCGGCATCACTGAGCTCGGGGAAGACCTTCTTTGCCCACGCCCTTCCGGGCACGGCGGCGATGACCCACTGATATTTGTTCTCCATCGAGTCGCGTATGGGCTTGATGACCGGCCAGCGCAGCTGAACGCTCTTGCCCCACTTTTCCTGATCGAGCCCGTCGAGACCCGAGGGGTCTGCCGACTCGATATAGATCATGGCCGGCAGCGTTTTCGCCCTGTGCAGCAGCTTTTCCTTTTCCCACTGCTTTATCTCGCCCAGACGCTCAACGCTCTGGTACTTCACATGCTTAAGTTTGAGCGGCTGATGCGTCCACTCTACCCTGACCTCGGCAGCACCGGCAAGGTAGCACTGCTCGACGAGCATTTCCACAAACTCCGGCTGATCGAGCTCGGCGGAGATGATGACGTCCTGTCCCTGCTGAACGTTCGCGCCGACCCTGACGATGAGCTCGGCGTAGCTTTCAAGCTTCTTTGCATCCATATATCAAGAAATTTCCTTTGCTTTATTTTCAGGCTTATTTTATCACACAGGTTACGAAATTACTACATCTTTATATCCGCCGTGCAAAAAAATTTAGCGTAAATTCATATTGAGTTAATATATTTCTTATAGTATACTTAATTATTAAAACTTTAAAGGTGATGACATGGCAAACAAAGCTCAGTGGCGGGCAATATCGGTCGTGCTCGCGGTCGTATTGCTGCTGGCCGCATTTATGACGGGGCTCACGGGTCTTGCGGACAATAAAACGGGCGTAAACAAGCTTCGTGCCGACTACACGGCCTTCAAAACGGAGCTCGATTCGCTTCGGGATAACGAGCAGGCGCTTACAGACGGCAAGGCCGATTATGACGAAAAGAAGGCCGCCTATGAGCAGCAGCAGGCGGCTTACGATGAAAAGTACAAGCAGTACGAGGCAGCCGACAAGCAGTATGCCGAGGATGTCTTGAACTACAATCAGCAGCTTATTGCCTACAACGTCGGCAAGAGCCAGCTTGACAGCAGCGGCGCGCAGAGCGCCATATCCTCCGGTCAGGCGCAGCTCAGCTCCGGCTGGGCGGCATATAACGAGGGCAAGGCCGCTTACGATCAGCTCATGAGCGCGATAAGCGAGCTGGAGAACAAGCATGTCCCGCATTGGCTGGCGCTCAAGATCGTCGGCGCACAGGGCGGCATAAACCTCACCGACAGCTATCTTGCCGACATGAAGTCGCAGCTCGATTCGGCCTACGCTCAGCTCCAGCAGGGCGAGGCGGGGCTCTCGCAGGCGCAGCAGCAGGTAAGCTCCGCGCAGTCGCAGCTGTCGAGCATGCAGAGCGAGATCGAGGCAGGACCCGAAAAGCTCGATGCCGACGCAAAGTCCGTTGCCGATACCAAGGCGGCGCTTGAAAAGGAAAAAGAGGAGCTCGACGTGCAGGCCGAGGAGCTTGCCGCCTATGAGGAGATATCCGAAAAGGTCGAGCGGAGCCGCGAAAGCCTCATCAACGAGGGCTACGGCACCGCCGAGAATACGACAGCCGAGCTTTTGAGCGCCGCGGAAAAGCGCGAGAGCTCGTTGCACGGGGAATATCTCAAGGCGCAGATATCCTTCAGCCTTACCTATGCTGCGCATCTGCTCGCGGTGGCAGCGGCGGCAGCGGCGCTGATACTGCTTTCAAAGAGCAAAACGGCGCTGTCGTTCAAGCTCGCCATCCTCGGCACCGCACTCGGTGCGGTGAGCGTTATCGCCTCGCTCGTTTACGGCAGCATAGACACGCTGGCCTTTGCGGCGGCTGTGTTTACCGCCGCCGGAGCGGGACTTTCGATAAGCATAAAAAACGAAGAATAATATTAAAAAACTCAGGCTGTTTACGAACAACCTGAGCTTTTTTACTTAATCCCACAGTCTTTCGGGGTATATGCCGCGCTCTTTCATATCGGCTATCGCGGCCTTTACCGAGTCGAGATCCTCGCGGTAGGTCATGCCGTACCACGTTTCGCTGCAATCGAGTATGCGCACCGTCGCAAGTCCCTCCCTGAGCTGCTCGTTTGCGACAAAGGGCAGGAAATACTCGCATTTGAGAGGATTCACCGGCAGGCTTTTATCCAGAAAGGCCGGAAAGCGCGCCGCGAGCTCATCGAGCATCATGGTCGAAAAGCCCCAGAAATTCATGGACACCGCTGCATCGCCCGACAGCGGCACGAAGGTCTTGCCGTCCTCGGTGTAGGCCGCGTCATCGCCGCGCTTTTCTATGTGCGTGCGCTCGGTGATATCGACAAGATATCCATTTTCCGTATCGCACACGCCGCGGGCGACCGAGCCGTTTTCGGTGACGGTGTTGCGCAGCTTATAGCCGACCATGGCGTACTCCCCGGGGGCTCTGCCGCTGCTTAAAAATTCGTACATTGCCCTGTACGCGCCCGCTCCGTAGAAATCGTCGGCGTTTATGACGGCAAAGGGACAGTCCACCGTGCCGCGGCAGCACATAACGGCATGTCCCGTGCCCCAGGGCTTTTCCCTGCCCTCGGGAACGCTGTAGCCCTCCGGCAGAACGTCGAGCTGCTGGTAGACGTAGCTCACGTCAAAATATTTTTCCATGCGCGTGCCTATCGCGGCCTTGAAGCTGTCCTCTATCTCGTGCTTGATGATAAAGGTTATCCTGCGGAAGCCGGCGCGGTAAGCGTCGAACAGTGAAAAGTCGATTATCGCGTGCCCCTCGGCATCAACGGCGGTGATCTGCTTGAGGCCGCCGAAGCGGCTGCCCATTCCGGCAGCCATGATAACAAGCGTCGGCTCCTTCATATCACTTACCCGCAAGATCGAGCTCGTTTATGCCCATTGCGACGGAAATGCCGCGTATGGCCTCGAAGGTCTTGTCCTGAGCTATCTCCATGCCGGCGTTCATCGCGTCCTCGGTAAACTCCGTTTCCTCCTCGGGGAGCTTTATGACCGTCTCGGTGGTGATGTCGAACACGAAGTATTTCTCCTCGGGGTCGTGGATCTTGATGCTCAGATACAAAAACGCAAAGCCGTTCCACTCGTCGGGGAGCTTGACGGAGACCTTGCCGGTCTGCGTGAGCTGAAGCTCCGCGCCGATGCTGGTATCGAGCCTGCTCGTGAGGCTCACGGTCTTAAAATCAATGTAATCAACCTTCATTTTCACTTACCTCTCAATTTGTTCTCTTTTGGCCGACGAAAAACGCCGCCATAAGCCCCGGACCGCAGTTTGAGCCGATGGTCGTGCCGATATAGGTGTAGAACACGTCGCGGAAGCCGAACTCCCGCTTTATCTCCTCGCCGAACTGCACGGCCTCCTCCTCTATATCCGAGTGGCAGATATACAGGGTCTGATCCTCGGGAGAAACGCATTTTTCGCTTATTATCTTATGTATGCGGTCTATCGTGTGCTTCTTGCCGCGCTCCTTGGCCTGAACGATGAGGTGCCCGTCAAGGTCGAGGTTCAGTATCGGCCATATGTTCAGCGCGTGGGCGATGGTCATGCCCGTGCGGCTGACTCTGCCGCTGCGGTAGAGGTATGTAAGGTCGCCCGTGGTGTAGTAGGTATTTATATTGCCCTTTACCTTTTCAAGCTCCGCCTGACAGTCGTCGGCGCTGCTGCCGCAGTCGCGCAGGTCGGCTGCGAGGATGGCGAGCATACCGTAGCCCACGGAGGCGAGGGTCGAGTCTATGACCCGTATGTCAGCGCCCGGATGATCGGCCATGAGCATGTCCGCTGCGGACACGGCGTTTGCCCAGGTCCCCGATATGCCGCTGCCGAGGGCGATGTGGACTATAGGCTGTCCCTTTTCAAGGAGCGGCGTCCAGAACTCGGTGAACTGATACGGCGTTACCTGACTCGTTTTCGGACAGTCGCCCGCCCTCATGCCGTCGTAAAAGGCCTTGAGATCCCCGGGCTCCATCGTGTCGGTGAAGCTGTGCTCGTCTATGGCGTAGCTCATTTTGAGAGGCACTATACCGCGGCTGCCGCAGAAGCTCAGCGGCAGGTCGCAGCCGGAATCCGTCGTTACTATAAAGCTGCCCATTATCTTATTCCTCCTATATTATTGATATAAGCTCTATTCTTCTTCCGCTGGAGCGTATGAGCCCCTCCTCGCGCATCAGGCGCAGCTCGCGCATGAGGCTCGTGCGGTCAACGCACAGATAGCTCGCCAGCTGCGACAGGCTCAGCTCTGTTTCAAAGTGAAGGCTTCCCGTTTTTTCGGCAAGATACTCAAAATAGCTCACGAGCTTCTGCCGGACGCTCTTCTTGCTTATCATGTTGATCCTAAGCGCCAGCATCTGCGCCTTTTTCGCCGCGAGCGAGAAGAGGTTCTTCGTCACCGCCGTGTGGTGCTCGCAGGCGTTGGGGCATCTTCCGCAGAGCGTGCTCATTTTGAAAAACAGCACGCTGCAATCGGAGTCGGCCTCCGCGACATAGCCGAGCCCGCTGTACGGCATGGTGAACACCTCGCCGAAGATATCGTTCACGCTGTAGTTTTCAAGCAGCGTATACTCGCCCTCGCTGTCAACGCAGTAAAGATGCGCCTTTCCGGTGAGCAGGACGCACAGGCTCTTCACCTCCGGCTCGAAGACCAGTATCGTGTCGCCCTTCTTGAATTTGCGCAGCTCGGGTCTGAAGCAGCTGACCATCGCGTCGATGCTCGCACAGCTCACGCCGTCAAAAAGTTCAACATTCTGAAGCTCCATTGTATTCACCTCTTTTAAAGACGATTTTTTAACGATTATATCACAGTAATGTGGCATGTGCTACAGTCATTTATCGAAAAAACGTATAATATCTCAATATAAGATGATTATGGAGGTTCACATTATGCACTGCACGAGAAAAGTCACCGCCGATCTCAGCTGGATCGGAGCCGACGACCGCCGCCTTGCCTGCTTCGAGGGCGTTTACGGCGTTCCCGACGGCGTTTCCTACAACGCATATCTCTTGAACGACGAAAAGACCGTTCTGTTCGACACGGTCGATAAGGCCGTCAGCCGCACGTTTTTTGAAAATCTCGCCCACGCGCTGGGCGGCAGAAAGCTCGATTACCTCGTCGTCTCGCACATGGAGCCCGACCACGCGGCTACCATCGAGGAGCTCACGCTGCGCCACCCCGAGCTCACAATCGTCTGCAACGATAAGATAAAGACCATGCTCGGACAGTTCTTCTCGCTGTCGGACACGCTTAAATACCACATCGTCGCAGAGGGCGACAGGCTGTGCACCGGCAAGCACGAGTTCACCTTCGTCATGGCGCCTATGGTGCACTGGCCGGAGGTCATGATGACCTATGATCTGACCGACAAGATGCTTTTCTCGGCTGATGCCTTCGGCACCTTCGGCGCGCTCAACGGTCATCTGTTTGCCGACGAGGTCGATTTCTTCGCCGATTACGTCGATGAGGCGCGGCGCTACTACACCAACATTGTCGGCAAATACGGCGCGCAGGTGCAGGCCGTTCTGAAAAAGGCGGCGGGGCTGGAGCTCAATTACGTCTGCCCGCTGCACGGCTTCGTATGGCGCAGTCACTTCGGCGATTTCCTCGACAAGTACCTCAAATGGAGCTCCTACACACCCGAGGAAAACGGCGTGCTCATCGCCTATGCCTCGGTGTACGGCCACACGGAGAACACCGTGAACATCCTCGCCTGCAAGCTCGTCGAGCGCGGCGTGAAGGTCAGGGTCTACGACACCTCCGTGACCCCCGCGTCCTACATTCTGTCCGATGCCTTCAGATACAGCCACCTCGTTTTCGCCTCGACGACCTACAACGCGGGCATCTTTGTCACGATGGAAAACCTCGTGCACGATATCGCAAACCACAATCTTCAGGGCAGAAAGATCGCCCTGCTCGAAAACGGCTCGTGGGCAGCCACCAGCGGCAAGCTCATGCGGGATATCCTCTCGAAGCTGCGCGGCACGCAGTTTATCGGCAGCACCGTCTCGCTCAAGTCAGACATCACCGAGGCACAGCTTTGCGAGCTCGACGCTCTTGCCGACGAGATAGCCGCCGATATCGTTCCGGCGCTGCCCGTTCTCGATGCGCCCGCCGAGCCGATCGGCAATGTCCTCGATGTGGACAGCAAGGTGTTTACAAAGTTCAGCTACGGCGTTGAGATACTCACCACCCGCGTTGACGGCAGGGACTACGGCTGCATCATAAACACCGCAGGTCAGGTCGCCGCCGGCGATCCCAAGAAGCTCACGATATCCGTTATAAAGAAAAACAATACCTGCGATATGGTCGCAAAGGCCGGACGCTTCAACCTCTCCATCCTCACAGAGGACACGCCCTACAGCGTGTTCCAGCACTTCGGCTTCCAGAGCGGGCGCGATGTTGACAAGTTTGCCGCCTGCGAGCATGACGACCGCATGGCAAACGGCATACGTTATATCCCGAAGTACACCAACGCCGTCCTCTCCTGCGAGATAATCGACGTTGTCGATGTCGAGACTCAGGTGCTGTACGTTGCAAACGTAGTTGAGGCGAAGCTGCTCTCCGACGCGCCGAGCTGTACCTATGCATACTACCATGCGCACATAAAGCCCAAGAAAAACCCCGCTCCTGCTCAGGGCGAGGGCTACCTCTGCAAGGTCTGCGGCTACTTCCACGAGGGCAGCGAAATGCCCGACGACTTCATCTGCCCCCTGTGCAAGCACGGCAAGGAGGACTTCGAGCACATCGTTCCCGAGGTCAAGGAGCCGGTCAAGGGCTACGTCTGCACCGTCTGCGACCACTTCGAGCCCTGCGACGGCGAGCTGCCCGAAGATTACGTCTGCCCGATCTGCAACCACGGCAGGGAGGACTTCGAGCCTGCCGTCCGGTAGTTTTACTGGCGCATTCAGTCTGCACCTATACGGTGATTGCAGGTGTCCCGACCGGAGACATTGGCATAAACCATAACGTTTCGCTCTTTTTCAGTAGCGCATTTAGTCTGCACCTATGTGCTGATTGCGGTTGCACGACCGGAAATTGCCGACAAAACAAAAACTCTGTCGCTTCA
>CAVFCI010000065.1:10645-11349 GCA_963620985.1 Hallerella sp. | reverse complement strand
CGTGTGGGTCATTGCCTACGCCGCCGCAGCGGTGATATTTTCGGTAGTGCTCTTTCTGCGGCAGATGAAAAAACAATAGATTTTAAAAACAGTCTCATTGCACGGAAAAGATTTTTGATGTATCATGCCTGCAAAGGAGTGAGACATATGGCAAACGAAAATAAAAAGGATTTTAATGCCATGCTGCACGAGCGGCGTGACATGCCGAGAATACAGACGATAACAGACGCTACGAGCATTGAAAAATACGGCGGTGACAGGATGTACTTCGCGCCGCCTGTCGATTATGACGAGGTCATGCGCCGTGTCCCGTTTGGGAAGCTGACGACCGTAGGCGAGATACGCGAGTATTTTGCCCGATGCAGTGGAGCGGACTTCACAGAGCCCATAACCGCCGGAGTTTTTGTCTCTATCGCCGCGTGGGCGAGCTTTCAGCGCGAGAGCGATAAAACCCCGTACTGGCGCACGCTCAAAGCAAACGGCGAGCTCAATCCCAAGTACCCCGGAGGTGTTGGAGAGCAAAAGGCACTGCTGGAGCGGGAGGGACATACGGTCGTGCAAAAGGGCAGAAAAAATATCAAATATTATGTAAAAGACTATGAAAAGGCTCTGTTTGACCTTGAATGAAAAAAGTCCGTTCCCTCGGAACGGACTTTTTCACTTCCCCCAGTCGCCGGATATGCCGTCAGGGGCTTTCGGGCGGC
>CAVFCI010000065.1:0-10635 GCA_963620985.1 Hallerella sp. | reverse complement strand
TAAAAGCATTTTGAATACTTTCAAAATGCTCGGCGGAAAAGTGCAGTCAAAAAAAGTCCCGCGAGGGACTTTTTTGACAAGCTGAAATATCTCCGTATCGCTTTGATACGGAGACTTTTTCACTTCCCCCAGTCGCCGGATATGCCGTCAGGGGCTTTCGGGCGGCGCGTGTCCCGAACCTCAGCATCGCGGCTGCGAAAGTCCTGCGGGGCGACATTCTCGCCAGAGGGCAGAACACCGCGCTTTTTGGATTTCTTGCTCATACTCATCCTCCCAAAACGCATAGTATCAGGCCGTATATGACGCTGGCCGTGATGCCGCAGACGATCACGGGACCTGCTATGACGAACATTTTCGCCGCCGTGCCGGTGATGAAGCCCTCGGTCTTGAACTCCAGCGCGGGAGCGGCCATGGCGTTTGCAAAGCCCGTTATCGGGACGAGCGTACCGCCTCCGGCAAAGCGGGCGATGCGGTCGTATATCCCGAGCCCCGTCAGAAGCGCGCCGAGGAAAACGAGCGTTGCGCTCGCTGCGCTTGCAGCGTCGGTCTTTTCAAGGCCGCAGTGCGTGTAAAGCTCGAGCACCGCCTCGCCTATGCAGCATATGAGCCCTCCCACCGCAAAGGCTTTGAGCATATTGCCCGCGCATTTAGAGCGCGGCTGGTGAAGCTCCGAATACCGCCTGTATTCGTCGTTGGTCATGTTCATAAAAAACCTCGAAACGAAAAATGCATCGGACATTCCCGATGCATTTATTATATACCGATATTCCGCCGCTATACGTCCAGCGTCAGATTTTCAACGCCGTTTGCCTCAAATTCGTCCATGTATTCGTCCATGCGCGCAGCGAGAGCGGCGATATCCTCGCAGTTCTCGCCGAGGTCGCGCCGCGCGAGCTCCTCTGCCAGAATGTCGAAGAAAACCGCGTCCTCATAGTCGGCGATGGCCTCGTGTATGCCGCCGTCCTCATATGCCCGCGAGGGGAAGACGTGCCCGTGCCAGAGCTGGATAAGGCTCTTCATGCCGTTTTTCGAGCACAGCGAGAATATCTTCTCCTGCACGATGTCATAGTCCTCGAAGCGGTCGTCGGTGCGCGTTGAGTTGAGTATCCAGTTGCCTATATAAACAAGGTCAAGCAGTCTGCGGAATTCCTTTTCGGTGAGATCTATGTTCAAAGCCCTGCCTCCGATCATCGTTATAGTCACATTATATCAGATAGACTTCTCTTTTGCCACAATAAAATCCTTGTAATTTCGGACGACTTGTCATATTATATTGTAGTTATATCAGTATCATGGAGATAGTACGCAATGGACAACAGACCCATCGGCGTGTTCGACTCCGGTCTCGGCGGCCTTACAGCCGTTCGGGAGCTCAGACGGATACTGCCGGATGAAAATATAATCTACTTCGGCGATACGGGGCGCATGCCCTACGGCGGACGGCCTCGGGAGCAGATGCGCATGATAGCGCGCCAGAATATCGCCTTTGCCGAGAGCTTCGGCGTTAAGACCATCCTTGCCGCCTGCGGAACGATATCCAGCAACGCGCCGGATATACTGGAGCAGAACAAGACCAAGGCCGTCGGCGTGCTCACGCCGGGGGCGGAGAGACTCGCGGCGGCGGGCAGAAAAAGGCTCGGCGTTATCGCAACGAAAACGAGTATCGAAAGCGGAGCGTTTCAGGCCGAGATAAGCCGCCTTGCGCCCGAGGCGCAGGTAACTGCCGTCGCCTGCCCCGACTTCGTCCCGATGATCGAGAGCGGGCACTATCTGCCCTCAGACCCTCTGGTGCGGGACATTGTAGAGCGCTCGCTCGAATCTCTGAGGGGTGTTGGAGCGCTGCTGCTCGGCTGCACGCACTACGGGCTCATCGCCGAGGCCATAAGCGAGTATCTCGGCGCAGACCTTATACTCGTCGGCGCGGCTGACGCATCGGCGCAGTGCCTTGCGCAGTACCTGCGCGATAACGATATGCTCGCCTCCGGCGGCGGGAGCGAGAGCTATTACACCAGCGGCAGCACGGCGGATTTTGAGGCGCTTGCGCCCGTCATGCTGGGCTATGAGCTCAAAAGCAGGGTCAATTTCGTCGAGCCCTTCGCGCTGGACGAGTGAGGTAAAGCATATGAATGCAGTTATTAAGATAACCGGCATACAGGGCTTTATGCAGCCCGATGCCGATACGTTCGAGTTCGTGACCGACGGTGTGTACTGCCGCACCGAGGACGGATATCAGATATTTTACCGTGAAAGCGAGCTCACGGGGCTTGAGGGCACCTGCACGACCGTGGACATCACGTCCGATGCGATAAGCGTCGAGCGCAAGGGGATGCTCAACGCGAAAATGGTCTTCCGCGAGGGCGAGAAGGACAGATTTCTTTACGATACGCGCTTCGGCGCGGCGACGATGGGCATTGAAACGCGCAGGATAAGGGCGAGCTTTGACGATCTCGGCGGCGAGCTGAGCATCGACTATGTCGTCAATATGGAGCACACCGTTGCAAGCAGAAATACACTTAAAATGAGCGTAAAGCTCAGAAGCTGAGAGGATAAACGATATGGCAAACATGATACAGAAGGCAAAACAGCAGGTCACGGAGCTCGTGAACGCGGCATATCTTGCGGCGGCGGAAAAGGGCGAGCTGCCCGCGGGACTTACGCTCGGCGGCAGCGTCGAGATACCCAAGGACACCGCAAACGGCGACTATGCGGCAAACTACGCCATGGCAAGCGCAAAGCTCATGCGTATGCCGCCGCGCAAGGTCGCGGAGACGCTTGCCGCGAACATGGCGCTTGAGGGCAGCTGGTTTGAAAGTGTCGAGGTCGCAGGCCCCGGCTTTATGAACTTCCGCATGGGCGGCAAGTGGTACTCCGACGTGCTCAAAAACGTAGCCGAGGAGGGCGACAGCTTCTGCAACTGCGATATCGGCGAGGGCAAAAAGCTCATGGTCGAGTTCGTTTCCGCAAACCCCACAGGTCCCATGCACATGGGCAACGCCCGCGGCGGCGTGCTGGGCGACGCGCTGGCCTCGGTCCTCTCACGCGCCGGCTACGACGTATGGCGCGAGTTCTACGTCAACGACGCGGGCAATCAGATAGAAAAATTCGCCGCCAGCATCGAGGCTCGCGCGATCCAGCTTTTAAAGGGCGAGGATGCCGTTGAGTTCCCCGAGGACGGCTACCACGGCGACGATATAAAGGAGCTGGCCAAGCTCTTCTGCGAAAGGTACGGCGAGGACTGGCTGGAGCTGCCCACCGCCGAGCGTCATAAGAAGATCGCCGACTTCGGACTGTCGGTGAATCTGCCGAAGATGAAGAGCGATCTTGCCCGCTACGGCATAGAGTACGACCGGTGGTTCCTTGAATCGAGCCTGCATGAGAGCGGCTATGTCGCCGAGTCCGTGCAGAAGCTCACCGACGCGGGCTTTACCTATGAAAAGGACGGCGCTCTGTGGCTGCACACCTCGAAGATACTCTCCGACAAGCTGCTTGCCGCCGGAAAGAAGCCCGAGGATATCGAGAAGCTTGAGCTCAAGGACGATGTCCTGCGCCGCGCAAACGGCTTCTACACCTATTTTGCCGCCGATATAGCCTACCACCGCAACAAGTTCGAGCAGCGCGGCTTTGACAAGGTCATAAACGTCTGGGGCGCGGATCACCACGGTCACGTCGCCCGACTGAAGGGCGCGATGGACGCGCTCGGGCTCGACGGCGAGCACAGGCTCGATATCGTGCTCATGCAGCTCGTAAAGCTCATGCGCGGCGGCGAGGTAGTGCGCATGTCAAAGCGCACCGGCAAGGCAATCTCCCTGTCCGACCTGCTCGACGAGATACCCGTTGACGCGGCGCGCTATTTCTTCAACTCCCGTCCCGAGTCGCCCGTTGAGTTCGACCTCGACCTCGCCGTGCGGCAGGATAGCGAAAACCCCGTCTACTACGTCCAGTACGCCCATGCGCGTATCTGCACGCTCGTTGCGGCGCTCGCAGCCGAGGGTCACGAGCTGCCGGATATCGAAAGCGTCGATCTGTCGCTGCTGTCCACAGAGCAGGAGCGCGAGCTCATAAAGCAGATCGCGCTGCTGCCCGAGGAGATACGCCTCGCAGCGCGTGACTATGACCCCAGCCACATAAACAAGTACGTCACCGAGCTTGCCGCCCGCTTCCACAGGTTCTACACCGCCTGCCGCATCAAGGGCGCGGAGGAGGGCGTACTCAATGCGCGCCTCTGTCTGGCCGACACCGTCCGCAGGGTCATAGCCCTGTCCCTGTCCGTCATCGGTGTCTCCGCTCCCGAGCACATGTAGTTTCTTTTCGAAGGCGCATTAAAGCTGCACCTATACGGCGATTGCGGTGTCCCGACCGGAAATATTGGCATAAACCGTAGCGTTTCGCCTTCCGCAGGTGCCCGCTTGTGATGATTTTTGCCGCAGCTGCCGGCCGGGATAACGCAAAAAACGTCTCAAAAACATCTCAACGGGGGTACAAGAATGGGAAAGCTTAAATTCCTGCTTGCTCGCATAGCCGGACTCAACTGGAAGCAGATGTTCCAGAAGATCAATGCTGTTCACGAAAAGTCAGGGCGCAGCAAGCTGTTTATATTCATCGACATGGTCTGGTGCGGACTGCGCTATCAGGCCGGATACATGGACTACTGGCTGTTTGAGATGTACGATCTCAACGCCGCGCAGCGCAAAACGGTGGTTACGCGCGGCATAAACAACAGCTTCATCAAGAAATACAACGATCCGGCGTACATGCCCGAGATCGAGAACAAGCTCAGGTTCGCGCACAATTTTGCCGATTTCCTGCACCGCGACTGGCTCGACTACTCAGCCGCGGCCGATGCAGAGCTTGCCGCCTTTGTCGAAAAGCACCCCGTGTTCATGGTAAAGCCCGTTGACGGGCAGTGCGGCCACGGCATCGAAAAGCTCGACACCTCATCGCTCGACGTGCCGCTGCGCGAGCACCTCGACGGCTTGGGACATCATGTGCTGCTCGAGGAGTGCGTCGTGCAGCACCGCGACCTCATGGCGCTGCACCCGTACTCGGTGAACACCTGCCGCGTCATCAGCTTCACCCACGGCGCAAAGACCTGCGTCGTTGCGGCCTACCTGCGCATCGGCAACGGCAAGTATGTCGATAATTTCAACAGCGGCGGCATGGTCGTGCCCATCGAGGAGGACAGCGGCGAGATAATCTACCCCGCGCTGGATAAGGCGGAGAACCTGTACGACGTTCACCCGCTGACGGGCGTTGCGATAAAGGGTTTCAAGATCCCGCTCTGGGACGAGGTCGTTGCGATGGTAAAGCGCGCAGGTCAGGTCGTGCCGCAGGTCGGCATCGTCGGCTGGGATGTCTGCGTGACCGATAACGGGCCGCTGCTCATCGAGGGCAACGACTACCCTGGTCACGACATTTACCAGCTCCCGCCGCACCGCACGAACGGCATCGGTGTCCTGCCCAAATTCCAAAAGGCTTTTTTGGAGGCGCAGTGACGCAGCTGCCGGTCGGGCTGACGCAGCAAATGTATAGGTACAGCGTGACAACGCCATTGAAAAAACGTGCCTGTTCCGCCGTGTCGGAACTAAAATTTGATAATAAATGCAGAAAAGACAGCTTGGACTTTAAGTCTGAGCTGTTTATTTAGCTTGCAGCGCAAGCCGTATTATCTCCGTCTTGCCATGCATCGACAAATATGGTAAGGCGGCAGTGGCTCGACTCCCGTCAGCTTAACGATAAATATGAAAAAAATCAGCCGACCTTCTGGCCGGCTGATTTTTACTTTTTATTCGTCAGATCGAGCAGATTATAGCGCTCGATGCCGGAGCGTGAGACACCGAGGTGGCGGCGTATCGCGGCGGCGGCCATGTCGCGGTCGCCGAACTTTAGGATATCGCAGATGAACACATGGTCGTTATCGACCGTGTCGTAAAAGCCCTCGGGACGCGAGAACAGCAGATAGCTGCGGCAGCGGAACAGACGGTACTTCATCTGGTCGTAGATGTTGCTTATAAGGCTGTTGCCGGAGGCCTTGACCACGGCGCAGTGGAAGGCTATCTCCTGCTCGAGCAGCTTTTTGAACACGAAGTCCTTGCCCTTGTGGAAGGCCTCGTCATAGGTATCCTGAAGCTTGTGCGCCATGTCGTACAGCTCGTCGAGCTGCTGCTTCGTGATATTCAGCGCGGCCTCACCGGCGGCGTAGGACTCGATCATCTGCGTAAAGTCGCAGATCTCGTCATACTCCTTCTTGTCAAACTCCGCGACGTAGTAGCGGCTGTTTTGTATCTTTATATAGTTGTTCGCCGCGAGCTTTTCAAGGGCGGCCTTGACCGGAGAGCGGCTTATGCCGAGCTCCTGCGCGATGCTGCTTTCGCTTATCCGGCTTCCCGGCATCAGCGCAAAGCTGATTATATCCTGCAAAACAAGCTCGTGTACTATATCGTTGAGCGGCATAAACGGATTTTCGCTGCGTATTTTTTCAAACTGCCTGCAATCCATGGCACAGACTCCCTTTCAGATATCTTAGATACTATATAAGATAACACAAACGCAGTCCGGATGCAAATTAAAATGCGTAAAAAAACGAGCTTTTGCATATAAAAAGCGTCTGAACCAGGCTTTGTGAGCCTGAAAGAGGGTCGAACCGGCGGTAAAAGCAAGCAGAAGCCCTGCTCAGCGGAAAAATCTTCTGTGCGTCAGCTCAAGCGCCGGCAGCAGCTTGTCGGGCGAAACGTAAAGCGAGCAGCCGCCGTCAAAAAGCTCCGTTTCGGCAACGAGTATATCGCTGTGCGCAAGCACGGCGACGGCCTCGGCGAGGATAAGCGCATTTGCCTCGCGGCCTATGATGCTGACGCTGCTGCGCTCAGGCTCGCGTGTCACGCCGCAGAGCGCGGGGCGCTCGGGGAATGAGCCCATGACCGTACCCTCGCGGCGCGTGAAGCTCGACAGCAGATGCACCGTCACGCTCTCGCGTATCGCAGCCTCGACACTGCGCGAGTGCAGCACCTGTGAGCCGTGCAGCGCAAGCCGGAGCATATCGGCATAGTCGATGCGCTCAAGGCGCTCTGCGCCCGTTACGAGGCGGGGATCGGCGGTGTATATCCCGTCAACGTCCGAGTATATCTCGCAGCGGGCAGCGCCCAGCGCGGCGGCAAGCTCCACCGCCGTCGTGTCCGAGCCTCCGCGCCCGAGCGTCGTAGTGTCGCCCTCGCCGTCGAGCCCCTGAAAGCCGGCGACGATCACGATGCGTCCGGCTCGGAGCTCGCGCAGTATGCGTCCGGTGTCGATATCCAGTATGCGCGCATCGCCGTGAACACTGTCCGTGCGTATTCCGGCCTGCGCCCCGCTGAGCGATACGCTGCCGTGTCCCATAGCCGCAAGCTGCATCGACATCATCGCAGCCGAGCCGGTCTCGCCGGTGGATAAAAGCGCGTCGAGCTCCCGCGGCGCGGGCTGTGCGCTTATGCGCCCTGCATCGGCAAGCAGCTCGTCGGTAGTATCTCCGCGTGCGGAAACGACGGCGACGACCTCGTTTCCGCACATTGCGCAGTCGGATATTATGGCGGCGGCACGCCGGAGGCGCTGGAGCCCCGCAAGCGAGCTGCCGCCGAATTTTTGAACTATGAGCATATTACCACCTGAATAAAAAAGAAGTAGGGGAACACCCTACTTCATATTATTCGCCTGAGCCTCAGCCTGCCATAAGCTCGATGCTGACAACGCCCGGAACGGTGCTCAGCCGCGCCATGAGCTCGTCGCTGCTTATGACGAGATTGTCCGGCGCTATGGATATCGTCACGAGCGCGACACCGTTTGCCGGTATCGACTGGTTTATCGTGAGTATATTTGCGCCCGATTCGGTAAAGATAGAAAGTACCGAGGCAAGCTTGCCCGGTTTATCGTGCAGCTTTATATGGAAGGTCATGATGGCATCGCGCTTCATGTCGCGGAAGGGCGTGATGCAGTCCTTGTATTTGTAAAACGCGCTGCGGCTGAGATCGACTCGCTCGACAGCCTCGGCGACCGTGCGCGCCTCGCCGGTCTCAAGAAGCGATTTCGCCTCCGTCACCTTGACGAAGACCTCCGGCAGAGCCGTCGCCTCGACGAGATAGTATTTGGGTTTTGCATTAGCCATTTTCAAGCCTCCTGTATGCGGCACAGTGACATTTGTTCGTGTACTACGGATTTTAACACATCACGGCGGCAATATCAATAGGCCGCGCGAGAAAAAAACGGGGGATACGGAATGCTGCTTGGCATAGTGTTCAGCATAGCTGCCGGAATGGCGATGAGCGTGCAGGGCGTGATGAACACACGTCTGGGCGAGGGGATAGGCAACATGGAGGCAAATGTCCTCGTGCAGGGCACGGCCTTTGCGCTGGCTCTCGTGGCGCTGCTATTCCGGCATCAGGGCAGCTTCGCGGCGATCGGCAGCGTCAACAAGCTCTATTGGCTCGGCGGCGTACTTGGCATAGTCATAACGCTCACCGTCATGCTCGGCATCAAGAGCCTCGGCACGACGCTCGCCGTATCGGTCATACTCATCTCGCAGCTGCTCGTCGCGGCGCTCATCGATGCATTCGGGCTCATGGGCAGCGAAAAGCTCGCCTTCGGCTGGAATAAATACGCCGGCCTTGCCGTTATGTGCGGCGGTATGCTGCTGTTCAGGCTCCGGTGAAAATTGCTTCTTGAAAATCGCGCAGGATATGATAAAATAATGTCATGGATCAATAACGGATTTTTCGGGGAGAGACATGATGAACAGACTTTCGACGCTCAAAAGGACAGTTGCCGAGGCTCACGCCGCAGGACGGCAGGACAGCCGCCGATTTCTGGCGCTCTACAGGGCGTATCTGCGCGGTGCGTCCGAGGCCGCCGGTGATTATCGGGAAAATGAGCATGACCACAGCTTCAGGATGGCAGTGGCGGCAATGGCCTTTGCCCTTATGAGCTGGCTCATCACCATGTATTTCGTTTTCAAGTGAGTTCCTGCGCCCTGTGCTCTGCACGGGGCGTTTTTGCAGCCGATTTTTCGACAAAATATTACACAGTTGGGATAAAAATAAGAAAAACAACCGGAATCAGAGGCGTTTTCGTCGAATTATGTCAACAAATATTTCAAGTGCTCGACACGATTCGTGTGCCAAAACGTTTCGGATATGGTAAGTTTATACCATAAAAGCGGCTGTTTTGCACCAAAAGGCAAGGACGGCGCTGTTCATGCATTTTACTGGAGGAATATAGTTATGGAAACCCAAACACGAGTTTTGATCGCAGACATCGACGAGGACTTCCGCCGCCTGCTCGGCGACGTTCTTGCGCAGGAGGACGACATGGAATGTGTCGGCAGCACGGACAACGGCGTGGATGCGCTCGCGCTTGCAGCCGAGCAGCAGCCGGACGTTTTGGTCATGGATCTTGTGCTTTTGAAGCTTGACGGCATTGAGGTGCTGCGCCGTCTGCCGGAGGCATGCCCGGGAGCGAAGGCGATAGTCGTCACGCACCTGTACCGCAGCGAGATCGTGCGCCGCTGCACGGCTCTCGGCGCGGCCTACTTCGTGCCCGAGCCCTGCGATGTCAACATACTGCTCGACCGTATCCGTCAGGTCGGCACACTCCCGCAGCAGGATGAGGTGCTCATGCCGCAGCGCACGGGCGACGCGAATCTGGAGGCGGCAGTCACCGAGATCATACATGAGATCGGCGTTCCGGCGCACATCAAGGGCTATCAGTACCTGCGCGAGGCGATCATACTTACGATAAACGACATGGATATCATAAACGCCGTGACGAAGGTGCTCTACCCCGAGGTCGCCAAGAAATTCGGCACGACCCCGTCGCGGGTCGAGCGGGCGATCCGCCACGCCATTGAGGTCGCGTGGGATCGCGGCGATATCGAGGTCCTGCAAAAATTCTTCGGCTACACCGTGTCGAACATCAAGGGCAAGCCGACCAATTCCGAATTCATCGCCATGATCGCCGACTGCCTCTCCCTGCGCCAAAAGCAGGGCATAATGCGGTGAAAACGCAGCAAAATCAAGGTTTTGCCGGATGGAGGAATATGGTGTCACGCCCATGAACATTCCAAAATCCCGATAAAAAATATGTTTTAAGCCTATAAACTGTTTTTGCGTACCAAAATAAACTCTCTTGATTTATTGAGTAGAAATCTTACCAATAAACAAGGGAGTTTTTCATTTTATGGCAGACCTGAGTTTTGACAGCTTGATAGAGGAATATTTAGTTTATTGCCATATAAGGCAGCTCAGACAAAAGACCATGAACAGCTATGAGCAGACGCTGCGATTATTCCAGCGTTGGTGCTATAACGAGCTGGGAATAACGACGGTCGATGCAGTCTCAGAGAGCGTTATACGCCACTATATCACCGGCATATAGGAAAGAGGCACATATATACCCTCAGCCGTTTGCTGGGTCATTCCAGTGTTACAGTGACTGAACAGGCGTATCTTGATCTTACAGAAGAGGATACAGGCCATCGTTATCAAAACTTCAGCCCTTATGCAGCTATACGGTAAAATGTTTATAAAAAGAAAGAGAAGCAAGAAAGATACATCTCAGACTGTCAAAAAACCTACCCAACCGCCCTCGTTTCTGGTATAATAAAAGAAACGGGGG
>CAVFCI010000064.1:0-11581 GCA_963620985.1 Hallerella sp. | reverse complement strand
AGCATTTTGAATACTTTCAAAATGCTCGGCGGAAAAGTGCAGTCAAAAAAGTCCCGCGAGGGACTTTTTTGACAAGCTGACCCGTCAGGGCAATAGATTCTTCATGCTGCGCAGTCCTATCCCCAGCGTCGATACATTGTGCAGCAGCGCCGAGGTCGAGGGCGGAAGAACGCCCGCAACGCCGAGGACGATGAGCCCCGCGTTGAAGGATATGATGAAGCGGTAGTTTGCGTGGATGCGCGCCATCAGCCCGTCGGATATGCGCTTTAGGGTGACAAGGCTTTCAAGATCGTTCGAGCAGACGGTGATATCGGCGATCTCGCGGGCTATGGCCGCGCCGTCGGACATTGCAATGCCCGCGTCGGCCTCGCTGAGGGCGGGCGAGTCGTTCACGCCGTCACCGATCATGATGACCCTGCGTCCCTTTTCGTGCTCGGAGCGGATAAACGCCGCCTTGTCCTCGGGCAGAACCTCAGCGTAGTACTCGTCAAGCCCCGCGTGCTCGGCAACGGCTCTCGCCGTGCGCTCGCTGTCGCCGGTCATCATGACGAGCTTGTCTATGCCCAGTCCGCGCAGGGCGCTTATCACGCTGCGTACCTCTTCGCGCAGGGGATCCTCGATGCATATGACGGCGGCCAGAGTGCCGCTTATGGCAAGGTAGAGGTGGGAATACTGCGCAGGCAGGCTGTCGAATTTTTCGCGCTCGGCCTCGGGGATGGTGCAGCCCTCGTCCTCGAAGACGAAGTGGTGGCTGCCGAGGACGACCTTTTTGCCGTCAACGATGCTGTGTATGCCGTGGGCGACGACGTATTCGACCTTGGAGTGGCGCTCTTCGTGGTTGAGGCCGCGCCGCTGCGCCTCCTTGACGACGGCGTTTGCTATCGAGTGCGGATAGTGCTCCTCGAGGCAGGCCGCAAGGCAGAGCATCTCGTTTTTCTCGTTATCGCCGAAGGTTATGATATCCGCGACCTCGGGGCTTGCGTGGGTGAGCGTGCCGGTCTTGTCGAAGACCACCGTGTCGGCCTGAGCTATGGCCTCAAGGAACTTGCCGCCCTTGACGGATATGCCGTTTGCGCCGCTCTCGCGCATGGCAGAGAGCACCGCGATGGGCATGGACAGCTTCAGGGCGCAGGAGAAATCGACCATGAGTATGGCCAGCGCCTTGGTCGGGTTGCGCGTTATGAGCCATGTGAGCGCCGTTGCGCCGAGGCTGTAGGGCACGAGCTTATCGGCGAGGTGGTAGGCCTGCGACTCGGTGTCCGATTTGAGCTTTTCCGAGTCCTCGATCATGTGGACTATCCTGTCGTAGCGGCCCGAGCCGAGGCTCTTTTCGACCCTTACGACGCACTCGCCCTCCTCCACGACCGTTCCGGCGTAGACGTAGCTGCCCGTTTCCTTGCGCACAGGCATGCTCTCGCCGGTCATGGACGACTGATTGACCGCGGCAGAGCCGGAGATGAGCTTGCCGTCGAGGGGGATCATGCTGCCCATGCGGACGATGACCTCGTCGCCGACGGAAACATCGGAGATGCTCCGAAGCTCCTCGGTATCGCCGGTCTTCACCCAGACCTTATCGACATTGAGGCTCATGGTGCGCGCAAGGTCTGCAACGGACTTCTTGTGCGTCCACTCCTCGAGGATATCGCCTATCCTGAGCATGAACATGATCGTCGAGGCGGTGTCGGTATCGCCGCGCAGGACGGATACGGTTATCGCCGTCGCGTCAAGGACGGCAACATCGAGCCTGCGCTGCCGCAGCGAGCTTAGGCCGCGGGCAAAGTAGCGGCTGCTTTTTGCAACGCAGAGCGCGGCGCGCCACGGAGCGGGCAGGAAGGCTTTTTTCAGCACCCTGCGCATGATGAGCCCCGCGAGCTTGTCCTGATATTCGCGGTTTAGCGCCCTGCCGGTGGGCTTGGGCTGGGTTATGCCGCAGCTTTCATAAGAAAAGCGCGCCAGCGCGGATATGACGGCGGCGCGGTCGGTGTATTCAATGACCGCGTCGCAGTTGCGGTCGTATACGTTTACCTTTTTTACGCAGGGGAGAGAGCCGAGGTATTCCTCGACTATATCGGCCTGCGTAAGGCTCATGCGCGGCGTTATAAAACGCACGCGCATCCTGCCCTTAGCTTCGCTGAGAATTCTGCATTTCATTACTCTGCCTCGACGTTTTCAATGACCGACGCGGCCTCTTCCTCGGCGCGGCGCTCGTTTATGTCCTTGGCTCCGGCGTAGATATCCTGGCAGTCGCAGCGGATATCGTCGGCGGTCTGCATGACCGAGTCCTTTGCGCGCAGGACTGCGGCGGTGACATGGGTGTACAGGGTCTTTGCGTCGCGGCTTCTGAGGATCTTGATGCCGGCAGTGCCGAACAGCACGCCGTAGCCGAACATTTTTGCAGTGTCTTCAATGTGGAATTTCATAGTTATCTACTCCTTTTAAAAAAGTATATAAAGGATGAGTAAATAAATGCTCACCCTAATATATATCATAAATTAAACGGTCTGTCTACCCCGCGTTGCGGTACTCGGTCGGGCTCATGCCGACGGTATCGCGGAAGGCCTTGGCAAACTTGCTGCCGTTGTCGTAGCCGTAGCGTCCGGCGATCTCCATGATGCTCATCTCCGAGCGCCGGAGGTCTGCCGCGGCGCACTGCATTTTCTGGGTGCGGATGTAGGAATACACGCTCTCGCCGTAGACTGCGCGGAAGCAGGATTTGAGCGCCGTCTGCGAGAGGTGGAACGCGCACGAGAGCTCCTCGAGCGTTATGCGCCTGTCCATATTTGCGGAAAGGTACGCGCCGATGCACTTTGCAAGCTCGACCTGAGTGTTGGAGATCCTGCGCTCTGCAAGAGCCGAGGAGTTGAGCTCCATCGCGCTCAGAAACAGCAGCAGCTCCAATATCTTGACCTTGAAATAGCCCTTGCGTATGCTCTCGGGCACACTGTAGAGCTCGGAGAAAATGTGCTCTATCGCCGCGGATGAGCGAGCAACGAAGCACTGCCCCTGCGCGCAGAATTTTTCGCGCAGAGCCTCGGGCTGAACGTTCACGTCCGCAAGAAAGCAGGACAGGCATCTGGGCGCGTCCCTGCCGTTTATGCGTATCGTCACGCCCTCATAGCTGCCCGTGGGGAAGCTCGAATGCGAGATAGCTCCGTCGGAGAGGCTTATCGACAGGTCGCCCGGCGCGAGGTAGAAGAAGTCAGCGCCGATGCGGCACTCCATTCGTCCCGAGCGGCAGTGGTGTATCTCCAGCAGCGTCTTGTCCTCCTCGGGCTGTATGTCGTGCTCATAGAGGCTTATGTTGTTGTAGATCAGCTCAATGCCGGGGAAAACGTCGTAGCTTGTGACGCTGTAGCTCCCGTCGGCACCGGAATAGGTCTTAGTTCTGCTTTGCATCGCGGTATTCAGCTTTCATAAGAGTGTAAACGCCCAGCTCGTTTATGGTTTTGCGCAGGAGCTCCTCGTCAACGGGCGCTTTCATGAGCAGCTCCACGCTGCCGTCGGAGGAGCTTGCCTTAGCCCACACGCCGTCAATGGCGTTGAGCGCATTTTCGACCCGCGTCTCGCAGGCGGCGCACATCATGCCGTCAACGGTAAGAGACGCGGCGTAGGGATAGTGCGCCCTGTTCTTATCCGCGACCTTTATCTTTTTCTCGGCATCTCCGCTGCCGCAGCAGCCGGAGGCGAGCTTTTTTGAATAGCTCTTTATAACAAAGACCGCGAACACTATGAGAATAATTGCAAAAATTGCGTATTGCATAACCTAACCTCCGTTAATTATTCTATGCTACTCCATATTTTTCAGCGCCTGTGCGAGGGGTATCCTGCCCAAGCGCCGGAGCTGGATCATGTGAATGACAAAATACGTCGCCGCACCGAGCGCCGGCATTGCCGCCCATATCCACGGGGCAAGATAAAACGACAGCCAGCCGCTCATCTCGCTTATGAAGTGATAGTAAAGCCTCTTCATGCACAGTGCGCTCAGCGGGATCGTCACGATGAGCGACACGCCCACCGCGATGGCCGTTGCCGAGTTATACAGGGAGCTTATCTCGCGCTGCGTGTAGCCGAGGATCTTCAGCATGGATATGCTCTGTGCGTTTTTCTCGATGACCGTCTTCGACAGCAGGTACACTAAAAGCATATACAGTGCCAGCGAAAAGCCGCCGACGATGGGGAACATGCGCCCCATCGAGTCGTCAAGCTGGTCGGTCAGGACTGTCAGGTCGTGCTCGGTTATGACGCTCGAGACCGCCTCGGCGTCGAGGTCGGTGAGCTTTTCGTTCGAGAAATAGCCGTTGAAGAACCACTTTTCGAGCCCGAAGGTCTCGTTGAAGTTCAGCTTGCTCATGAAAACGGAAAGCCCCGCGGCGTAGGGTGTCGAGTCGTAGACGGTGAAGCTGTACTCCTTGCCGCCGTATTTTTCGTGCAGGCTTATTCTGTCACCGGGCTCAAGGCCGTACTTTTCCAGAAACTCCTCGGAGACGAGAACGCTGCCCTTTTCCGACGGCAGGAATGAAAAGTCCGCATAGTTCGAAGCGTGCTTTATGCCGTAAACGCTTATCTCATCGTCCCCGTACTCAAGTGAGCTTATGCAGAAGGGCTCGGCGTTTTCGTTTTCCGTAAGCACCGGAACCTTGAGCAGATACTGATAGTCGGAAAACTTCGTTTCAAGGACCTCCTGCTTGAAGTTATCCAGCAGCGGAGGCATGATCAGTCCGAACAGCAGCAGGGTATTGGCAAACAGTATGCCGATAAACAGCGTTATGTACGCGCTGCGGTTTTGCAGGATGATCCTCTTGCGGAAGCGCTCGATTATGCCTCCGGTGCGCAGGGGCGGAACGTACTGCTTTCCCCGCCCGCCGAGCTCATGGCGCAGGAAGCTCTGTATGGGTCGGCGCATCATGCCCCAAAGCACGGCGTACACCGTGACGGCGATCAGCACGCAGGGTACGAGCGTTGTTTTTATAAACGCCTCGGCGCTCCAGCGCGTAACGTAGGTCGTCAGCGAATAGCTGTGGTAATACAGGCTCGCGCAGTAGTCCTTCATCACGGTGTAGCCGATAATGTTGCCTATGAGTGCCGCAAAGAGCGTGACGATGATCGGCATGGTCATGTAGTGGCGGATAAGCTCCCGTCTCGTGTAGCCTGAGGCCAGCAGCGTTCCGACGGTGCCGGACTCCTGCTCGATGGTGCTGCGCGTCGTTATTGCGAACACGAAGCCGAGTATGACGATAACAAGATACAAAAGCGTCGTCATCATCGCCTTGTCGCTGCCGATATCCTCGCCGGTGAACATTATGGCCTGATTATCGGCGCGTCTTACAAGCTCCTTTATCTCGCAGTCCCCGGAGAGTATGTCCGCAATGTCGCCGGCCTTGTCCCTGCACTGCTCGTCGCTGAGGCTGTCGTCATTGTTGAGCCATGCGTAGCAATAGCGGACATTTTCGTCTATCTCATCAAAGGTCTCGGGCGTGACTACGGCGGCGCAGAACCTGTTTGCGTCGAGCATCATGTCGGTGTTGTTTTTAAACAGCGCCGAGTAGTCGGACAGCGCAACGATGCCCGTGAGCTCAAGCCCCGCAAGCTCATCGCCGATGCCGAGGGAGTTGTTTTCAAGATACAGCCTGTCGGCAGCGATCTCACCCGCATTTTCGGGAAGAGTGCCGTCCATGAGGCAGACCTTGTTGAGCTCCGTGCGGTTTTTGTAAATGCGCACGGTGCTTTCGTTATCGAGCGTCACGTCCTTGTAAAGCAGCTCGCACACGCTTATCTCTGCTTCCTCTTCGAGGCTCGCCTTCGTCTCCTCCGGCAGCCTGTCTTCAAGGATAAAGTGACCGCTTTCAACGCTGTATTTGGCAAAGCTCTCGTCATAGGCCGCCCTCATGCTGCCGGCGGCGACGATGAAGCCGGACACCATGCCGGCCGTCAGGGTCAGGAACAGAAGCAGCGCAATGTACTTGCCGGCATCCTGCCGCAGCTCGCGCAGCAGGCGGCGCCTGAGTGGATTTTTCATGGCCTCTGCTCCCTCACCATTCAAGCTGCATAGCGCCGAGCTTTGAGCTGTTGAGCTCGTCGGAGCGGACAGCGCCGTCGCGCAGGCGTATGACGCGGTCGGCCATGCGCTTTATCGCGTCGTTATGCGTAACGAGTATGACCGTGCTGCCGTAGCTCTGGTTTACGCGCTCTATAAGCTCCAGTATTTCCTTGGAGGTCTTGTAGTCGAGCGCGCCCGTCGGCTCGTCGCACAGCAGAATATCCGGGTTTTTGACTATCGCCCTTCCTATGGCCGTGCGCTGCTGCTGACCGCCCGAGAGCTGAGAGGGTACCTTGCTCCTGTGCTCCCACAGGCTGAGGGTCTTGAGTATCTCCTCCGCCGGCAGGGGCTTATCGGAAAGGTACGCGCCGACCTCGATGTTTTCCTGCACCGTCAGGTTCGGGATGAGGTTATACGACTGGAAGACATAGCCGAGATGCCTGCGCCGGTACAGCGAAAGCTGCCTTGCGCTCATCACAGCGATCGGCTGTCCGCCGATGCTTATGCTGCCGGAGTCAGCCGTTTCAATGCCGCCTATTATATTCAGAAGCGTCGATTTGCCGGAGCCCGAGGGTCCCAGCAGGACGCATATATGTCCTTTTTCAATGCCGCAGCTTATGCCGCGGAGCACCTCGCAGCGGTTATCGCCGCTGCCGAAGCCCTTGTGAAGCTCGCTTATCTCAAGATACATTAAGTGTTCCCTCCGCAGTGCCTTGGGCGCAAAGCTCCTCGAGCACCTGCTCGGAAAGCTCGGCGACGAGGGCGCAGGCCGCGCCTTTTATATCAGCCGAGGCCGGCAGTGTGCGCGCAAGAGCCTCAGCCGCAGCACAGTAATAGCGCCTGTACCGGCT
This sequence comes from Hallerella sp., assembly GCA_963620985.1. Lineage (GTDB taxonomy): Bacteria > Bacillota > Clostridia > Oscillospirales > Oscillospiraceae > F23-B02. Next base: position 4,693 of record CAVFCI010000064.1, on the reverse strand, counting down.
CGTCAGCTCCGTGCCGTAGCTTGTCAGATGCGCTATGCCCAGCTCGTCCTTGGTCAGAAGCCCTGCGTCCTTTAAATTGTTGAGCATCGTGTGTGCGCTCGGCTTTTTTATGTTCAGATACCTCGCCACGTCTGTCGTGCGTATCCCGCCCGCGCCTCTGAGCGCGTCCAGCGCGAGAAGGTATCTCACCACCGAGGCGGACACCGCAAGCTTGGGGTTAGTCATCGCTTACTCCTGTTTGTAAAATGGGGAGGTGCAGGGGTCTGCACCTCCCGTCAGCGTTTAACTGTTCTGTTTCTTCAGGTTTTTTACATCCCTGAGGGCGCTGCCGCCGGAGCAGCTGGAGCCGCCGTGGCACTTTCCGGCCATGGCGCACGCGCCGCAGCCGCCGCACTTTGCGCCGCAGGAGGATATGCCTGCTTTCTTATTCCTGACTATCGAGCGGATTATGAGCGCGACGATCACGATCAGCCCCGCCGTTATCAGTATCGTTCCGATATTGGCCGCTATGTATTCAAGCATTGCTTACTCCTCCTTTATTCGTTATCGTTATGTTATGCTGCTTTTACTTCAGACCGACGGTAGCTTCCTTGGTGCTGAGAGTCTCTGCCTCCTTGTAGGGGCGGAAGAGCATGTAGATCATGCCTGCCAGCAGAGCGATCGCAACGATCAGGCCGATGACGTTCAGGCTGCCGGTGAAGGCGCCGCCGAACTGATTGATCATCAGGGCGATGACGTATGCAAAGCCGCACTGATAGCCGATGGCAAACCAGGTCCAGCTGCGGTTGTTCATCTCGCGCTTGATCGCGCCGATAGCTGCAAAGCAGGGAGCGCACAGAAGGTTGAAGACGAGGAAGCTGTAAGCGGTCACGCCGGTGAAGGCTGCTGCCATTGCCTGATAGACGGTGCCGTCGCCGCCGCCGTAGAGGATGCCGAGAGTGCCGACGATGTTCTCCTTTGCGACAAGGCCGGTGATGGAGGCGACAGTTGCCTGCCAGTTGCCCCAGCCGAGGGGTGCGAAGATCCATGCGATCGCATTGCCGATCTTGGCGAGGATGGAGGAGTCGATCTGATCCTCGGTGAGCATCTGGAAGGTGCCGTCAACCCAGCCGAAGTAGGTGGTGAACCATACGAAGATGGTCGAGAGCAGGATGATGGTGCCCGCCTTCTTGATGAAGGACCAGCCGCGCTCCCACATGGAGCGGAGGACGTTGCCGAGGGTGGGCATGTGGTATGCGGGAAGCTCCATAACGAAGGGAGCGGGGTCTCCGGCAAAGCGGCGGGTCTTCTTGAGGATGATGCCCGAGCAGATGATAGCTGCCATGCCGATGAAGTATGCGGAGGTGGATACCCATGCGCTGCCGCCGAACAGTGCGCCGGCGATCATTGCGATGAAGGGAACCTTTGCGCCGCAGGGGATGAAGGTCGTGGTCATGATCGTCATACGGCGGTCACGTTCGTTTTCGATGGTACGGGATGCCATAACGCCCGGAACGCCGCAGCCGACGCCGACGAGCATGGGGATGAAGCTCTTGCCGGAAAGTCCGAACTTGCGGAACACACGGTCGAGCACGAAGGCGATACGCGCCATGTAGCCGCAGGCCTCGAGGAAGGCGAGCATCAGGAACAGGACGAGCATCTGGGGAACGAAGCCGAGGACCGCGCCGACACCGGCTACGATACCGTCGTTGATAAGGCCGCTGAGCCAGGGAGCTGCGTTTGCAGCGTCAAGGCCGTCGCCGACGAGGGTCGGGATACTCGGTACCCACACGCCGTAATCGGCAGGATCGGGAGCGTCAAAGCCGTTTTCCTCGAGGTAGGCAACTGCGTCAACATAGGTGACTGCAATGGTGCTCTCCTTGTCCGCGTCCTCGGGGATCGCGTCGTAGTAGGCTGTCATGGTGTTGATGGCGAGGGTCTCCTCGTCCTCAACGTCGAGCTCGGCAGACTTGTCGGTGGTCTCGAAGGACTTCATCTCGGCAAGCAGTGCGTCTGCGTCGAAGTCGTCTGCCTCAACGTCGATATCCTCGCCGAGGAAGGCGCTGACTGCCTGAAGGGCGGCGGAGTATTCGTCGTTTGTGTCGTTATAGTCGGCAGAGCCGATGCCCAGCAGGTGCCAGCCGTCGCCGAACACACCGTCGTTTGCCCAGTCGGTCGCGGGTGCGCCGACGGCGACCATTGCGACCCAGTAGACAAAGAACATGACGGCTGCGAAGATCGGCAGGCCGAGCCAGCGGTTGGTGACTATCTTATCTATCTTGTCGGAGGTCGTGAGCTTTCCGACGTTCTTCTTCTTGTAGCAGGCCTTGATGATGGAGGCTATGTAGAGGTAGCGCTCGTTTGTGATGATGCTCTCTGCATCGTCGTCGAGCTCCTCCTCGGCGGCCTTGATGTCCGCGTCGATGTGCTGCATGACCTCGGGCTTTATCGCAAGCTTTGCAAGCACCTTGTCGTCATGCTCGAAGATCTTGATGGCGTACCAGCGCTGCTGCTCCTCGGGCAGCTCGTGCAGGACGGCCTCCTCGATGTGAGCGATAGCGTGCTCGACAACGCCGGAGAACGAGTGCATGGGGATGGTCTTGCCGTTCTTGGCAGCATCGACAGCCGCAGCCGCGGCCTCGGTCACGCCGTCGCCCTTGAGTGCGGATATCTCCAGCACCTTGCAGCCGAGCTGACGGGACAGCTCCTTGATGTTTATCACATCGCCGTTCTTGCGGACGATGTCCATCATGTTGACCGCAACGACAACGGGGATGCCCAGCTCTGTCAGCTGAGTGGTCAGGTAAAGGTTACGCTCAAGGTTCGTGCCGTCGATGATGTTCAGTATCGCATCGGGGCGCTCGCCGAGCAGGAAGTTACGAGCAACGACCTCCTCAAGGGTGTAGGGGGAAAGCGAGTAGATGCCAGGAAGGTCAACGACCGTTACGCCGTCAAACTTCTTGAGCTTGCCTTCCTTCTTCTCAACGGTAACGCCGGGCCAGTTGCCGACGAACTGATTTGAGCCGGTCAGCGCATTGAACAGGGTCGTTTTACCGCTGTTCGGGTTGCCGGCAAGGGCAATTTTAATGTTCTTTTCCATTATTCCACCTCGATCTTTTCTGCATCTGCCTTGCGCAGGGAAAGCTCATAGCCGCGGACGGTGAGCTCGATGGGATCGCCCAGGGGAGCGACCTTGCGGACATAGACCTCAGCGCCCTTGGTAATACCCATGTCCATGATGCGGCGCTTTATCGCGCCCTCGCCATGGAGCTTCTTGACGGTGACGGTCTGGCCGATCTTAACGTCTCTCAGAGTCTTCATGTTTCTGCTCCTCACACATATATTTTCTGTGCCATTTCCGCGCTTATGGCGATCCTGGCCTCTTTGACCTTGACGATGACATTCTCGCCAACGGCAGTCAACACTTTTACATCGCCCCCGACGACAAAGCCGAGGTTTTCGAGGTGCTTCTTCACCTCAGGCTTGCCGGCGATACGCTTGATCGTATTATCCTCGCCGACCGCAGCTAATGTTAAAGGCATCATTCTCTGTCCTTTCTCCTTTGATTAGCACGCGCTAACCGTGGGGCTGAATTAAAGTTAGCTCTCGCTAACTGCATGAATAATAGCACAGTTTTCCCCATTGTCAAGAGCCTGACACAAGCTTTGTAGACTTGCACAATTTTAACGGTTAGCATATGCTAACGAATTGTGCATAATATCACAGCGCGAAGGTAGGGATTAAGCGGCTTGAATTAGCAAAAATAATGTGTTATTATATAATGTAACTAAATTTGAACACGGAGAGAACGGAATGAATTTGCAGGAATCGGGCGAGATGTATCTTGAGACCATATACGTCCTGTCTCAAAAATATAAGGATGTGCGCGCCATAGATGTCGGCGAGTACATGGGCTATTCCAAGCCGAGCGTCAGCCGTGCTGTCGGGCTTCTGAAGAGCGGCGGCTATCTCGTCTCCGACGAGCTGGGGCATCTGAGCCTCACCGAGGCCGGTATAGAGGTCGCGTCGAAGATCTACGAGCGGCACACGCTGCTCACGAGCTACCTCATGCTGCTCGGCGTAAGCAGCGGGACCGCGGCCGAGGATGCGTGCAAGATGGAGCACATCATAAGCGACGAGTCCTTCAACGCGATAAAAAAGCACGTCGCCGAGATGGGCAAATTGCGCAGTCAGGGCTGATATATGCCCTTTTGGAGCAGGAGAGAGCCGTTTTGGAGCGGAAATCCTATCGCAGAAGTAGTAAATTAAACTCACAAAGCCTCCCTTAAAATGTGATAAGCCTCCGGCGGTGGTTCAGGACGCCGCCGGAAAGCAGCAATAACAGTGCGAGCTTTTGTTCACATCTACACCTCTCTTCTTTAATTATGGAAAAACACGAACGACCCTCCCGTCGTTCGTGTTTTTTTACTGGCGCTTTGAGGCAGCTACAGATACGCATATTGCGGTGTCCCGACCGGAGACAACGGAGGAAACTACGGCACTGACGGTGCCAGCCGATAGCTGAGAGCTGAAAGCCGAATGAAATTTGATTTGTGCGGCTTACGCTGCACAAACGCCACATTTTTTGTGAAGCTTTTGCTTCACAAAAAATCTCGCTACGCTCGTCAAAAAGCCTGATAGCTCAGGCGTTTTTGATGGCTATAATCCAACTCGAGGCGGGTCTTGCCCCCTCGAGCTCCCCCGCTGCGCGGAT